>WQTS01000093.1 GCA_009786185.1 Bacteroidota bacterium
ACGCGGTAGCCCGGTTCGGTATGGAAATGGAACGTAAAATCAGAACCACAATTTACGTTAACAACGCCTGCCGGAGTAATAGCACCCCAGGGGTTGGTACCCGCAAGTGGTGTAGCTGAAATTTCAAATATTTTGATATCAGTAGTTACTACAATAGCAGGTCGTGCTGTTACATTGGTAAGGGTGAATTGATTGTTGGCATCCAGGGTGCGAATAGTACCATTGATTCGTACAACCATATTATTATCGTAACAAAAATCGGGAGCGAAAGTGTAAGTAATATCTGAGCCATGTTCTACGCAAGTAGCCGATGCGGTTACGGTAACATTTGGTGCATTTACATTCGACAACGTTGGGTAGCAATGCGGTGCAAAATCAACTTCTACAAAATAAGCTTTTGCAATATTGGTGAACGGGTGAACATAATTTTGTGTTACCTCATTTGTACCCGTAAAAACAGTTACACCATCTACTTTCACACTTTTAATGTGAGCGCCTGAATGAGGCATGAAAGTATAATTTTGGTTTGCATTTAATGAATAATTAATTACATTTGTCGGAGGTGTTGCTCCCATTGGAGTAAATGACCCCCAAGTTGTGTTTAGATTCGTAACGGTGATCGGATATTCAAAAACAGCTATGGCTGTTTGATTAGAAGCATAATTCCAAACAGTAGCTTCCGTAATTTGCGTTGCACCAATAAACCAACCTATAAAATTACAATTGGTTTGTTGGGCAGATGGGAACGGCGTTCCTATAGGTTGATCAAAGGTAACCGTTTTTGGAGATGTACCCACTAATGTACCGGTACTTGGATTAAATGTTAAAGTATAGGTATTGGCTGTCCATGCTGCCGTTGCAGTTTGATTTCCAGTATAATGCCAAACTGTAGTTGCCGTAATTTGCGTTGCACCAATGAACCAGCCGCCGAATGTATAGCCTGTGCGCTCAGGGGTGGGTAGTGTACCTATGGCAACATCTGCCGTAACATTAATTGAAGTGGGATTAGTTGTACCGCCATTTGGATTAAGTGTTAAAACATAAGTGCTGTTATGTGCAAATTCTGCTGTTAAAGTAACATCTGCTGTTAATGCACCAAAGGTATAGGTGAGTGTTTGGGTAAATTCAGGATCGCCTTCAATTTCGGTTACACCATCTATGATCACTTCTTTTACGTGATGTCCTGCATTAGGTGTAAAAGTATAAGTTGGAGTAGCATACTCAGGATAAGTTATGGCTGCCGGAGTTGCCGGAGCTAAAGCTCCCATGGTGGATGTCAAGTTGCTGGAGGTAATTGTCCAACCTTTTACAAATTTAACATGAAGGGTATGTGCAGCAGCAATATTTGAGAAAGTATAGCTTCCTGTTGTATTTCCTGCGTTAATAGCAGATGGAATATGAACACCATCAACAAGTACGGAATCAATACAATAACCGGGGTCAGCTTCAAAAGTGAAAGTTTTATTCGTACCGGGGCCTACTAAATGATTGCCGGTTGACGGGAGAATGGTTCCGTTACCATCGATTGTTACGGCAATTTGGAAGGCCTCGAGAAGCATACGAATAGCCGGTGCACCGTTTGCTGCAGTTGAAATGGCACGTACGATGCTGTTGCCTGTAGTAATTCTTGTGCCTTGTGTTGTACTTCCCGCATGAGTAAAGTATTCTTTTCCTGCAATACCATCACCGCGAAGGTCGATGTTATTGTTAGAAGCAGCTACAAGCGCTCTTACAGCAACAAAATATCTGCCCGGTTCAAGCACCGCAGGCGTAGGAAGAGTAAGAATTTGCGTACCTATAGCAGCAGTTTTGTTGAATGTTTGGTAGTTTGTTGCTCCACCAACGTTTACTGCAGCTCCGAGAGTAAGGTCGCCGTTCATTTGGAACATGTGCAGCTCCAAAGTGTTACGAGCAACGGCAGTGTTCCACGCCAATTCAATTTCTTCCAATGTCGTTGTTTTGGTAATAACGAAAATATTTCCCATGTATGCACCACGAGCCGGAGTCATGGTTGTACCTGCTGTTGTTGCATCATCAGCTGCATATTTATTCACAGTTCCTTGGAACGTTTGCGTATTTGTGATTGCTGTTCCGCCTGTAAAGAAATCAGAAGAAACCGTTCGCGTTAAGGTATTGGCTCCCATAGCAATTGACGCACCTGTAGCAGGCGTAGCGGTCAACGTTTGAGTTACACCGGAAGTCAAAGTAACAGGCGTAGATGTTGCAATTGTGGTTGTTCCCAAATCAACATTCAACGTTACATTGTTTTGAGGATTCATACCACCGTTTGTAGCAGTTGCTGTGAATGCAGACGCAAGTGTTTGCGTAGTCGGAATTTGCGTGTATGGGAATACAGGTATGGTTGCTGTCAAGGCGTTAGGTGGTAGTGCTTTGGTGATCAAACGAATTGCCAAAGGACCAACATTAGAATTACCAACTGATATGACTCCTGCTGTACTTCCGGACAAAGACGTTACACCATTCATAACATCACCAAAACCAATTGAATAGTTAGTGGTACTCGTTGAAATCGCAGCGATGAAATACAAACCCGGCGCCAACGTCACGTCAATCGGTATGGTTTGCCAACCTGGTGATGTAGGACGTGCAATGTTGCCTGTTTGGAATAGCGCTGTTGCATTGTATGCTGTAGGACTGGTCGCAGAATAGATACCGAGTTGATAATTTACAGCTGTTGTTCCAGCCCAACCAATAGTAATCGAATCTATTATTGTAGGAGCTGAAATCGTAAAGAGGTTACCCAATCTCGCACCGCTTGCAGTTGATCCAAAACCTCCCGGAGGAATAGCCGGCGTATTATCTACGGCATACATATTGTTTGTAATTTCAAATGTCCTTGTTACCACATTATTAGCCAAATTTTGATCGGTTTCAAATTGTGTTGCCGTGTAAACCAACGTATGGGTTCCGAGTGTTGTCGGCATCGTATTCGGCGTTGGTACGAGTGTTGCCGTAGCACTTGCTCCGGCAGCAATACTCGCAATTTCATTTGAAGTACCAATTGAACTACCGTTCAGCGTTGCTGAAAATTTAACTTGAGTTTGTGGTAGCAAACCAACATTCGAAAGCGTCGCGTTGAGGTTTGGCAACGTCATTGCAGCAGCTTGATCGGCAGGAACTCTCGAAAAAGGAGGCGTAGCCGTAATACCGATATCGTTGTTCAAAAAATCAACATTGATTTTGAGGTCTAAGTTGTTGGGAAGCAGTGTCAACGCAGTTCCTGTATTAAGTTTTGAGAAAGAGCTGTTTCTAAGTGGTATATTATTGTCTCCAATCATTAAAGTAGTTGTCGCATTAGCTCCTTCTTCAAGACAAATAAAATAACTTCCTGCCGGTACGGTAACCGGAGTCGTTAGGGTAAATGTAGTTACTTGTTGCTGAGCGCCGTTTGTAACATCTTGAGTATGTAAAGGCGTTGCAGCAACCGTGTTAGTACCGGTAACTGCGAAAATTTGCAAAGCGAAAGTCGCACCAGTAGTTCGATTTTGACGAACTGTAACATTGTAAATTTCAGTCGGTTTACTAAATGTGAAAACATTTCCATAAGCCATCCTGTTGTTAGTTGTACTTCCCACTTGCCAAGCCAAACTACCGTTATCCACGGCCATTGTATTACCCGATACCATAAATGTTGATGTAGCGGTATTATCACTTGGATCATCATCAGGTAGGGCTGCTGATACGGTGTAAGTTAGTGTGTTTTCACCAAAAACCGTAGTTCCGGTAACCGGAATCGTAACCGTTTGATCGGCTCCGGCAGCAAGAGTTATTGGAGTAGAAGTTCCAACTGTTGTTCCGTTGAGTTTTACTTCAACAACTACATTGGTTTGTGGGTTAGCTCCAACATTGCTAACTGTTGCAGTTAGATTTAACGGCGTAAGCCCTTGAGCAAGTGGAACTTGCGAGAAAGGAAAAACGGGAGCAGAAATCGCCAAATCGTTTGGTCTTAATGTTAGCTGCATAACTGTGATATCATCCATGATTATTGTGCCGATATTAGTACTTGCACCCTTGGGAATAAAGAACCAAAGCCTGCAAGGACCGGTTTCTGTAGCTACATAATTTACTCTAATAGCTCTATACGCATTTTCATATAGATCACCGTCGGCGCCGGAGATCATGAAAAGCGTTTCATCCACAGTTTCCGCCTCATTAAAGATATCTATAAACATATTAAAATAATGACTGGTTTGCGCATTGGTATTCCAGCGTAACCAAAATTCAAACAGATAGTTTTGACCTTGCACCAAATTAAATTCGGCAGAGAAAAGCTGCATGTTAGCGGCAGCAGTTGCGGTTCCCGCTACTTCAGCGGTTCTAGTTCCTGTGCGTGGATTTGTGCTTCCAACCCTCCAACAGTTAGTAGTGGTTGCAGAAGCCGCAGCCGGGTTTGCGATCCAACTTATCGCAGGGAATCCGTTACCGGTAGTAAGCCCTTCAAATCCTTGAGTAAAGACTGGGGCTCCTTCAATTGGCGCTTTTGAGGGAGAGTTCTCCCAACTTACCGGATATTCAGCCCTTAACAGTTTTTTTTGTTCCTTTGAGAACTGCACAGGTTCCGTCATTTGATAGATGTTGTTCGGCATGACATCTTGCAAAACACCGGGTTGTAATTCCTCTACTTGTACGGCACCAAACGGTGTTTGTTGCGCAAACATTGTTACACTAAATAGCAGCGTAATCAATAGAATAAACATTTTTTTCATAATTAATAAATTTTGGTTAATAATTTTTGGATATTGTTTTTTTTGTTTTTAAATTTTAAATTACTGTTTCTTAATTATTTATATTGATAATTTTTGGCTTAAAAGTTTATAATAGTTTCATTTGTTACAATATATATGTAGCGTGCAAAAATATATTTTTTTTAATATGATGAAAGGAATGTTATTTCAAGAGTTATTTTTTGCTTTTATTTTTTGAAAGACAGTAAATTTTTAATACTTTTGCCCTCAAAAATTGACCGCTTTCTATGAAATATATTGCCCTTTTTTCAAGCCTCATTCTTCTGCTTTCAGCATGCACTTCAAAAAATAAAAACTACGACGCTTCCGGCATGTTCGAAGCTACCGAAGTCATCGTTTCGGCAGAAGCAACAGGCAAAATATTAACATTGAATATTATAGAAGGGCAGAAAGTGGAAGCTTTCGAACCGCTCGGTTTAATTGATACTGTACAACTTTACCTGCAAAAAGTGCAACTTTTACAAAGTAAAAGTCAAGTAGGTACACGTAAGCAAAATATTGATACTCAATTAGCTTCTTTAGAAGAACAATTAGCTTACCAGCAACGCGAAAAAACACGCATAGAGAAGTTGATTGCCGCAAAAGCAGGAAATACCAAACAATTGGACGATATTAACGCGCAAATCGCCATTATTAAAAAACAGATTGCCGCCACCAAAGAAAATTTAGAGAAAAATAATCAAGGCGTTTCGGACAACACAAGTTTGGTAGCGGCGCAAATTGCCGCCATAGACGACCAACTTTTGAAAGCACACATAAAAAGCCCTATTTTCGGAACCATTTTGGTAAAATACGCCGAAGCCGGCGAAGTTACCGCCATGGGCAGACCTCTGTTTAAAGTAGCTGATGTAGAGAATATTTACCTACGCGCTTATATTACTTCAGCACAATTAACCCAAATAAAATTAGGACAACAAGTAAAAGTGTATTCCGATTTCGGAGAAAAAGAACGTCGCGAATATAACGGCACCATCACATGGATCTCCTCCGAAGCTGAATTTACCCCCAAAACTATCCAAACCAAAGATGAACGCGCTAATTTGGTATACGCCATTAAAATTTTAGTGCAAAATGATGGTTACTTAAAGATTGGGATGTATGGGGATGTAAGGTTTAACTAATAGAACTCTGATGACTCTGATTGAGCAGATTTTCTCTGATTTAATCAGGTAAATCATGCCAAATCAGAGTCATCAGAGTTCTAAAAACAATAACAAATAAAATAAAAATAACTATGTATCAAAACACCGATTTAACAAAAAAAATTATTGAACTTTTTTATAAAGCTTATAATATTTTAGGATATGGATTTTTAGAAAAGGTCTATCAAAACGCTCTATTTTATGAATTACAGAAAACCGGATTAAAATGCTCGAAACAGCAACAAATTAAAGTGCATTATGCAGATATAGAGGTCGGAGAATATTATGCTGACATCATAGTTGAAGACAAGTAATATTAGGATTGAAAGCAACAGAATCTTTATGTGAAGAGCATGAATATCAATTATTAAACTATTTGAAAGCAACAGAAATAGAGGTTGGATTATTATTGAATTTTGGTAAAAAACCCGAATTTAAACGTAAATACTTTTCAAATACCAATAAAAAAATCAGAGAAAATCATGCCTAATCAGAGTCATCAGAGTTCTAAATCTGTGATCGTTAAAAACGTATCGAAGACATATTTCGTTCAAAAATTCGTCCCGCCACCGGTGCGGATTTATCGAAAAATTATGGGCATAAAACCAAAACTACAAGGCGTTCAAGCTCTAAAAAATATCAACTTTGAAGTAAATAAAGGCGAAATTTTTGGCATCATCGGTCCGGATGGCGCCGGAAAAACCACCCTGTTCCGCATTTTAACCACATTGATTCTACCGGATAACGTACGGGTCGAAAATTTTCGACCCATACCCACCATAAAAATCGAAAACTACGACGTTATCACCGATTTCCAAAAAATCCGCGACATCGCCGGATACATGCCGGGAAAATTTTCTTTATACATGGATTTAACCGTAGAAGAAAATCTTAACTTTTTCGCCACTTTATTTAACACCACCATTGAAGAAAACTATCACCTCATCAAAGAAATTTACCAACAAATTGAGCCGTTTAAAGATAGAAAAGCAGGTGCGCTTTCAGGCGGAATGAAGCAAAAGTTAGCATTGAGTTGCGCCTTAATTCACAAACCGAAAATATTGTTTTTAGATGAACCTACCACCGGTGTTGATCCCGTATCTCGCAAAGAGTTTTGGGAAATGTTGCGCCGCCTGAAAGAACAGGAAATCACCATTTTAGTCTCCACACCCTACATGGATGAAGCAAGTTTGTGCGACAGAATCGCACTCATTAATAAAGGCGAGTTTATCAGCATTGACACCCCGCAAAACATCATCGCAAATTTTACCGAACCGCTTTATTCGGTAGAAGGAGACAACATGTATCAGATGCTGTTGGCATTGCGAAAAAACCCATTGGTGAAGAGTTGTTTTGCGTTTGGGGATACGGTGCATGTAACGGTGAGAGGTATGCGGTGTGAGGTTTGCGGTGATAGTGAGATGGTGAAAGATTTACCTCACACCGCACACCGCACACCGCATACCGTATTTGAAGGACGGGATAGTTTATATGAGATAAAAAATTACTTAATACAAAACGGTTTCAACAACATAGTTATTAAACAAATAAGCCCCACCATCGAAGATTGTTACATGAATTTAGCCCATTAAATGTCTCTAATTAACACATTTCTTGATTATCTCCAATTCGAAAAACGCGCTTCGGAGCATACAGTTATTTCGTATCGTAATGATTTGGAGCAATTTTGGAGTTATTCTCAACAAGCGTTTCCCAATTTAGAATGGAAAGAAGTGGATTCGGTTATCATTCGCACTTGGCTCATTACCTTAATGGAAAAAAAAATCTCTCCACGATCTATTAATCGAAAAATGAGTGCATTAAAATCGTTTTATAAATATCATATTAAAATGAATGTTTTTGAAACGAACCCGATGTTGCAAGTGCATGCGCCAAAAATGCGTCAACGTTTGCCGCAATTTGTAGAAGAAAAAGATATGGAAAAGCTGTTTTCGGCAGATTTGTTTGCCGAAAGTTTTGAGGGTTGGCGCGACCGAGCCGTATTGGAACTTTTTTATGCCACCGGCATGCGGCTTTCCGAACTCAGAATGCTCACTTTTTCTGATATTGATTTGTGTAATAACCAAGTAAAAGTGTTGGGAAAAAGAAATAAAGAACGAATTATTCCTTTCGGACACACCTTCCAATACGTTTTTAACAAATATCTAGAATCGTACACAGAAAAATTTAGTGCACCGGCACAAAATAATTTCGTGTTTGTAAACGTTAAAGGGAAGCAATTAGCGCCCAAAAACATCTACACGGTTGTACGCAAGTATTTGGATATGATTACTACCATCGAGAAAAGAAGTCCACACGTTATTCGTCATACTTTTGCAACGCATTTACTCAATCGCGGCGCAGACCTCAACACCATTAAAGAATTATTGGGACACAGCAATTTAGCTGCTACTCAAGTATATACCCACAACTCCATTGAAAAATTGAAATCTATTTATCAACAAGCTCATCCCCGAGCATAAAAAAGGAGGTTTTATGAACATTACATTCAATTCGGTACATTTTAAAGCAGATCAAAAATTAGAAAGTTTCATTTCCGAAAAGTTGGAAAAAGTAGCTAAAGTTCACGATGGTATTATTGGTTTCGATATTACCATGAAATTAGAAAACACGGAAAAACCGGAAAATAAAATGGTGGAAATTCGGGCAAAAATTCGCGGAAACGACGCCATCGCCTGCAAAACAGCCAAAACCTTTGAAGAAGCCACCGATGATGTAATTGATGCCCTGAAGAAACAGTTGATTAAAGCAAAGGATAAAGTACGAGGAAAAGCAGAAAGGCAGAAAGGAGAAAGGGAGAAAGCAGAAGGGAGAAGGGAAACGGAAGAATAATCCTCTTCAAAATTTGAAGGGGTGTCTCGCGAAGCGAGACGGGGTAGTTTATATGTAACCATGTCTTTAATACTAAAAAAAGAGATCTCTCTAAGCACCTTTGTGGGTGTTTGGCAAATTGCTGAAACCGAGGAGTTTTTCTTTAACTTTTTGCACCTGCTTCCCGAAGACGAATCGCAAATTAAAACCATTAAATTGCAAAAAATTCGTCTCCAAAAATTAGCGTGCAGGGCAGCGCTTGCCGAATTACTTGGCAATAATGCAATCGGCATCACTTACACCGAAACCAGACAACCACAGCTGAAGGATCATTATATCTCCTTCTCTCATACTGAAAACACAGTAGCTGTAGCTGTAGCAAAAATCCCCGTTGGAATTGATATTGAAGAACTTACTCCTCGAATTTTGCCGCTTTACTCTCGTTTCATGAGCCAACAAGAAATTGCCGCCTGCGATACCAACAATTTGAAAGAACTCTATTATTTTTGGTGCGCGAAAGAAGCAATGTATAAATGGTTTGCAGAGAAAGATTTAGATTTTATTGAGGATTTACAGGTGGATAGAAATGAAAATAAAGGCGTTGTTTGCAAAAGATATATATTGCAATTAACACCTATTTATATTGACAACCTATTGGTTGTGGTTTGCGAGGGTCGAAAATTTTCGACCCTCTACAAATGATTCTCCCTAAACCGCTTCAACCTCTCCTCCAACACCGGCATCTGCTCCATCTTAATCAACGAAACGCAGGCACGAAGTCCTTCCGTGCGCTCGCTGCCCGTGATGGTCAACGAAATGGCGCTAATGCCATAATAGAGAAACTCTTTCAGCAGCTCTTCGCCACTCAGTCCGGGGTAGCTTACCGTGAAATAAAATCCATCGGCAAGCGGTTTGTCCTCATCTTTATCATACACCAAAGAAAAACCGTTTTCTAAAAACATCCGTTTCATGATGTGCGCTTTGTCGGCATAAATTTTAACCTCATCCAAGAAATTGTATTTACCTTCGTTGCAAGCTTTTAAAATAGCTGCCAAGCCGTATTGCGCCGAGTGCGAAGTGCCGGAGCTAATTGCATACACCGTACCGTAAATAATGGCGCGACCAAATTTCGGAGTTCCAAAATAAGGAACTAAATCCGGAAAATCTCTATTATATAAATGATTGGAAAGCACCAACATGCCGATTCTTTCCCCTGCATAGCTAAACGATTTTGAGCTTGAAATTAACAACGCGTAATTTTCTGTATATTTTCCTACGGTAGGTTGAAACGGCGATTTACCCGGATGCGAAATATCTTTGCGAAAATCCATTCCAAAATACGCCAAATCTTCAATCACGCAAACATCGTACTGTGTAGCCAATTCGCCAATAACTTTTAACTCATTCTCTGTAAAGCAAATCCACGATGGATTATTAGGATTAGAATAAACAATAGAATGAATATTCCCTTTTTTCAAATAGTGAATCAATTTTTCACGCAATTTTTCGCCGCGGTAATTGTAAACGTCAAATGTCTCATATTTAAACCCTAATACTCTGTGTTGTTGTTTTTGTACAGGGAAACCCGGGTCAATAAATAAAGTGGTATCTCTTTCTTTTCGCGCCCGAACCATCGTCATAAAACAGGCAAAACCGCCCATCATAGAGCCTACGGTGGGAATACAACTTTCGGGAAGCACATCTAAATCTAAGAAATTTTTCACAAAGCGCGACACCTCTTTTTTCAAATCGGGCGTGCCGTCAATATCGGGATAAATGGCGGCGCATCCGTTTTTAAGCGCCTCAATTTGAGCATCTACGCCAATTTTGCAGGCAGGCAATCCGGGAATCCCCATCTCCATACGAATAAACGGCGTACTGCTTGCCGCCTCAATATCGTTAATCAGTTTCTTAATTTCTCTAATCGAAGCTTTTCCCACTTCACTAATGCCGCTTTCGGCAACAATTTTGTTTACAATGTGTTCCGGAATAGGAGTATTTTTTTCAGCCATAATAAAAACGTTTTTTATTTATGGGGCGAAAATAGAAAAGTTTTGGATGAGTTCCTTGTAATAGTTGATAAATATTAACTTTGAATTTTAACTCACGGCAGGGATAGTAAAACCGAGCATTTTCTGAATAGTAATCAATTGTTTCATTTCATCTTGTGAGCAAAATGTTAACGCGGTTCCTGTTCTCCCGGCTCTTCCTGTACGACCAATACGATGAATATAGGTTTCCGGCATATCCGGCAAGTCATAGTTGATTACAAAAGGCAACTTGTTAATATCTAATCCACGGGCGGCAATATCGGTTGCAATCATAACCCGCGTTTTGCCTGATTTAAAATTATTAAGTGCGCGCTGTCTTGCAGTTTGAGACTTGTTGCTATGAATAGCCTCGGTGTCTATTCCTGCTCTGCATAAAGTACGTGCAATACGGTCGGCTCCGTGTTTCGTTCGTGAAAACACTAATATCGAATCTCCTTTTGCCTGTTTCACTAAAGAGATTAAAAGCACTCTTTTTTCTTCTTTCTCTACATAATATACGTATTGGTCTATTGTATCTACCACCGAAGATTCCGGAGAAATTTCAACTTTTACAGGATTGTGTAAAATAGATTTTGAAAGCGCAATAATTTCAGGTGGCATGGTTGCCGAAAAGAAAAGCGTTTGTTTTTTTTGTGGAAGTTTTGGCAATAAGCGCTTTATGTCGTGAATAAATCCCATGCCTAACATTTTGTCCGCTTCATCCAACACAAAACATTCGATAGCATCTAAGTTAACAAAACCCTGTGCCATTAAATCTAATAAACGTCCGGGTGTGGCAATTAATACATCCATCCCTTTTTTAAGTTTTTCAACTTGTGAATTTTGGTTCACTCCGCCGAAAACAAGGCTATGTTTAATGTGAGTATATTTTGCATAATGATTGAAACATTCATCAATTTGTATAGCCAATTCTCGTGTTGGAGTGAGTATTAATGCCCTAATGGGACGATGTTTTTCTTGCCGTGTTACTTTTGATAACCGCTGTATAATAGGAATAGCAAAAGCGGCAGTTTTTCCGGTTCCTGTTTGGGCGCACCCTAATAAATCTTGTTGATTTAATGCTACAGGAATAGCTTTTTCTTGAATAGGCGTAGGTGTCGAATATTTTTTTTCTTCGAGCGCCTTTAAAATAGGAGGGATAATATTTAAGTCGTTAAATGTCATAAATTTATATAATTGTATACTTTATTAATAAATAGAAATAACAAATAGTGAAAGCCGAATATATCTTAGCTTTCACTGTTTGTTTTAATAAGTGTGAAGGTAAATTTGGATTTTTAGTATCTCCGTGAGTTATATCCTCCGCCCCGACGATTATTGTTGAAATCTCTTTTCTCGGTTTTCGGTTTTGCTACATTAACAGCTATAACTTTGCCTTCGTGCTCTGTTTCATTCAATTCTTGAATTGCTTTTAATGCTTCTGCCTCATTTGGCATCTCTACAAAACCAAAGCCTCTTGACCTTCCGGTTTCTCTGTCGGTAATAACTTTAGCTGAAGATATTTCTCCATACTTTTGAAATAATTCTTTTAACTCAGCATCGCTCACGCTGTAGTTCAAATTTGCAATGTAAATGTTCATTTAATTTTTTTAAAATAAGTAGATTAGTAATTTAAAGATTGGAGGAAAATATTCAATAACTCAAATCGGCGGCAAAAGTACAATAATTATTTAATATTTTATGTTATAGGTTGAAAATAAAGCTAAAAAATTATTATTTATGTATTTTTGCCGCCCAAAATCAATTTTATGGCAAAAGATTTCACAACACGCGAAGAAGATTATTCAAAATGGTATAACGACATTGTTAAAAAAGCGGATTTGGCGGAGAACTCTGCCGTGCGCGGATGTATGGTCATAAAACCTTATGGCTACGCCATTTGGGAAAACATGCAAGCTGCGTTAGACAAAATGTTTAAAGATACGGGACACGTGAATGCGTATTTCCCGTTGTTTATCCCCAAATCGTTTTTGTGCAAGGAAGCCGACCACGTGGAAGGTTTTGCGAAAGAGTGCGCAGTTATTACGCACTATCGTCTTAAAAATGACCCTAACGGCGGCGTAATGGTAGATCCGGAGGCAAAATTGGAAGAGGAACTCATTGTGCGCCCCACTTCGGAAACCATTATTTGGGATACGTATAAAAATTGGATACAATCGTATCGCGATTTGCCGATTTTGTGCAACCAATGGGCAAACGTAGTGCGTTGGGAAATGCGCACCCGCCTGTTTTTGCGCACCGCCGAATTTTTGTGGCAAGAAGGACACACGGCGCACGCCACCCGCGAAGAAGCGCTGATTGAGACCAAACAAATGTTGGACGTTTATGCGGATTTCGCGGAAAACTTTATGGCAATGCCAGTATTAACAGGCGTAAAATCGCCGAATGAACGCTTTGCCGGCGCTGAAGACACTTATTGCATTGAGGCTTTAATGCAGGACGGAAAAGCTTTGCAAGCAGGCACTTCACATTTTTTAGGACAAAATTTTGCCAAAGCATTCGATGTTAAATTTTTAAACAAAGAAAACCAATTAGAATACGTGTGGGCAACCTCGTGGGGTGTTTCCACCCGCTTAATCGGTGCACTCATCATGTCGCACTCCGATGACCACGGCTTGGTGTTACCACCCAAATTAGCGCCCTTACAAGTCGTTATTGTCCCTATTTATAAAACAGAAGAACAGCTACAAGCTATTACAGAAAAAGTATCTGCGTTACGTGCTGCGTTAAAAACGAAGAACATTTCCGTAAAATTCGACGACGACGATTCCAAGCGCTCCGGCTGGAAATTCAATGAGTATGAGTTAAAAGGCGTTCCTGTGAGAATTGCTATCGGACCGCGAGACTTGGAAAACAACCAGGTAGAAATTGCTCGCCGCGATACACTTGAAAAACACACCGCTTCTTTCGATGGTTTAGCAGAGCACATTGAAACATTGTTAGAAGACATTCAACAAAGTATATACAATAAAGCATTGAAATTCAGAGAAGAAAATACACGCAAAGCTGATACCTGGGAAGAGTTTATAGACATTTTAGATAATAAAGGCGGCTTTGTGCTTGCGCATTGGGATGGCACCTCCGAAACGGAAGAGTTGATTAAAGAAAAATCGAAAGCCACCATTCGCGTTATTCCGTTTAATAATGAGAAAGAGGAAGGCAAGTGTATTTTAACGGGGAAACCTTCTTCGCAACGGGTAGTGTTTGCGAGGGCGTATTAATGATCAACCGAATTTTTTCGTGGTTTTTTATTGGATTGATAAAATTATATCAATTCACACTCTCCCCTTTTTTAGGCAAACAATGCCGTTTTGTACCCACCTGTTCACAGTACGGCATTGAAGCGATACAAAAACACGGAGCGCTGAAAGGCAGTTGGTTAACAATAAAACGCATTGTACGGTGTAACCCGTGGGGCGGAAGCGGGTATGATCCGGTACCTTAGATTTTTTGCACACAGATGACACAGATGTAACAGATATACACAGATTCTTTTAGCTGAATATCAAAATTAAGCAAATTGTTATCTGTGAAAATCTTGTTTAATCCGTGTCATCTGTGTGCAAAAAAAAATTATCTTCGCCGCTCAAAAAAAGAAATATGGCAATTGAATTTAACGGAAAACCCATTGAAATGGATGGCGACGGCTTTATGCTTGAGCCACAATTATGGAATGATGAATTGGCAATACTCATTGCAAAAGAAGATGACATTCAAGATTTAACGGAAAATCATTGGGCAGTTATCAGAATTATTCGTCGTAGCTACGATGAAACCGGTATGGCGCCCATGATTCGTTCTATTTGTAAAGAAACCGGACTGAAATTAAAAGATATTTACGAGCTTTTCCCGTTGGGTCCCGCACGCGGCGCCTGCCGCATCGCCGGATTGCCCAAACCTGATGGTTGCGTGTAAATGCTATATTTGCGCCCCATTATGAAAAAAGCACTTGTACTATTTTTCATCATATTGACCACTGCCTTCGCGTTAAATGCCCAAAAGATAACGCTTTCGGGTATTGTAAAAGATGCTGCCAGTGGCGAAACCATTGCAGGCGCTTATATCATTTTAAAAGACACACTTTCTAAAACCGCCCCAAGCGGCGCCATTACCAACACCGCCGGTTTTTACTCCATTACGGTTGAAAAAGGGACTTATACATTGAATGTTAATTATTTAGGATACAAACAGGTTTCCGAACAAATTACCATGACTTCCAACCTGAAGAAAAATATTGATATTGAACCCGCCGCAATTATTACTGATGAAGTGGTAGTTACGGGACAAGCCGCCGATAGAAACGTTACAAGTATTGATGTGGGCAGAATGGAGATGAAAATTGAAACCATTAAGGCAATGCCGGCGTTTATGGGCGAAACAGATGTGCTAAGAGCCATTCAATTACTGCCCGGCATTCAGTCGGGCTCTGAGGGGAGCAGCGGGTTTTATGTACGCGGCGGTAATGCCGACCAAAACCTCATCCTGTTAGATGAAGCGCCCGTTTATAACCCGGATCATCTATTCGGTTTTTTCTCCATTTTCAATGCCGATGCCGTGAAAAGTATTGAACTTATCAAGTCGGGAATGCCCGCAAACTACGGAGGTCGCTTGGCTTCTATTGTAGATGTTACTCAAAAAGAGGGAAATATGAAAAAATATGAGTTAGATGGCGGAGTGGGTCTTATTTTTTCGCGTTTAACCGTGCAAGGTCCGATAAAAAAAGACAAGGCTTCTTTTATTGTTTCAGGTAGAAGAACCTACATTGATTGGTTAATTCAACCTTTTTTGAAAAAAGACAATCCGTTTAAAGGCGCAAAATTTTATTTCTACGATTTGAATGCCAAATTTAATGTCATTGTTAATGATAAACACCGACTTTATATTGGTGGTTATTACGGAGATGATGTTTATGGATTCAAATCGGGGAACGGTAATATTAATGCGGTTTTTGCGTGGGGCAACGCAGCGGTTTCGGCACGGTGGAATTACATTATTTCACCAAAATTATTCTTAAATACATCCGGTACGTTTAGCAATTATAAATTTAGAATGGAGATGAAACAAGGCGTTTATAATTTTGCGATATCCTCAGGAATAAGAGATTATGCACTGAAATCGGAACTTACTTATTTACCAAATCCAAAACATAACATAAAAATCGGAGCTCACTATATTTTTCATACTTTTTTTCCAACTAATTATGAAGTGGAAGCAGGGCAAGACAACAATCTTACGCTTCCAAAATCGGAGCCTTTGTATGCCAATGAGTTGTCAATTTATGCCAACGATGAGTGGGATATTGTAAAATGGTTAAAAATTAGCTACGGTTTGCGCTATTCGCATTTCTCACATATAGGAAAATTTACCCGTTTTGTTTTAGATCACAGATTGCAAGTTATTGATACTATTTTATATAGACCCGGACAAATTACCAAGCAATATAATAATCCGGAGCCTCGCATCTCGGCACGCTTTTTGTTAGATTCTAATACATCTATAAAGACATCTTACACCATGAACTATCAATATTTGCACCAACTTTCCATGTCTTCCATTTCGTTGCCCACTAATGTTTGGGTTCCAAGTACCGCTTTCGTAAAACCGCAAGTGGGACACCAGGTTTCGTTGGGTGTGTTCAGAAATTTTTATAAAAATATGTTTGAAGCCTACATTGATGCGTATTACAAACACATGAACAATTTGACGGAGTATCAAGACGGATTGGATATGTCGATGTTGCAAGCAAATATTGATCAGATACTTACACAAGGAAAAGGCTACTCGTGGGGCATTGAATTTTTTCTACAAAAAAACAGAGGCAGACTTACCGGATTTGTGGGCTACACGCTTTCTTACACGAAAAGGCAATTTGATGACCTCAATAAGGGCGAGTGGTTTTGGGCAAAATATGATCGCCGCCACGACGTCTCCGTCAGTTTAAATTTCGATATTATTCGCAATAAATTATCTGTTGCAGCCGTTTGGGTATTTGCAAGCGGAAACTCGATGACTATACCGGTAGGCTATTATTTTTTTAACGGCAACATGATCACGGAGTACAGCGATAGAAATGCATATCGTTTGCCTCCTTATCATCGTTTAGATTTATCCGTAAATTGGACCATCGTTAAACGTAAGCGCTTTGAAACAGGTCTAAATTTCTCCGTTTACAACGCCTATAATCGAAAAAATCCTTTTTTTATCTTTTATGAAACCACCACAAACTTCGACATCAATGCGCAACCGCCTATTTTCGATATGACTACCAAAGCTTATAAGATGAGTTTGTTTCCCATCATTCCGTCAATTAATTGGAATTTTAAAATTAAATAAAATATGAAAAAAATTATCATCATCGTAACTATCATCGGATTCATGTTTAGCGTAACTTTCCTTCACGCACAACATCTTTTTTCGGTGAACCAAAATGATTTATCAACAGAAAATGTAACATTATTAAAAAATCAGATTGCAAAATCGGGAATTTCCACTTTATCATTAACAAAAAATAATGAAAGTAAAGATATGTATGCTCTTGCACTTTCATCGGTAGAAAGTACACAAATCGTTATTTTAAATGAACAAACCGGAGCTCACGTAGTGATTATTCCCGCCATACCAAGCACCGAATTTCAGTTAGCGCCGTTTTTCATTGAAGAATTAAGACAAGGTGTGTTAGGAAATGCAAACCATTATTTGATAATGGAAACCACGTCTGATTTTTCGGTAAAAAACATTGCTTCTGTTTCTGCCGCTAAAAGAGACGTGCATATTCCTCGTTATCTTTATGGACCAAAAGAAAATGTGAAAGAAGCATTGCCGAAAGACAGGCAAATTGTGCATATTTTCAAAGAAAAACCAAGGCTTATTACCATTCCTTCGGATGATCCTGAATTTCATCGTTACATTACACAATTAGAAGAAGAAATGAGCTATTATGTATACATGTATAAGCTACCTGATGGCGGTTTATGGATTTACGACGAGCATTTTAATATTGAAACTGATGAAACTCCGAGCAAAATAGGAGCAGGCGGATATTTAGAGTTTGATTTAACCACAATCGGTTCGATAACTAATGAACAGCGCGCGGCAACAGAATACGCATTAGAGCTTTGGAGCGAACAAATGGCAGGTACGGTACCTGTAGCGATGAGTGTTCGGTTTTATGATATGGGAAGCACTAATGTTCTTGGCTCCGCCACCCGAATGCCAAGCTATTGGGATCCGGCAACACAAACATGGTATTGTTCTGCCGTGGGAAACCAAATGGCAGGTTATAATGTTGTGCCATCTATGCAAGATATTCAGATACAAATGAATACGAGAGCTAATTACAACTATGAATTGGGTGCCAATCCCGGTAGCGGCAGATACGATTGCGTTACTGTTATGTTGCACGAAGTAGCTCATGGATTAGGCTTTTTCCCTTTAGTTACATCTGATGGTCGTTATGCTTATACGGCGACAAATGGCAATGGTTATTACACAAATAGTCCCGGAATTTTCGACCGTCAATTATTTCAAGGTCTTACAGGACCTTGCATTACCACACTTACGCAAAGCGAGCGCGCGGCACTTACGATAAGCAACAATTTGTATGCCGGAGCGCCGGGGTCAAACTTATTGGCAGCCAACGAAGGAACTCGTGTAAGAATGTATGCACCAACCTCTTATTCAGGCGGTTCAAGTACTTCACACTGGGATAATACGGTAACCAATTTCCAAACTTTTATGAAATCCAGTATTGGCGCTAATTCGGCTTTACATTCTTTTAATACAAGAAAAATAGGCGTATTGCGTGATATCGGATGGACGTTACCGAATAACCCCAATGCCATTTATGTAACTTTTGATAATAATGGCGCTCCGGGCGAAATGCCCTCACAAGAATTTCTCCCCGGCGTAGCAAAAAAATTAAGAGCCAATAGTTTTACCCGAATCGGTTATATCTTTACCGGTTGGAACACCGCACCGGACGGATCGGGAACTCCGTACACAGAACGGCAAACCATAACCATTTCCATCAATACGAAGCTGTACGCACAATGGCAAGGCATTACATACACCGCTACTTTTAATGCCAACGGAGGCACGGTAAACCCGGCTTCAAAACAGGTAGTTTATGGCTCGCC
>WQTS01000094.1 GCA_009786185.1 Bacteroidota bacterium
AGGATATAATGTGTAAAAACCTTCATTGGGACGTGGTATTGTGTCTGGCACTAATTGATAATAAATGATATTTTCCGTATCATTAATCACTGTAAGTTTTAGAGAATTTAGATTACAAGCATAAAAAGCCAACAGGCTAAATAATAACAAAAAAACTTTTCTCATAACTGCTATTTTTTCTTAAAATATACTGGATTGCGCGAATCATATTCTCCTGTTAACCAATACCATAGTTGATTGGCAGTCTTTTCCCATGGCATATTATTATGGTGTTCTGGAAAAAATGTTGCTGTAAATAAACTGGGTAATGCCACTAAAGGATAATAATATTTACCTAAAATCAGAAGTTGTATTATATGCCCCGGTTCATGTTTGTTGTAATAGGGGTTGCTTGCACCTCCTTTTTCATAAATTATAAATGGTCCCGGAGTTATGGCACCCCATTCCTTGTTAATGAAATTGGTTTCAAATTGCGGGATACCACGGTTAAAAGAAACAGCAATAGCTGGCCCTCTTCTACGATTGGGCGGACGAGGAGGGTCATCACCGGGTTGAATTTGACCGCCTCTGTCAAATGGGTCAATAAATGCATCGTTGTCACCGTCTCTGCCAAAGGGGCCAAATGAACCACCATCTCTATAATCATCTACGTCATTAAATGGCCATCTGTCAAAATCATAGCGAAAATCATCATTACTCCAACCATACGGGTCATCTCCGTCGGCGCTTATTTCAACCCCCGGAAGTACCCAAGGATCACCCTGATCTGTTGCATTTCTATCAACAAAATAATCATCCCAACCATCATCCCGATAATCATCATAGTCATAATTCCATTGCCCACTCGGATCAATATATTTCAGTGGATTATTGAGCGCATAGCTATACCGGTTGTAACTTTGCGTAAATCCCGGTAATTGTACGTAGTGATCCGGCGAAAAGAACCTGCCAATAACAGGATCGTATAATCGCCCATTCATATTAATAATCTTTAGGTCGGGATAGTGCTCGTGCCCGGTAAAGCCACGGTTTGTTATAGTAAAGCCTGTTAAATTGGGTAAAGACAGGGTATTTCCCCATGGGTCAAAATAGTTTCGCATTACTACCTGTTTATTGGCATTAGTTATAGCGCAATAACTGCCCAAATGATCGGTGTGAATGTAGTAGATACTGTCTGTATGCAATGCTACCACTCCATTATCGCCGTAAATGTAGCGATAGTTGCGGTCAGGAGTAGGAGGGCGTGTAATTTTTCTCTCTTTTTCATAATATTTGTTAATATAGTAACGTGTATTATTCTCTCCGTGGTTTCCATATCTTTCTGTCTTGTTGCGTTGCCGGTTGGAGCCGTAGGAAAGCAAAAGTTCTTGAGTTCCTTCTGTAATTTGTGTGGGTTGGTTAAAAAAGTTGTAGGTTACATCGCATTGATTTTGGGAAATTACATTACTGCCTATTGGTTCTACTCGTGTTACTGCATGCGGTTTGCCTTGGTAGGCGTAGAATCCCACGCTAGAATTATTGATGATGTTTCCGTTATTATGGTAGCTAAATGTTTGTGTTTGCATCGTTCCCGCTCCTATGGTTCCGGACTTGATTTGGGTAAGCCTGTCTAACTTGTCGTATTCGTATCTTTCCAGCCTGTTTACCATACTTTCTGAACGAGAAATCATCAAGCCCTTGTCATCGTAAGTATAGCGATAGTTTAATATGGCGCTATCTACCGTATAAGAGTATTGAATATTTTTGTAATTAGGTTCATCAATACCAATATCGAAACCGTGCACTTTATTGCCGGTTTTAATACGGGTTAGTAATCCGTGGGTATTATAGGTATAGTCGGTTACTATGCCATTGCCATACTCACAGCGTGTAGGTGCATTGAATTTATTTCGTGAATGTACTTTATAAATGAGCTTATCATCGTTCCAATTACGAATCTCTGTTAACTTTCCGGTGGATGAATAGCTATAGTTTATAGCAAAATTATCAGGATACATAAGCGTTTCTAATTGTCCTGTCGGAGTATAACCGTAATGGAAAGTATAAGGTGTATAGTCAATCACCTTCTTGAATTCAGATAAGCGACTTCGATTATCGTAAAAAAAAGTTTCTTCTTCTACATTGTTTACAAAAATTTGATAGATTTTTCCCCTACCTCTGCTGTATGAAGCAAAGTTATCGTATGTATATTTAATAGTCATCGGGCTTGCACTGGAACCGGTAAATTGTTTTTGCGTTACTCGACCCAATGCGTCATACTGATAAATAACGATATTTCCGCGTGCATCTGTTTGTTTTACCAATTCATTTAATTTGTTGTATTCAGAAGTAATTGTTCCGGCATTGGGCTCGTCAATACGGCGGCGGTTGCCCCACAAATCAGAATAAATTGTAGTGGTAGCGCCATTGGTTGCTATAGTGGTTTGGTGTCTGATATTACTCCCACTGCCGGTAACCGAATAAGCGTAGGTAATGGCGCCTCCATTATCGGTAGCGTTAATTATTCTTCCTAAAGCATCGTAATCTTTAGATGAGGATGCGCTGCGCAAATGATCGGTAATTGTTACCTTCCTATTATTATAAGTATAGGATAAATGTGTATAGGGTACTTTTTTGACAGTTACTCTTCCATAGTCATCGTAGGTATATTCATGCCAAATTCTATATCTATCAGGGTCATTAAAGGTTTGAAAGGGGAAAGAGATTTTTGCCACTTGCCCTTTATTGTTATAGTGAACCTCAAAATAGTTACCATCTTCCTTGCGGCATATTTCCCGTCCTAAAATATCATAATATATTCTTAATTCCGGTTTTCCTGTTGAAGTAGTAAGTGAGTAATAACGTGCATTGGGCAGATCAGAAGAAGTGTACCAATGCACCGATGCGTTGGTTTGAATATTATCGGGATAATCAATCTGTACAAAATTTCCAAAATTATTGTAACTGTAAGTAGTGGTCAATTCATTCAGATTGGTTTCAGATAGTTTATTTCCGGTTTTGGGATCGTAGGTGAAATTCGTTTCGAAATTTGTAAAGTCAGCACTTTTAACTTTCGTTACAAAACGTTGCGTATTATCGTATTCGTATATTTCTGTTCGAGGCGCGCAATTTTCTGCTGAAATGGTCTGTTTGCCATAAAGTCCTGCAGGAGTATAATTTTGATAATTAGTGGTAATAGTACCGTGAATATTTCCTTTTCGCATCCAGTTCAAGCGCCCTTTATCAGAACCTGTCTTATAATAACCGTAGGTAAGAGTATCTGCTATCAAAATACCGGTAGTTTCATACTGTTGAGTGGTCAAAATCTTTTGGGGAACTGTTTTTTTCTGATTGCCATAGTCGTCAAGTATAATCGTTTCGTAGGAATAAGTCTTTGTCACTTGATGCATCCAGTTATTTAAAGTTGGATTAAGTCCGTTATGAGTTCGTACATACTTTTCTGTCAATCGCCCAAAATCATCAAAAAGATTTTCAGTTACAGTAGTAGTATTAGAAAGTTTATCATATTCTTCTACTATTCTATAATCGAATGTAAATCGGTCATAATACCAAACATTTGTATTATATAGATTTTGGAAGTTCGTGATATATCTTCGTTCACTTGCTTCTTTACCGTTGTAGAAGCTCATTTTTTTGAAAGGTATCATTATTTGGCGTGAATCAATACTACCATCAGCATAAAACAAAAATTCATCTTTTTTGTTTTCTCGTTTATTTATGCAAGTAAACTTTTTGAATCCTAAGAAAGTTTTTCTTAGTGAACTATATGTAGCATTATCGTATAGATATTGCCATGTATTTAACCCATTTCCAAATCCACTCGATACTCTTATAGAATCTACGACAGAAAGAAAATATTTTTTTTGATGATATGGACAATTTGCATGAGAACAGGCATCTTCAGCCAAAAAATATTTATGCTTATAACTTAATTCAATTCTTTTTCTAATTCCATCTGTAATTGCATGGACAAAATCATAATCATTATTTTTATTAAAATCAATGACACGGACATATCCTGTAGTAGGTTTTCTTATAAGCAAATCAACTTTTCCATTACCCCGAATATCAGCAAAATAAATATTTTCAAAAAGACTCCAATGGAAAAAATCATTTGGAATCTTAACTTCTTCTTTTTTGTATATATAACTTCCATTTACCCATCCTTTTGATAATAAAACATTCATGGACATATTGCCATAATCATCATGTACCATTTGAACAATATCGTCTTTACCATCACCATTTAGGTCTGCAACCAGAATTGGATACTCCGGAGCAGGATTAAAAAAAGTACAATAGAGAGTTGCATCGAGTGCCTCATTATTTAGAGTATATACATCATAGGAAGCATCTCCTTTTGATATATAAATTTTCCATGTTAAATCCTCGCAATATGCTATTACATCTGTAATCCCATCTCCGTTTAGATCGCCATAATAATACGAAGACCGCTCATTTGCAATATGAACAGGGAATGGTAAATTGCCCTGAAATATTGATTGAAAGCTAAAACCATTAAATTCATAAATTGTAGAAGTACCATTATTTCTTATCACTTGAATGTTTTTCTTCCCATTTCCATTAGCATCTATTGCTCTTACTCTATATGTACCGCTTCCCAAATTGATAGGAGGACACATGTCAACCATCGTGTTTGCTCTAATTTTTTTGATGCTTAGATTAGAGCCGTGAGCAAACACAATCTCTGCACTCCCATCTCCATCAAAATCTCCAAAAATAACATTATCAAAATAATAAAGTGGGGTTGAGAGTATTTGTGTTTTGCTTGGTAAAGATAAGATTTTAAATACAGTATGATAAGAGTCTGAGTATGTATGAATTATCAATTCATCTATCCCATCCCCATTAATATCTTGAACATACAGAGCATAATATTTCGTAGTATCATCGCCGGCTGATACGTCTTCATAATATTCATCAGATAGAGGGTCATACATAAATAGTTTCCATCCTTTCCACATTATTCCACCAGGTTGCATTTCACAATTGTATACTAACAAATCATCATACCCATTTCCATTAAAATCTCCTGTGAGAATTCGTTCGTTAGGCGATAGGAATAAATTGATGTGCCTTTGCTTAATGTCTGTATTTTGCTCTCCCCAAACAATATTAGTCGGATTAAGTTGTTTTTCGGTTCCGTCTTCTTCATATTCATATAAAATCATCTCTTGAAGATGTGTGGTATGCTCTCTAGGCAAATGGTGGTTATACCGAAATTTGTATTTGCGTACCATTGTACTATTATAACTTATTGTAATGGCATCTAATAACCTGGTTTGTGGTATGCCAAAACCTCCTACAAAATAGGTATTATTGCCCAACATATCAGGCAGTGCAGTATAACTAAATTCCACTTTGGCATAATTTTCCAACAATAAATTTGGATGATCGTTTTTTGTATAAAAAATTCGCTTAATACATAGCTCATTACCCCATTTCTGATACTCAAAAGTCATATAATTACCGTTAGCATCTGTTATTTTGCTTACAAGCCAACTTAATACATTTTCAGTATTTTCCATTTTTTGCTTTGAATCGGTTGTATTCCCGTATTCAATAATATTCCCATTATCGGTATAAGCTATAAAATATATAGGATGCCCGGTTGTTCCATTATATGAAACAATGCGTGTAAAATCCTCCATCTCAGTGGCGTACTTTCCCCCAACAGCTCCATAAACACCGCTGTTTAACCTAAGTAAATGATCGCCATCTAATGCAAATCGGTCATTATCATTAAATTGGATAGCCGTTATATTTCCATCATAGTAAAGCGATTGTCCACATCGCGTAATGGCAGATAGCCCTGCTAAATCCCACTTCATTCCCAACAATCCCATGTTGCTAAAACTGTTATAAACAATAGAAAGGTTGGGCTGCATACCTTGTGTGCCCGGCACAATTTCTATAGGAATGGTATAAGTAGCCGCCCCCATTGGCGAAACATCAATTATGCTCGGAATGGCGCCTACAGGAAACCTCGTATTTTGTGCCTGAAGCATGATAGTATTTGTAAAAATAACGTGCAAAAATAATATTATTAGAGCACGGTTAAAGCAAATATTAAATAATCGTGTAATCATAAATTTTGATTTTTTTGTTATTGTTTAATGATTTTCCAATCTTCTGTGCGGTTGTTGATATGCACTCTCAAGATATAGGTTCCTTTGGGCAATCTTGCCAAAGAAATAGTGGTGGTTGCCGAATAAATAGAGAGCTCTTGTAAGAATTGTCCGGTAGTTGAAAACAGTTTAAATGTCCCTGTTTGCAAATTTTCCATGTTGGAAATCTGTAGAGTTATTTTTTCTGTAGTGGGATTGGGATAGATTTTCATTTCTACTTGCCCCAATTTTTCTATGAAATATTCTGCTTCTTGCAGTGCTGTGGGGGCAGAATCCGGAGTCATTAAAGGCACTAACTCCTCTGCTCCTATCAACACTGTTGTTGAATCCGGCGCCGTTGAAGGTGGTGTCAAGTCGGGTTTCATAATAATTACTTTACGACGTACACGATTGCCTGCATCATCATACTCGTAATTAAAACTTAACCTGTTTTGTGCCACACAAAGTAAGGGAATACTTAGCCATAACAAACAAATAATTTTTCTTTTCATAAAATTTTAATATAAGGTGGCGCGAATTTATTTAAAGACTTAATTATCAGGTTTTTTGTGTAAAAATTACACGCTTTGTGTGATTTTTTTACGAAAGAAAATTAATCTGTTAACCCGGGTTCCGTTTGAGCATTTGTTTTAGATTCCTCATCTCAGTTCATTTGGAATATAATAAAGCTTTTCTTAAACAGAACTCAGATTGTTATTTTATGTATAGCTTTTATTTCCATCTGTTTGATGATTTTTAAAAGAGCTTTCAAGGTTATAGTGTCAATGGTATCTATTTCCAAAACAAGAGATATTTTAGAAGAGGATGTATTTTTGAGAAATTCATGCTTTACACACATCTCTTCAATAAAATTATGGTTCAGGATCTTGGATATTTCTAAGAGAAGACCTATATCTATTCTTTTCCGGCGGAATATATTATACACATTGGCACGGTCGCAATGCAACAGTTCGGCAAATTGAGTAATGCTCATACTTTTTTTATCAAATATTTCTCTGATTCTCTCTCCAATACAAATTTCTTTTGATTTTTTCTTCATTTTTTCGTAGTAATAAAAAACGTGGAACTTAACCGTTATTTGTATTTCGAGGTCTTCGCTACCTTAGTACCCAAATAACCAAGTAAAGCCCACGTATTGCTACGTGAACGTTTAGGCTTTGGGTACTTTTGAAATTGCGAAGTTTCGAAATACAAGCTTTAGCTTACGCTTTTTTCAAAATATTAAAGTGCAGATATCACTGCACTTGTTTTATATCATAGGCATTATTATTGGTTAATACTTTTTTATTTTTTAAACAAATTGACGAGCATGCCGGTTTTGTAAAAAACAAAATTCTTTACTATTTGTAACATAAACTACTCTGTCCGGCTTCGCTGTCCACCCCTTCAAAATTTGAAGGAGATTTTTAAATTGTCATCACCTCCTTCTCCTTAGCCTCTACCATCTTATCAATTTTTCCGATAAAATCGTCGGTGGCTTTTTGGATATCGGTTTCTAATTTTTTTACTTCATCTTCGGGAGTGCCTGCGTCTTTCAGTTTTTTACCGGCTTCATTCGCCACTCTGCGCAAATTGCGGATGCTTACTTTGGCTTGCTCCGCTTCTTGTTTTGCTTTTTTTACCAATTCTTTTCTACGTTCTTCAGTGGGGGTAGGCACTACAATGCGGATAAATTCGCCGTTGTTTTGCGGCGTAAATCCCAAATTGGCAGCCAAAATGGCTTTTTCAATGAGGGGCAACATATTTCTTTCCCACGGCTGAATTACAATTTGGCGGGCATCGGGCGTGCTGATGTTTCCTACCTGTTCCACCGGCGTGGGGTTGCCATAGTAGTCCACCTTCAAGCCTTCCAGCATTTGCGGAGAAGCTTTTCCTGCACGTATTTTTTGTAGCTCTTTATCAAAGAAATTCAGCACATTGTTCATGCCGTCCTTTGCGGTTTGTAAGCATTTGTTGATTTCTTCGCTCATATTTTTTGATTTTTAATTATTAATAACAACTTTTATATTTTCAGCCGAATTATTGAAATAAACAACACTAAAAATGTAATTGCCTGCTGCAAAACCGGAAATATTAATTGAAGTGATACTGTCAGTTACAGGCACTACTTTCACGATTTGCCCGATTGGATTGATAATTGAGATTTTTTCGATGCCTTGTCCTTCAATGTTAACAACTGAATTGGAAGGATTTGGATAAACTTTCAAATTTTTGCTGTGCTCCTCTATTCTAAGAATAGTTGCACATGCTTCGTTTGAGGCATCCGATTTGTTTTCTCCATCAAAAGCTTTAACGACATAACAATATTTAACATGTGGATCAAGATCAGTGTCAACATATTGCGTGTTTACAATATTATCAACGATCATATTATCATCTCTAAATAAGATAAAAGAAACGGATAGATCGTCATATTCCCATTCAAGTTTTATTTCTGATAATGATACCGGTGTTGCTGTTAAATTTACAGGAGGGGTAGGAGGCAGTATGTCTTCTAAGTAAACAGAAATACATTCAGGCACTAAGCAGTGGTCGAAAATAGCATACACGCAAAAATCATTACCTCCAATATTTAAAGGTGTAGAAAAATGAGTATCTGATGTGATTCCAACAGATACAAAATTGTTATAAATTTCATAATGGTTTGGTGTGCCGTTTGCAGGAGCTGCCCAGCTAAGTTCTACAATGTTGTCATTGATCTCAAAAGACAAGTCAGATATTGGCTCACAATCTACTGCTGCCGAACCGCCACAATTGACAACCCATGAAAAGAATACGCCAGAACCGGGAGGGGGGGGAACACCTGAATATATCTGTTCACCACCTTGGTAATAGATTACAAAAGAACAATCTTCGGGCCAGGAGCCAAATACCCATGACAAACTGACTGTAACGCCACTGTTTATTTCAATGGAGAATGAGGCAAAAGATCCGCTAGGGACAGTGAGGTTTTGTGTTGGAGAGCCATCGCTAAAGCTTACTACTAATTGATTGCCGGTCCAACCGTCACCGTAACTGTCGTGCAAATTAAAAATCACATTACATCTATCGCGATAAACGAAATTGAAAGATGATTTTCTTCCATCTTCATCGGTTAACAACAAGTTGAATGGTATGTTGATATTGCCCGGAACAGCCGATTCGCTGAGTGTAATATTATATGGAGCAAAACTGCTTTGATCCGGTTCCATGTCGCCAAAATCTGCCGTATTGCTATTAATTGTAACTTCATTTGAACTTGATGTTAGAAAACCGGTTAAGCCTTTTGCGGGTTCATTACCTAAATTGGCTACCATAGCAAGAATATCGGCAGTTTCACCCGGATCTAACATTCCATTGCCATTACCTTCCGCATCATCAATAGCAGTGTTGTCTAAATTCAATTCATAATCAAAAGTCAAAATATTAAAACTCCTGGCAAACTCATCATCATCAGTAACTATATTTGCTCTAAAAGTTAATCTATTTTTTGCCGGAGCCGATGGAGATAACTCAAAAGTAAATGCCGCTGTTAAGGTCTTAATCTCACCTGCATTGAAATTCTCAAAATCTGCGAAATCATTTGTTATTGTAACATACTCGTTTGAAGAAGTAATCGTTACAGTCACGTCATTTACGCTGAACTCGCTCTCATTAATTAAACTTATATCTAACTTTATAGTTTCACCTGGATTGGCATTACCGTTGTTATTGCCTTCCGAATCGTCAACGACTACTTCATAAATAGCAATAGGACCGACAGGTACAGCATTTACCGCCTCCAGTGCGTCAACTCTTCCGGAACCGAAAATGTTATTTTTTGTAGCTGAAAGTTTTACGGCTGTAGTCTCTAAAATTTCACAAATTTCTGCCGGCGTCAATTTTGGATTTTTTTCTAGCATCAAAGCTATAATTCCTGAAACCGCAGGGCAAGCCATTGAGGTACCGTCCCAACCATCAGCATAACCTGTAACATTAATATGGTGCAATGATTTAATATTTACTCCGGGAGCCACAACATCCGGGCGAATTAAACCCATACCGGGACTATAAGGATAATCATTATAGCCTGCAATATTTTGCCAGGTAACAGGTCCTCTTGACGAAAAACCGGCAATGTTATCATTTATATCCGTAGCGCCTACGGAAATAACAGCAGATATACCACCGGTAGTCGTTTGGTCGGGGTGGAGCCAAGGCGGAGGACAACTACTCGGAATTCTTACAGATCTTGGTGGGCTAACAGGGCTAAATCCACCGGGTCCTTCATTACCAGCTGCAATGGGGGCAATAATTCCTGCCTCAAGCACATTATTCATGGTATTTCTAAATTGAATCCAATCTGCGTCCGTTGCACTATTTCCATGTCTTCCGCCCGACATGCTGAGTATATGCGCGCCGTGCTCCACACCGAATTCAAAAGCAGCACACATTTGAGATACTGTTCCTGAACCGCTTGAGTTCCAAACTTTAAGCGCCATAATCTTTGCATTTGGCGCCATCCCTGTTTGTGAACCCGACGTTCCATCGCCTGCAACAGTTCCGGCACAATGCGTTCCGTGACCATGATCATCCATAGGGTTATTGTTATTACCATTAAAATTCCATCCGTTATACGGAAAATCCGGATGTGTCCACATGTGGTCCCTAAGATCGTGGTGATTATAGTTAACGCCTGTGTCAAGTACGCCCACAATAATACCTTCTCCCGTATATCCCAAATCCCATACAAGATGGGCATTTACTTTGAGCACATTATAAGTAAGCTCTTTGCTTCCCTCTACAGAACGCGGCTCATCATATTCAGGAATCCATTTATCCTCTTTATCGAAACCAATAATCAGCACATCATCCAAGTAAGATAATGCCTCAATCACCTCTTTGGTAGCATAGCAGGTAATCCCGTTAAAAATCCAAAAAGAAGTGATATCAGTAACGCTTTCATTTTTAGCAAAATGATTCAAGTAACTCATCACTTCTTGTTGTGTTTCCTTAGAATGATTTTTTAATTCATTCACAACGAAAGCACGCTTATCTTCTTTTTTGCGATAATTTTCTGCTTTAGACCGCAATTCTAATTGGTCATACTGCGCTTTCAAAATAATATTGACCCTAATCAATTCTTCTTGGTTTCGTAACAGCATCTCCTCCTGCAAACCAATATCAATTTTTGAAATTTCTTGACAAAAACAAGTAAAACAAACTGTTATTGCAACTAATAATAATAAAACTTTCTTCATAAATATGTAATTTTTAATTCTCTCTTACCACATCCTCCGCCATCTTTTCCTCTTGTTGCGCCATTGTTTCTTTAATTAAAGATTGTACTTCCTTATCCACCATTCTCTTATTCCATTTCATAGCGTAAAAATAATGTCCAACAAGAATAATCGTCCAAGTAATAAGGACAAAAAGGATGAAGTGTAAAAATATGTTGTCTTCTCTTCCTTTAAATAAAAATATAAACAGTACCCAAAGTAACAGGTTTATTAAAATGTAAATAGTTACATGTTTCTTAAAAGACACTCTTTTTTTAGCGGTTTTCAGGATTAAATCTTTTGCAGCTATAGTTGTTAGCCTCATAACTCTTAATTAATTAAAGTTCCAATATTTTCTCCGGACAATACTTTTACCAAGTTTCCGGCTTCGTTGGCATTATATACATAAATGGGAATGTGGTTTTCTTGTGCCAACGTAAATGCGGTTAAATCCATAATGGCTAATTTTTCTTCGAGGGCTTCTGCAAAAGTGAGTACATTATATTTTACGGCATCCGGATCTTTTTCAGGATCAGCGGAATATACACCATCTACGCGGGTTCCTTTGAGCAGCAATTCTGCGTTGATTTCCGCTGCGCGCAATGCTGCTGCCGAATCAGTGGTAAAAAACGGATTTCCCGTGCCGGCTGCAAAAATAACCACGTATCCTTCTGCCAAATATTGTGTCGCATTTTTAAAGTAGGTTTTTTCGCAAACGCCTTCAATGGGCAACGAGGATAGTAGCTTTACGGGAATAAAATATTCTTCTAAAACTGCTTGTAGCGCCATGGAATTAATGATGGTTGCCAACATGCCCATGTAATCGCCTTGCGTGCGGAAAAAACCTTTGTCGGCGCCCTTTACCCCGCGAAAAATGTTACCTCCGCCCATTACAACGCCTACTTGCACATCGCATTCAATTGCCGATTTTATTTCCATAGCATAATGATGCACCGCATCGTAATTAATGCCGTAACCATCCTCACCTTGCAACGATTCACCGCTTAATTTCAACAAAATTCGTGAATATTTCATACAAAAAAATTAACACGCGAAAATAAAAATATTTTCATTTACTTTTCTTGGGCTTTTAAATAAAACAAAATAAAATATTACATAAGAAAACCTATTTTTGCAGTCTTATTAATTGATATCAAATCAAGAAAAAATTTGAAATCATTAACCTGTAACGTGTAACGATTTTAGTGTGTAACGAAAAAAAACGAATGCTTCCCATAAACAAAACCCGTATCGCAAAAAACACGGCAGCTCTCTATTTCAGGATGTTGCTTACAATGCTCATTGCGTTTTATACTTTGCGTGTGGTTATGAATGTACTGGGCGTAGAAGATTACGGCACATACGTAACTATTTCAGGTGCAGTACTAATGTTTGGTTTTTTGAGCGGCACGATGGCAACCGCTTCGCAACGCTTTTTTGCAATGGAACTCGGCGTAGAAAATCATGTGAAACTCAAACAGCTTTTTAGTATTAATGTATTGATTTTTATAGGACTTGCTATTCTCATTTTTATTTTAGCAGAAACCGTAGGCTTGTGGTATTTCTTAAAAATAATGAAAATCCCCCCCGACAGAATGGAGGCTGCCGTGTGGGTGTATCAATTCGCCATATTTACTTTTATGGTAAGTATTATTACTACTCCGTATTTGGCAATCATTACCGCACGCGAAAAGTTGACCGTTTACGCCTATCTCAGTGTTTTAGAGGTAGTTTTCAAATTGGCAATTCTGTATGTGTTGATCTATACTTCCATGGACAAATTGAAGTTGTATGCTGTACTATTGTTTGCTGTACAAATCTTAATATCAGCCGCCTATATCACTTATTCTACTCTGAAATTTCCGGAATGCAAAGTGAAATATTATTGGAATAAAGCTATGTTTAAAGAAGTTTTCGGGTTTGCAGGATGGAACGTAATAGGCGTATTGGCAATGACCGCTCGAAGTTACGGAATCACATTGTTACTCAATGCCTTTTTTGGAGTGATCATTAATGCGGCACGTGGAGCTGCTCTGCTCGTTTATAGTGCACTGAACCAGTTTGCTCACAATTTTTTTACGGCGGTTCGCCCGCAACTTATCAAATCGTATTCTATTGACCCTGAGGATAAATCGGGCGAGATGATGAAATTGGTGTTTCAAAGTTCCAAGTTTTGTTACTATTTAATATTAGTGCTCTCACTGCCTATTCTCATTGAAACGAGGTCTATTTTAGATATTTGGTTAAAAGGGATAGTGCCTGAATATACCGTGATTTTTACACGCTTAATAATTATCAATGCGATTATTGAGTCGCTGGCAAATCCGTTCATTGCTTCTATTCAGGCAACCGGTAGAATAAAAATGTATCAAATAGTTACAGGATCTATCATTTTGCTGAATTTACCGGTTTCGTATCTGTTTTTAAAATTAGGATTTCCTCCGCAAAGCACAATGTATATCAGCATTGCCATTACGATTATTGCGCATTTAAGTCGCATTTACTTTATGAACAAAATGTTGAAAATGAATATTCTAAACTATGTCAAATATGTGATTCTCCCCATTCTCGGCGTAACAATATTAGTACTTGTGCTACCATTACTTTTTTACTATAATTTCAGCGCTTCGTTTTGGAGAATTGCGGGCGTAGCTACCCTCACGGTGGTTTCCTCAGCTTTTATTGTTTATTATATCGGGTTAACGAAATCGGAGAGGGAAACTTTGAAAATGTTTGTATTGAAGAAAATGAAGCGGAAATAGAGTAGTAAACTATTTCATTAAACCGTTTTTACACCATTTTTTTTCTTCTATAATCGCTTCGTCCAAAAGTGTTTGGTTTTTTTGTAGCAACTGTTTAGAACTCTCCGGATGCCAAATGTGAAATCCGACACCTCCTAATTTCAAATTTTGCCTTTTTACACCATTATTCAGTAGTCGCACTACAAACTCGCTGTCTTCGCGTCCCCAGCCTTCAAAATCTTCGTTAAAACCATTGATAGCTACAGCATCTTGCTTCCAAAAGGCGAGATTGCAGCTTCGCACTCCGGCATGATCTTTAGCTCCGTAAAATGGTGTTATTATTTGTGATAGCCATGATACGGATAACGTATTGATCCGGTTGGTAATTCCTTTAGAAAAAAAATAGAAGTGAATATTTTTTGAACACAACCGCTGTTCCGATACCTCTTTAGATACTAAAACTCTCGAACCCTGTGTAAAGTATTGAGGTTTGTAATTTTTGGTATGATCTCTAATAAAATGAGGATGAAGCGCCATATCTCCATCAATAAAAATGAGGTAGTCGCTTTGACTTACAAGAATGGCTTTATTACGGATTTTTGCAACGCGAAAACCCTCATCAGGATGCCAGCAATGGAGCAACGGAATAGGGAATATGGCTTTATACTGTTCTACTAAGAGCCGGGTACTTTCTCCTGAACCATCGTCGGCAATAATTACCTCCTTAGGTAAAGTGCTTTGTGCAAGTACGCTCTTGAGTACAACTTCCAAATAATTGGGACTGTTGTATGTGGTAATGCAAAGTGCAACGGTTGTTCTCATAATTATTTTTGAAAAAAATCTTTTAGCGCAAAAAATGGCAAGAAAAAAGAGGCTGTCTTTATTTTTAAGACAGCCCCTACATTTTGTATTGTTTTATTATTTAGGTTGGATAACCAACTTGCGTGTAAGCATTGCTTTCTCAGAGATAACGTTTACAAAGTAGATTCCCGGTTTAAGTTCAGGAAGTCTTACATTAACATCTGTGTTATCAATGTTGATTCTTTGATCAAGAACAACCTGACCGCTAATATTCATGATACGTACTTGTGCAGGCCCTTCTTTAATATTTTCAAATTTAATCTTAATATTGTCGGTTGCAGGGTTCGGATATACGGTAATAGCAGGCTCTGCTCTTACTACTTCAGGAATACTAACAACATCAACCGGATCTACTACAATAGTCATAGTTCTTCTTCCTAATACTACTCTTTTGTAGCTTCCAGTATAGAAATCATTACCTCCAATAACAGGACCGCCGGGACCGCCGCAAAAAATTGATGCCCAAGTATTACCGAATAGGTTTGGACCCGACCACGGAAGGTGCGTTACCAATTCATAATCAATGGTATAGATGCCGGGCTCAACGAAACCTGAAAGTTGTACTGCAATTTCTCTATTATCAATGAAAACGAGTTTAAAGAAGTTATATGTACCTGTTGCCCAAGTCCATCCGGATTCATGTGGGAAGTACGACGCATCAGAAATATTGTCATATTCAACAGTTAATATAGAGGAGCTACAGTCTCCCATAGGTGTAACATAACGCATGGAAGCTCCGCCTACCGTATTTAAATAGTTGGTAATTGGGGAAGCCGGTACACGTGAAGCGAATTCGCTAGGTTGGTAATAATATTGGTAATCTACGGATAAGTGCATATTTGCTGCAGTGTTACAGAAGTCATGCACACGGAAGTAATGTGTTACCGGTTTTCCTGCTTCTACCTCTTTGTAGTTAAGTTTAGGATCACCGCCTGCTTCTGCATATACATAGAACAATGGAATATCGGTGAGGTTCACCGTATCACTTTCAACTGAAGCATAATCACAAGGAACACCGTCAACACTAGCATGGGCAACAAAATAAATAAAGTGAATATCTCCACCAAATGAAGTTACAGGATAACTAAAAGGATAGGGTGTGCCTGCAATTAGCGCCCATGGACCGTCGGTAAAGAGTAGAGTATCCGCAAGTAAATCGTATGCTTCAAGTGTTACAGTAGCATTTGCAGAACTCACTACAGAACCTGTAACATTAGAACTGCTACACGCTTTCGTTGCAGTGATTGCAACTGTTACAGTATCGTAAACTGCAATTTCATAAGTTACTGTATCCGTACATCCGTGCGCATCGATTGCAATAACCGTATAAATTCCGGCACCAAGCCCTGTAGCAACGATGGTATTTGTTATAGAGTCTCCTGAAGCATTTTTCCAAATGTATCTATAGTCCGGTGTACCACCGATTGCAGTAACTTGAAGCTCTCCTGTTGTTGCTCCTGGGCAAACGGTATCAGAGCCCAGTGTTACTGCTGAGATACTTGCACTAAGAAGAGTCGGTTCGGTTACTGTAATTTCTGTTGTATCTGTACATCCGAAGTTATCTATTACAACGAGTTCATATAGTGCAGGGAAGTTTGCAGGCAATTGAATCTTTACAGTATCCGCACCTACTACCGGTATCGGACTACCTAAGTATTCAAATGTATAGGGTTTAGTACCGCCTGTTGCTGTAATGGTTATTGTTGCATTCCCGCCATTACACTTAACAGAATCATTTTCTGCGATAAATGCGCTTATAACTAATTGCGTTGGCTGTGTTACCGTAACCATTGCCGTATCTTCGCAGGAATGAGCATCTTGTACGAGGAATTCATAAGCTTCAGCTCTTGCAGGTAGTTTAATGGTTATAGATCCTGCTGTTGCGGCACCTATCGGAACTCCATTGTAATAATAAGTGTACGGTGCAAGCCCGTCTATTGCGGTAAGTGTTATCGTTGCCGAATCTCCATAACATAGAATAGGTGCTGTTATTGCTGCGGTTAATATCAACGAATCGAGTTGTGTTATGATAATCATTGCCGTATCTTCGCAACTGTTAGCATCTTGTACGAGGAATTCGTAAGCCTCATCTCTTGCGGGTAGCTTAATGGTTACAGATCCTGTTGTTGGAGATCCTATCATAGGCGCACCTTCGTAGAAATAGGTATAAGGCGGAGTGCCGGCGGTTGCAGTAAGCGTTATAGTTGTTGAATCACCATAACACTCAACAGATCCTGCTGCTACAGTTAATATTAATGAATCGGGTTGAGTTACTGTAATATATGTAGTATCCGTACAATTGTGTTTGTCGAATACAACAAGTTCATATTCTAAAGGATAATTTGCGGGTAAGTCAATAGTTACAGTATCACCGGTACCTATTTCTGTTCCCAAATAATAAAATGTATAAGGTTTTGTGCCGCCTATGGCTGTAACAGTTATTGTTGCATTATCACCATAACATTTAACAGAATCATTTTCTGCTATAAATGCGCTCATAACTAACAATGGTGGCTCGGTTACCGCAATCTCTGTTGTATCTGTACAACTATTGGCATCTATTACAGTGAATTCGTATGGTGTTACATTTGCAGATAAATCAATTTTTACGGTATCACCAATACCCATTGATACACCCTCATAGCTAAATTCATAAGGTTTAGTACCGCCTGTGGCTGTAATAGTTATTGTTGCTGTTTCACCATTACATTTTACAGAATCACCTGCTGCAATAAAAACATTTATAACTAATAATTCCGGTTCGGTTACCGTAATATCTGCTGTATCCGTACAGTTTTTGGCATCCATTATAACGAATTCATATAGATTCGGGAAGTTAGCAGGCAACGAGATAGTTGCGGTATCAGCAATAGCAGTAACGATTTCACTTCCATCATAATAGAATGTATAAGGAGGAGTTCCACCTTGAGCTGTAATGGTTATTATTGCATCACCACCATAGCATTTAATAGAGTCACTTTCTGCAATAAATACACTTATCTCTAATAAAGGTGGTTCGGTTACCGTAATCTCTGTAGTATCTTTACAGTCGTTATAGTCTATGACATCAAATTCATATGCCAATGGATAGTTGGCAGGCAAGTCAATCGTTACAGTATCGCCGGTACCTATTTCTGCTCCTAAATAATAGAATGTATAAGGAGGAGTTCCGCCTGTGGCTGTAATAGTTATTGTTGCATCACCGCCATAGCATTTCACAGAATCTTCTTCTGCAATAAAGGCGTTTATAGCTAATACGTTCGGTTGAGTTACTTCAAATTCTGTTGTATCCGTACATCCGTTGAAGTCCATTACATCAAACTCATATACTGCTGCAGGCAAATCAATAGTTACCGTATCTCCGGTGCCTATTGCCGTTCCTAAATAATAGAATGTATAGGGTTTTGTACCGCCCTCAGCTGTAATGGTTATTGTTGCATCGCCACTATTACATTTTACAGAATCTTCTTCTGCAATAAAGACGTTTATAACTAATAAATCCGGCTGAGTTACTGTAATTTCTGTTGTATCGGTACAATCTTTGGAGTCTATTACCACGAATTCATATAACGCGGGACTGTTTGCAGGTAAGTCAATGGTTACGGTATCTGCAGAACCTAAACTTACTACTGACGCTCCCAAGTAATAAAATGTATATGGAGGAGTTCCACCTTCAGCTGTAACACTTATTGTTGCTGTTTCACCGAAGCATTTCACCGAATCTCCTTCTGCAATAAAGGCACTTATAACCAATAAAGGAGGCTCGGTTACCGTAATATCTGCTGTATCCGTACAGTCGTTGGCATCCATTATAACGAATTCATATAGATTCGGGAAGTTAGCGGGCAACGAGATGGTTGCGGTATCAGCAATAGCAGTAACAATTTCACTTCCATCATAATAGAATGTATATGGAGGAGTTCCGCCTTTAGCTGTAATGGTTATTGTTGCATTGCCTCCATAGCATTTAATAGAGTCATCTTCTGCAATAAATACGCCTATCTCTAATAAAAGCGGTTCTGTTACCGTAATCTCTGTTGTATCTTTACAATTGTTATTGTCTATTACATCAAATTCGTATGCCAATGCATTAGCAGGCAAGTCAATCGTTACCGT
>WQTS01000095.1 GCA_009786185.1 Bacteroidota bacterium
GGAAATCGTTAAGCCGCCGGAAGGCCCTTCAATAGAGAAATTGGCTTGTTCATAATGCCTAAAACTAATATCATTATTACTGTAAGATACCACAAAACCATCAGTAGCGCTGGCTGTAGTTATATTCAATAATCTTGGGCGTCTTTCTCCCGATACATCTGTTGGACTGTGCAAATGCAGTGTAGCTTGAGGAATCATTTGCCCTATCCCCACTCTGTTATTATCAGCTAAAAACAGTACAGAATTATAAAGAAGGTTACTATTCTCAAAATGAAGACCTCTAAGGGGATATTGATATTCAACACTCCATTTACCGATAGGATTACCATGACCTGTTTCGAAGATCATGGAAGCATACGCGTAGGGTGAGGTTTTAGATATTAATAAGTTCCCATTTTCAATATGCAGTTTTTGCCTTGGAGTATTCGTGCCCACGCCAATATGCCCATTGGGAGAAATGGTTAAGCCACCGCCGGGTCCTTCAATAAAAAACTTTGCCGGATCTTGTTGTCTTAAAATAACATCATTAGAAGCATAATTGTATAGTATGCTAAATCCATTGTTTGCCCCGCTCCCGGTCGCAGGGGTAGTTAACTGCAATAGCTTTATGGGAAATGGATCTACGGGAGGTATAAGAAACATTGGATATGGTGAATAGTGTAAATGCAATGTAGCCTGAGGGTTGGAATGTCCTATTCCCAAAAAAGATTTATCACTCAATAATCGCATGCGTTCCGTGTTACTTGTTTTAAAAATAACAGGTCGCCCATCGGTAGTGCCTAAAAAATTCAAGTCTGTAGTACCGGCGTTTCCACTTAGATCCCAAGGAGCTGTTGCCGACTGTAAATCAAACTGCGCATATCCCCCAACAAAGAGCGCGCCAAAAAAGAAAAAGAAAACAATTTTTTTCATGTACATAATAATTTTTGATTAGTTTTTTATGCGGTAAAAATAAATTCAATCAAAAGATTCCGGCATCGTTTTATTGCAGTTTTATTGCAATTTTCTGCAAATTAAAACAGATTGAACTTAAAACTCTTTTGAATTTTATTGCAAATTGCTATTGCAGTTTTTTCATATTTTTGCGCCATATTGTGCAAAAAATAAATTTACATTATGGAAAAAAATAAACTACTTGAAGCGCGTAAATCTAAAGGTTTTACACAAAGTTTAATTGCCGAAAAACTTTGTATGGATGTTTCGAGCTATAACAGGCGAGAAAACGGACAGGTAAGAATTCATATTACGGAGTGGGAAAAACTTGCCAAAATCTTGGACACGCCACTACATGAAATATATGAGCCCGAAGAAAGTCAATTATTTATATGTAATGATAATACTTCCGTAAATTATCAGGGAACAAACAACATCTACATACCGGAATCTTTGCTTGAAACACAAGAGAAATACATTAAAATATTGGAAGAAAAGATTGAAGGATTAAAGGTTTTGTTACAGAAAAAGTAAATAGCTCTATCCATGCAAATTATTATTAACCAAAATTGTACGCGTTGCTCAAAATGCGTGAAAATATGTCCGGGAAAAGTATTTTACCAAGAAACTCCAAAATCTGAAGTTGTGGTAGCCATGCCTAAAATGTGCATTGCATGCGGGCATTGCGTGGCTGTTTGTCCGGAAAATGCGGTACAGCACTCAAAGTTTCCCGAATCTAAAGTGCATCCTTTGGATTACGGGCTTTATCCCACTCCCGAACAAATGTTGCTGCTGATTCGGGCAAGGCGCTCTAACCGTGCCATGACGGATAAGGAGATTCCGCAAGATTTTTTAAATCAAATTACGGAAGCGGCTTATCGTGCGCCCACCGCAAGCAACATGCAACAAGTGCGCATGCTGTTAATTACGGATAAAGATATGCTGCACAAAATCAGCAATTTTACTATCTCTTCTTTTGATTCTGTTATAAAATTAGTAGATAACATGTTGGGACGATTTATTTTCAAAAAATTTATGCCCGACACTTATAAATATCTTCCTGCCTTCCGGAAAATGAAAGCAGAATTTGAGAAAGGTAACGATTTTATTTTGAGAGGCGCTACAGCATTATTATTAATATATACGCCTAAAAGTTCGCGCTTTGGCTGCGAAGACGCCAACTTGGCTTACCAAAACACCTCATTAATGGCAGAGTGCTTGGGCGTAAGCCAGTTTTATACCGGATTTGTACTTACATCAACCAAAATGAAAAAAGGAAAATTAGAGAAAATACTGGGTATTGAAGGTAAAATTCAGGCAGGAATGGCGCTGGGAATGCCGGCATTCCGGTATTTAAAATACGTGGACAGAAAAATGAAGTAAAATGCGTTTCAAAAATACTAAAACATGCTAACGACCTCCGTAAAAAACCACTCTCCCCACCTTCTTCCCATTATGGAAGAGTTTTACTCCCTGCAAGGCGAAGGCGTGCAAACCGGAAAACCTGCCTACTTTCTGCGCATCGGCGGCTGCAATGTAGGTTGTCATTTTTGCGATGTGAAAGAATCGTGGAACGCGAACAAACACGTACTAACCCACGTAGATGAAATTGTGCAACGTATTGTACAAAACCCTTCAAAAGCCGTAGTGGTCACCGGCGGAGAACCCATGCTGTATAATTTAGATTATTTTTGTGAAGTGTTGAAAAACAATGACATACAGTTGTTTTTAGAAACCTCCGGCTCCGAACCTATTTCCGGGCATTGGGATTGGATTTGCGTTTCCCCGAAAAAAAACCACCTGCCGCAGCAAAAAATATTACAACAAGCGCATGAGCTAAAGATTGTTATTTGTAATGAATCAGATTTTGATTGGGCGGAAGAAAATGCAAAATATGTAAACAGCAATTGCCAATTGCTCCTCCAACCGGAATGGAGCAACAGTAAAATAATGATGCCCAAAATTGTGGATTATATATTAAAGAATCCAAAATGGCGCATTTCGTTGCAGAGCCATAAGTATATGGATATTCCGTAAAATGTAAACTTGCAATACATTGTGTAAGCTATTTTGGGTGATGTATTGTCGAAGTTCTGAAACAATTTTTTTCGAAAAGCCTATCGTCCGGTAAATAATTCAAATATTTTTGGATATTCGCCAAATATTCAAGCGTGACTTTTCAGTATTCGAAGTTTAAGAAAATCAAAAAATTAGCCGACACTAACTCCTAAATCTAATCATATGAATGCACAAATCACAAAAAAAGAAGAAAACGCAAATCCGTATCAAGAATTGGTACAACACATTTCTACCGCATTTACGCACGGGCAGGCGCGAGCTATGGCCGCCGTTCACAGCTGTTTGGTAGAAACTTACTGGAAAATCGGACAACACATTGTCGAGTATGAACAGCAGGGAAAGGAAAAAGCAGTGTATGGTGCCGCACTTTTAGAAAACCTTTCGCATGACTTAAAACAGTTGCATGGGAAAGGCTTTAGTCGCTCTAATCTCAACTATATGAGATTATTCTATATTCGTTATCCAATTTGTGAGAAGGCTTCTCACAAATTGAGTTGGTCTCATTATTTTGAATTATTAAAAATTGATAATGATCTTGAACGCAGTTTTTATGAGCAACAAGCAGTGAATGAGAATTGGTCTGTTCCTGAACTCAAACGTCAAAAAGATTCCGCCCTATTTTTGCGACTCGCTCTGTCGAAAGAAAAGGAAAAAGTGCTGCAACTGTCTAAACGCGGACAAATCGTACAGTCGCCTGAAGATATTGTAAAAGATCTTTATGTATTTGAATTTCTGAAAATACCTGAGCCTTACAACATCTCCGAAACAGAACTCGAAGCACGATTACTTAACAATCTACAATCATTTTTGCTTGAATTAGGCAAGGGTTTTACCTTTGTAGCACGTCAATTCAGAATGACTATCAACAATACACCTTATCGTGTAGATTTGGTTTTCTATCACCGTATTTTACGTTGTTTTGTTCTTATTGATTTGAAAATAAGAGATCTAAAACACAACGATATTGGACAAATGAATATGTACATGGGTTATTTTGCGAAAGAAGAAAATGTTGAAAGCGATAACCCGCCCATCGGTATTGTTTTATCGAAAGAAAAAGATGAGTTGTTGGTCGAATATGCTACTTACGGTATGAATAGTCAGCTTTTTGTATCAAAGTATCAACTGTATTTGCCTAACGAAGAAGAATTAAAAAGATTAATAAACCAACAATTAGAATTAGAAAGTATATGAAAATCAAAGAAGTAACCCATTTCCTGGAACAAAAATTCCCCTTGCATTGGCAAGAAGAATATGACAATTGCGGCATCCAATGCGGCGACAAAGAACGCGAAGTAACCGGCATCGTAGTGTGTTTCGACATGAGCGAAGCTGTAATTGATGAAGCGATTGTCAAGGGCGCCAACATAGTGATTTCGCACCATCCCATCATTTATAGAAACGGTCTTAAAAAAATAGAGCCCACTGATCGCGTGGGAAAAATATTATGCAAAGCTCTGGAAAATAAAATCTTGCTTTATTCCATGCATACAAATATTGACAGTGGAAAAGATGGCGGCAACGTGCTTTTCGCCCAAAAATTAGGACTTCAGAAGTTGTCTGTTTTGTCGCCAAAAGAAAACCAATTTTATAAATTAATCGTTTTTGTGCCCTCCGAAAATAGTATGTTGTTGAAAGACGCATTGTTTAAAGCAGGTTGCGGCAACATAGGAAATTACTCACACTGTAGTTTCACTTGCGAAGGTGTAGGCTCGTTTAAGCCGCTGGCAGGCGCCAATCCGCACATTGGGCAACACAATCGCATGGAACGCGTTGACGAAGAACGTATTGAAATGATTTTTCCGAAAGCAAAAAAACGTCAGGTAATTGAAGCATTGTATCAGCATCATCCTTACGAAGAACCGGCGTTTGATATTATTGCATTAGAAAATTTAAACAACGAAGTAGGATTGGGAAGAGTTGGCGTGCTGCCTCAACCCATGCCGGCAAAAGATTTTATTCATTATGCAAAAGAAAAATTGAATCTTGAGACGATAAAATTTTCAGGAAATATAAATGCGGAAATTAAAAAAGTAGCGGTTTGCGGAGGAGGAGGAGCCTCGTTCGTTACCAATGCCTTAGCTGCCGGCGCCGATGTTTTTCTTACCGGCGATTTAAAATATCACGACTTTTTTATCCCGGAAAATAAAATGCTGCTTATGGACATCGGACATTTTGAAGGTGAACACTTTATTCGAGAAATTATCGTTTCTCTTTTAAAAGAAAATTTTAATACTTTTGCTACCCATTTTACGGAAGTAGAATTTCCGGTAATTTATAGGGCATAAATTGTTTAACAAGACCAAAAAATAAATAGTATGGCTAAGAAAAAAGAAGCTGAAAATCAATCTGTTGTTGAGTATAATGAGAAAATTACAAATCTCCCCGAAACCATTCCTCAAGAAGGTGTGGAAGAGATTACCATAGCAAGAAAATTGCTTTCTTTGTACAATTTACAACAAATTTGTTCACAAATTGATAAAATTCGTGTCATTAGAGGTGAACTTCCTAACGAAGTGCGCGATTTGGAAGACGCATTGGAAGGCATGCAAACACGTATCGAAAAACACAAAGAAGAGCTGGAAGAGTTGCAACAAAAAATTGTAGCGCAAGATGTGAAAATGAAAGAATCGGCAGCTTTGATTAAACGTTATGAAGAACAACAGAATAACGTGCGCAACAACCGTGAATATGAATCGCTTTCTAAAGAAATTGAATATCAAAAATTAGAAATTCAGGTAGCGGAAAAACATAAAGGAAAATTTAGCGCAGAGATCGTTACAAAAACAGAAGATATTGCTGTTTTTGAAGAAAAACGGAAAGAAATTGAAGAAATTCTAACACAAAAGAAAAACGAGCTTGCCGCTATTATCGCCGATACAAAAAAAGAGGAACAAGAACTGATTGAAAAATCGAACGAACTGAAAAAGAGCGTAGATCACCGTTTGTTGAGCGCTTTTGAGCGTATTCGCAACAACGCGCGCAACGGTTTGGCGCTTGTATTGATTGAGCGCGACGCATGCGGCGGCTGCTTCAGCAAAATTCCGCCACAACGCCAATTAGATATTCGTTTGCATAAAAAGATTATTGTATGCGAAGCATGCGGTAGAATTTTCATTGACAAACAATTGGTTGAAAGCCAAAATCTTTCGGAAGCCTAAAACACAGCATAGATGGAATTAACGTGGGTTTCCATCATTATTCTTATTTGCTCGGGTATTGTTGTTGGTTTTATTAACACACTTGCCGGCGGCGGTACGGTGGTTTCTCTATCTGTTTTTATGTTTTTAGGACTACCTCCTTTGGTCGCCAACGGTACTAACCGAATCGGCATTATTTTTCAAAATGTTACCGCGGTAGCCTATTTTCAAAAAAACAAACTCATTGATTGGCAGAAAGTAATACGCTTTGCCATTCCCATTGTTTTGGGAAGCATCACCGGCGCCACTATTGCCGGCTTTTTGTCTAACGAACTGTTTCAATACATTTTTGCGGGTGTGGTTATTCTGTTTGGAATCTCTATGATTTTTAATCCGGATAGATATATTCATGAAAGAACAGATTTGGTGAATCGCAAAACCTCCACGTTGCAATACTTGCTTTACTTTTTTATAGGAATTTACGGAGGTTTTGTACATGTAGGTATCGGCTACCTGTTCCTTGCCGTTCTGGTATTAAGCAATGGATATGACTTGTTAAAAGCCAATGTGTTAAAAAACGTTTTCGTATTGTTTTACGTACCGTTTTCGCTGCTCATTTATGCATGGCAAGGCAATGTATATTGGTCTTTCGGGCTTATTCACGCCATTGGAAACGTTATTGGCGCGAGCTTGGCAGCCCGTTTGGCAGTAAAAAAAGGTGCACCGTTTATTCGGTATGTTGTGTTGGCGTTGGTAGGGATTGTTATTTTGCAATTACTTGGCGTGATAACACCAAACAATCCTACTTTTTAAAATACCTGTTATAAAGTCCTTCAAACACCTGTCCATGCCGCGCCTCATCCTTGCACATTTCATGCACAGAATCGTGAATGGCATCATAATTCAATTGTTTTGCTAATGTGGCAATTCTTTTTTTATCGGCGCAAGCCATTTGCTCGGCGTGCATGCGTTTCTCCAAATTGGTTTTGGTATCCCAAACCACTTCGCCCAGCATTTCTGCAAAACGCGCGCAGTGTTCGGCTTCTTCAAAAGCAATTCTTTTGTACGCTTCGGCAACTTCCGGATAGCCTTCTCTGTCTGCTTGGCGACTCATTGCCAAATACATACCAATCTCAGTTGCTTCACCCATAAAATGAGCGCGTAGTCCTGCCACTACCTCTTCGTTTAATCCTTGGGCAACACCAATACGATGCTCATCAGCCCATACCAATTTGTCGGTTTCTTCTAATAATTTGAATTTTTCGCGCGGTTGTTTACATTGCGGGCAAAATTCGGGGGCTTGTTCTCCTTCGTGAACATAGCCGCATACGGTACAAATCCATTTTTTCATATTATTATATTTTAATGGTGAATATTTTTAAATCAGAGGCGAAAATATAAAAATTTTTATTGTTTTATATTTTGCCATGACACCCAAATAAAACCAAGATAATTTCCGTATAAAATAAAATACAGTCGAACGCGTTTTTTAAAAATATTATGCAACAATGAAAAAACTTATTGTATCCCTATTTTTTTTAGCCGCAGTTCTTCAGATTTGGGCGCAAGATTTTAGATGTTCCATCTCTCTTAACTCTCAAAAAATTTCAGGAACGAATTACGAAAAATTTAACGCACTTCAACAAGAGCTGTACAAATTTGTAAACGACAGAAAGTGGTGTCAATACACATTGAAAATGGATGAACGCATTGAGTGTTCTATTTTGATTAATTTGGAAAGTCAATCCGGCGATGTATATAAAGGTACCATGCAACTGCAATTGCAACGCCCTGTGTTTAAATCAAATTATAAAACATCGGTGCTTAACTTTCAAGACAAGTACATTCAGTTTAATTATGCAGACGGCGACCCGTTGGAATACGCCGAGGGCAGTAATCTTTCTCAGTTAACTTCTCTCATTGCTTTTTATTTGAATCTGTTTTTAGCCGTTGATTTTAACACTTTCTCTTTGAATGGAGGAGCGCCTTATTTTGCCAAATGCCAAGATATTCTTAATCTTAATCAATCGGCGGTGGAGCCCGGATGGAAATCTTTTGAAACAGGACAAAGCAACCGCTACTGGCTAATGGAGAACTTTACGAATGCTTCATACAGCAGATTTCACGACTTTTTGTATCAATACCACAGATTGGGCTTGGATATAATGTCGGAATCTCCCGATATGGGACGTGCTGCCATTTTGGAAGCTCTCCGGTTATTACAGCAAGTAAATCAACAAAGAAGCGCATTGTATTTGATGACGATTCTTGTGCAAACTAAACAACAGGAAATTATTGAGATTTTTAGAGAGGGATCGCCTTCCGAAAGACAACAAGCAATTCAGATTATGAAACAAATTGATCCTTCCAATGCCTCGAAATATGATGCTATAAATCAACAACAAAATTAGCATGTTACGCGCCCTGCACATTGAGAATTATGCTCTTATAGATTCGTTGGACTTGTCTCTCGATAAAGGGTTTACAGCAATAACCGGAGAAACGGGCGCAGGAAAATCAATTCTTATTGGCGCGCTTTCGCTTATTTTGGGCGCCCGCGCCGATTCATCCGTTTTGTATAACACAGCTAAAAAATGTATTGTAGAAGGAGAATTTGATATTCAGCATCTTAACTTGGAAGATTTTTTCAATACCAACGATTTGGATTTCGACAAATATGTGATTTTAAGACGGGAAATTACGGAAAACGGTAAATCAAGGGCTTTTATAAACGATACGCCGGTTACATTAAACATTTTGAAAGAACTTGCCGAAAAATTGGTAGATATTCATTCGCAACACCATCATTTATTGTTAAATAAACCGGAGTTTCGGTTGCAAACCATAGATGATTTTGCGCTACTAAGGGAAGCCGTTTGTTCTTATCAACAAATTTATCATCAATACAAAAAAATTGAGAAAGAACTGTATGAGTCTAAAGAAAGGGCGGCGCGCGAACATTTAGAACAAGAATTTTTAGCATTTCAAAGCAATGAACTGCACGATGCCAAGTTGTTTGCGGGAGAGCAGGAAGAACTGGAACAACAGATTGCGTTCCTGAAAAATGCAGAAGAAATTAAAATGCAATTATATAATTCTTTACAAATTTTATCGGAGAAAGAGGGCAATTGTATGCAGCAGTTGAATGAGGCAAAAAATGCTTGTCGCGCTATAGCACATTTTGACGAAAAAATCAATGATTTTGCCACAAGATTAGAGACTATTTTAGTAGATGTTAAAGAAATTGCATTTGAACTGGCTGCTAAAGAAGAAATAGTTGAGATAAGCCCTGAAGAATTAGAACGTTGCGAAAACAGATTAGACATTTTATTCCGATTGCAACAAAAACACCATGCAAAAAATGTCATGGATTTGATACAAAAATTGCAAGAAATTGATGAAAAGTTGTATCAATTTGATGACACCGAAGCAAAAATTGAAACATTGCAAAAAGAATATGAAATATTGTCTGAAAAAATAGCACTTTCAGCAAAAAATCTGTCTGAAAAAAGAACAGCATCGGCTTTATTATTTGAAAAGGAAATTGAGAAAAAACTTACACTTTTGGGCATGCCCGATGTGGTTATTAAGGTTGAAATTACTCCTCAATCTTCGTTTACTCCTACCGGCATTGATGCCGTTCAGTTTTTATTTTCGGCAAACAAAGGGATGCCGTTAGCGCCAATGGAAAAAACTGCTTCGGGCGGAGAATTGTCGCGTATTATGCTGGCAATCAAATCTATTATTTCGGCGGCTTCTTTTATGCCAACCGTTATTTTTGATGAGATTGATACGGGCGTTTCCGGTTCCATGGCAAGCAAAGTAGCTGAAGTGATGCACGATGTTTCTTTACAACGCCAGCTGCTAACCATTACGCACCTACCGCAAATTGCAGCAAAAGCAAATATTCATTATCTTGTTTATAAAGATATTGAGAATGAAAAAGCCGTTACAAAACTTAAAAAAATTGAAGGACCGGAGCGCATCGCAGAGATCGCAAAAATGATGACAGGCAACAAAATGGGTGAAGCTGCGTTTAAGGCTGCGGAGGAGTTGTTGAGGTAAGGAGAAAGGAGAAAGGAGAAAGGAGAAGGGAAAAAAGGAGAAAGAGAAAGGAGTTGGAGGAATTATTTAAAGCTAAAAATTAGTAAAGTAAAACGAGATAATTGGATATGAAATCTATAATTAAAAGTCAAAAAAAATTTATCTTTTTTTTCCTTCTCCTTTCTCCTTTCTCCTTTCTCCTTTCCCCGTTCTCCGTTTCAACCTGTTTCGCACAAGCAAACAAACCGCAAAAAAACAGTGCGCGTTTTGTATATCAATCTTCACTTTCATTGGCTTACGGCATAGGCAATAACTTTGCCGATAATGATACGTTTGCTAACAACAGCTTTTCTTTTGAAATACAGCAACTTTTAGCATATCAATTTAATAATTACTTTTTTACAGGCGTTGGAACCGGACTTGATTTTTGGTTTTACGAACAAAAAGTATCTGCATTTATTCCCATTTTTGCCAATGCCACAGTAAAATTTACGGATAAAAAAATGGCGCCGTTTCTATTTGCTAATATAGGTTACGCATTCAAATGGCAGGCAGAGAAAAATTTGGAAGAAAATATTTTTTATGGCACTAAAGCCGGGATCTATTTTCAATCGGGATTTGGGCTAAATATAACATTTTCAGAAAAATTATCGCTCTTATTTTCAGCTTATTATAAGTTGCAACAATCGGCAATTCAATACAGAGAAAGCGAGTTGCTTTTAACCCAAACACCCAATCAGCTTTTTCATTTTGTGGGGGTTAGGATTGGACTTTTGTATTAATTTTCTTAACCGAAAAAAATTATCTTTGCACATTCGTTTATAACAATATAAATGAATAAAAATGAGATTTTTACAATGCAGAACATGAAAAAACCTTTGGTCATCCTTCCCGTTTTCCCGGGCACAAATTGCGATTACGACACGGCGCGCGCTTTTGAAGAAGCCGGCGCCAATACCCACATTTTTGTTTTCCGGAACCTGAATGAAACAGAAATCAACCACTCCATCGAAGAGCTTGCCTCATGGATTGAAAAGGCTGACATCCTGGCGCTTAGCGGCGGTTTCAGCGCCGGAGACGAACCCGACGGAAGCGGAAAGTTTATTGCGAATGTTTTGAATAATAATATGATTAAAACCTCCATTGTGGATTTACTATCCCGCAACGGACTGATTCTGGGTATTTGCAACGGATTCCAAGCATTGGTAAAATCGGGGTTGCTGCCTTTTGCCAAAATCGGCGAGGTTACCCCCGAATCGCCCACACTGTTTAGAAACGATAACAACCGCCATATCTCACAAATTACCAAAACGGTGGTTGCGAGCACAAACTCTCCGTGGTTAACTTCCTTCAAAACAGGCGAAATACACCAGGTTGCCATCAGCCACGGCGAAGGAAAATTTGTAGTAAGCGATGAAATAGCCAAGCAACTGTTTGAAAATCAACAAGTAGCTTTCCAATATTGCGATTTTGAAGGCAACCCGAGCATGGATCCGAAACACAACCCTAACGGCTCCTACTTCGCCATTGAAGGAATTGTTTCTCCTTGCGGAAAAATCTTAGGCAAAATGGGACACAGCGAACGAAAAGGCGAGAATTTGTACAAAAATATTTACGGGAATAAAACGCAGGATATTTTTGTTAATGCGGTGAATTATTTTTAAATGATGAAAAGCACGCAGATGACGCAGATAATCACGATTTTCGCAGATTATAATATTTCTCAGCGGCTCTCTGTGTCTTCTCAGTGGTTCTCTGTGAAACAAAAAATCACACAGAGTTACACAGAGAGAACACAGAGTTGCACAGAGATTATTTGCGTGCTAAATTTCTAAAACAGAACAATGAGTCTCATATACTTTAACGATACCCTTCAACTCCCCAAACCCTCCGTCATCACCGTCGGTTCTTTTGATGGTGTGCATTTGGGACATCAATCATTGTTACAACAAGTTAATAATTACGCAAAACAAAATAATTGCAAAAGCGTAGTCGTTACCTTCGACCCTCACCCGCAAGAAGTATTACAATCCAACCCCGATTTTTTCTTAATCAACAGTTTCGAACAAAAAATGGCACTTTTTGAGAAATTTGGCATAGATGTGGTTTTTGTGATCCCTTTTTCTACAATATTTTCTCAAAAAAGCGCCCTGGAATTCTTTTCCGATTATATTTTCTCAAAAATAAACGTAAAAGCCATTTTTATGGGTCCCAATCATCATTTTGGAAAAAAAAGAGAAGGGAATGCAGATACATTAATTCATCTTTGTAAAGAAAAAAATATTGAAATTATTACAGCACAAGAATTTATAATTGATGGCCATGAAGTTCGTTCCACTCAAATTCGAAAATATTTAGAACAAAACGATTGGAAAAGTGCGGAAAAAATAATGGGACACAATGTGTATATCAGGTCTTTAAAACATTAAAAACGTTTTTTCTTAACCATAATTGAAAAACCGGATCGTTAATGGTTATCTTTTTAGGATAAATATCTATTAGTTCTTTTTGTTCCAATGATTTTTTAATACGAGCAATATTGGAAGAAGTACCCAAATTGTATTTGGCTATAATTCCCTTTTTTGAAAATTCATGGTGAACCCCATCTGTAATGGCAATAAGAAAATTAATTTGATATGCGGTAAGGTTTTCTAAATAATTGTAGTATAACATGGAATTTTGATTCAGCAAATCATTTAATGCTTCCTCAAGATCTTGTTCGGTAGTTGTTCTCTCCGTTCTAACCCAAACAAGCCACGCTAATTGTTGAACGTAAGATGAGTGATTATCAACTATTTGACAAATAGATTCTGCTAAATTGCCGGAAATTGACTTTCTGGTATGAGCAAAGCGACTTTGAATGTAAGGAATCCAATCTGCTGTATCTATTTTTTGAAGAAAAATGAGATCTCCAAATTTGTAAAACGGTAAACTTTGTTTTGAAAAAAGCTCGCTCATCAAATGCTTTTTACTTCCATACAAACAATAAGAAACATCTTTTTGCAATTGCCAAAAACTACGCAACCTTTTCTGAAAAGAAATCGAATTGTTAAATTCTGTAATTTGTTGAAATTCATCAATACAAACTACAATTTTTATTTTTTTCTCCGAAGCAATTTTCTGTGGTAAATTTAATATGTCTTCGTTCAATTGTTTATTCGAAAAATCAAGGGAAATAGAAAAATCGTTCATCGGATCTGCGCCAAAAGTAATTTTAGGTCTTAAAGAGATTAAAAATTGTTTGGTGTTGTTTGCCCACTCTTCCCATTTATTTGAAGTTTGTTTTATGATTTCAACGGCAAATAATTGATAAAAATCTACTTCCGAACGACATGAAAAAATATCCATATTCACTATTTTCAAATCTTTGTTTTTAGCCAAGCTCGAAGCTTTCAACACCAAAGAAGTCTTTCCCCATCGTCGAGGTGAAATAATCATTGTATTAATGCCATTTTGAAAATTAGCCAACAAACGGTGGGTTTCGGTTTCTCTATCTGTAAACCACTCGTCAAAAGTAGCTGTTCCAAAAACAAAAGGATTTTCCATACTTAGATTATTTTTTCGGTGCAAAAATAGACAAATTTTTAATATAACAAACATGTTACTAACAATATTGTTACTATCATATTTGTTATATTATGTATAGTATTGATTATTAGAAAACAATATCTAATTGTAAGGTAAAATAAGCTCTTTTAAACTCCGTATTTTTTGTGCCTCTGTGTTGAAAAAACAGATCAAATCACAAACCTTTTCCTGCATATTAAAATCAAAATTCTGCCACTTTGCAATTATTAATTAGCGAAAAATCGTATATTCGCCGCTCGAAAATTAACATAAAATAAATAATATGGCTTTAAACATTGACAATTCCAATTTCGACACGCTGGTAGCCGGCGACAAATTAGTAGTAATAGACTTTTGGGCGCAATGGTGCGGACCGTGCCTCGCTTTATCGCCTCTTATTGAAGAGGTTGCTGCCGAATACGAAGGCAAAGCCATCATCGGTAAATGCGATACTGACACGAACAACGATATCGCGATGAAATTCGGCGTGCGCAACATCCCCATGCTCGTGTTCTTAAAAGGCGGAGAAGTAAAAGACATTCACGTAGGACTTATTAAAAAACCGGAATTAACAGCGAAAATTGAAAAGTTTCTTTAATGGATTAAAAAAATATTATTAATAAAAATTATTTATCTTGAAATTTAAAAAGTTATGCTAAAAAATCATCCAAAAGGTTTATTAGCCGCGTCGCTTGCGAATATGGGCGAACGTTTCGGCTTCTATGTTATGATTGCGATTTTGTTGTTGTTTTTGAACACCAAATTCGGGTTTGATGGCACACAAGGAATGATTATCTATTCCGTTTTTTATGCACTTATTTACGGACTTTCGTTGGTGGGTGGTAAAATTGCCGACAAAACCAAAAAGTACAAACCCACGATTACGATGGGACTTATTCTAATGTCTATCGGTTATTTGCTACTTGCAATACCCACGCAAACGCCGGTACAAAATATGCCGGTTGTTCTCACTATTACTTGCTTTGGACTGTTTGCCATTGCATTTGGTAACGGATTGTTCAAAGGTAATTTACAGGCAGTTGTAGGACAGTTGTACGATGATCCGAAATACGCCGACAAGCGCGACTCGGGTTTCCAACTTTTCTATATGTTTATTAATGTTGGCGCCATGTTTTCGCCTATTATTGCCGTATTGGTGCGCAATTTGTGGGTACAAGCCAATGGTTTTTCGTTTAATAATGATTTACCTGCATTGTGTAATAAATGGCTTAAAGGCACTTTGGAAGTTGGTTCCGATGCTTTTGCTCGTTTCGAAAACCTTGCATCAACACAACTTGGTGTTACTACAGCAGAACCGGAAGCCTTGACAAGCTTTGCGCATAACTATTTGAACGTTTTTACCACCGGTTATCACTATGCGTTTGGAGTAGCTATTTTTGCCATGCTTATTTCGTTAACAATCTTCTTGGTAAACAAAAAAAGATTACCCGATCCGGCAAAAAAAGCCGCAGTAAAAGTGGGAGATGGCAACATTACGGAAATGGATATTAAAGAAGTGAAACAACGTTTGTATGCTTTGTTTGCTGTTTTTGGCGTAGTACTCTTCTTTTGGTTCTCGTTCCAGCAAAGCGGTGTCGTTTTAACTTTATTTGCTAACGAATATACGCAAATGATAACCGTCAACCTTGGCTTTACAACGCTCGAAGGTGCAGAAGTGTTTCAAACATTTAACCCATTGTTTGTAGTATTTTTAACCCCCATTATTATCGGTCTTTTCGGTTGGCTGAGAGCAAGAGGCAAAGAGCCTTCAACTCCGAAAAAAATCGCCATCGGTATGGGTGTTGCTGCGGCAGCATTTGGTATCATGGCGCTTGGCTCAATTGGCTTGCCCGATGCAGCGGAAAGAGCAGCGATGGGTGGCTTAGACCATGCCGCACGTGTAACACCATTCTTGTTGATTGGTACCTATTTCACTCTGACAATTGCTGAACTTTTCATCAGTCCGCTGGGCATTTCGTTTGTATCGAAAGTGTCGCCTCCGCAATATCAGGGTTTAATGCAAGGCTGTTGGCTTACTGCAGCAGGACTTGGAAATTTCTTCCTGTTCTTCGGTGGTATGTTGTACATGAACTTGCCGCTTTGGGCAGCGTGGTGCGTGTTTGTTGCCGCCCTATCTATTTCTATGACCGTTATGCTTTCTATGGTAAAATGGCTCGAAAGAATTGCTAAATAATATAATATTAACAAAAAATAATTCAATAAAAAATTTACTATGGAAGAAAACAAAAAATTTGTTCCGTTCGTGCCCGCGGGCACGAACATGGCTGAGTTTACGCTTAAAGCGTTGCTCATTGGCTTGATTTTGTCGGTGATTTTGGGTGCTGCTAACGCTTATATCGGTTTGAAAGCCGGTATGACCATCGCTGCAACTTATCCGGCAGCAGTTATCGGTATGGCGCTTTTACGTATGATGAAAGGAACCATTCTTGAAGAAAATTTCACTCGTAGTGCTGGTTCTGTAGGAGAATCGGTGGCTGCCGGTGCCATTTTCACACTTCCGGCATTCTACATTGCCGGTCTTTGGACAGCAGATGGAGCAAGCACAAACCCAAATGTAGAGGCTATTGGTGCGTTTAGTTCAATGAGCAGTTATATTTCTGCAACGCTGATCTTGATTGTCGGCGGTGGATTGGGCGTATTCTTCGTGGCGTTACTTCGTCGTGCTTTAGTGCAAGATCAATCACTTCCGTTCCCGGAATCTGTTGCTGCGGCAGAAATTCACAAAGCCGGACAAGGTGGCGGCGGCGGTACAAAGTATCTCTTCTGGGCTATGCTTGTGGGTGCCGTAATTAAAATTGCAGGCGAACTCAAACTATTTGCAACCGGTTTTGCTTCATTCTTGAAAGTTGCTCCTGCAACATTAACCCGAAGCGGAGGAACTCTTGAAGGTGGATTCTTTGCCGGAGGACCTACGATTAGTTCGGCGTATCTCGGTGTTGGATACATCATTGGACCACAAAAAGCATCAATCAGTTTTAGCGGACTTTTGCTTGCTTGGGGATTGATGGTGCCGATTTTTTTGGCAATTCTTGGTGGAGGTTATGTTGAAAACCTTGTGGTTGCCTTTAACGCAAACCCTGTTAATGCCGGTAAGTTGATAGCTTCGGATTCTATGGAAGCGTGGCGACTTGGTGCAACTACTGTTTGGCACGAAATCGTGCGTATTATCGCTATTGGCGGTATGTTGGTTGCAGCCGCATTTACACTTTTCAATATGCGTAAATCATTAGGTCAAGGTTTGGTACGCGTAATGGGAGATTTGAAAAACTTAGGAAAAGAAGCAGAAGATGTTGAACGTACGGAAAAAGATATGAAAGCAATTTTTATCTTAGGAGGTATTTTAGCAGGCGCTTTGTGTACATTTTTAATTTCGTTTTTCGTTTTTGGCACATCATTCGTTGTTGCTCTTGTAGCCGCAACCGTAATGGTTATTTTGGCGTTTATGTTTGCCGCCGTTTCAGGATATTTGGTGGGAATCGTAGGCTCAAGCAACAACCCTGTGAGTGGATTAACCATGACCGCATTAGTTATCACTGCTTTACTTTTAGTGATGTTCGGAGTTAGAGGCGATGGAAGTTCTTCTGCCATCAGTGCCGGTATTGCCGCAGTGTTGGGGGTTGCAGCTATTTTCTGTGTTTCTTCTGCTGTGGCAGGAAAAATGTTTCAGGATTTAAGAGCCGGAAGTCTTTTGGGCGGAACACCCTGGAAAATGCAAACCGGTGACTTGATCGGAGCCGTTATTTCCGGTCTCGTGATGTTTGGAATTTTGATTATTTTGAATCAAGGTGATATCATGCAAGGTATTGCAGAAGGTTACCAGGGAGGCTTTGGAAGCGATGCGCTACCTGCTCCACAAGCAACTCTGATGTCAACGCTTTCGCAAGGTATTGTTGGTGGTACAATGACTTGGATTTTGATCCTCGTTGGTATGATGCTTGCTATATCGTTGATAGTGATGGGCGTAAAAGCGCCGATGTTGATTTTTATCGGTATGTTTTTGCCGTTTGCCACTATTTTTGCAATCATGGTAGGAGGTTTAATCAAAGGTATTTTAACTATGTACCTCGGACGCAAAAAACTTAACGAAGCACAAGAACAAAAAGCAAGAAATACCAGCGTTCTACTCGCTTCGGGTTTAATTGCCGGAGAAGCCTTGATGGGATTGGTGATCGCAGTATTTGCAATTGGTGGCACATTCTTCTCTACCATGCTCGGTATCAGCAAACCATCTTATTTCGTAGGATTGGCGGTTCTTGCCGTATTGGGATTCTTCTTAGTTCGTATTCCATTGAAAAAAGCAACTAAAGTAGAATAGTAAAAGTTCTCAATTACATATTACGTGTTACACAATTACTACGTGTAACACGTAATTTTATAAAAAAACATATCGTGAATAAGAAACAAAATTTGTTCGATTTAGTTCCAATTATCAGCGAACATATTATAACTGAAAAAGAGGGAGAGTTGTCGGTGATAACTTTCCCTCGTTTTAGAAATAAGTTTATGCTAAAACTTTTTGTTCCCAAAAGAAAATCGCCCATGATTCGCTTAACGCAGGATAAAAACGGCACGGCTGTTTGGGATTCAATTGACGGAAAACGAACCATCAAAGAGATTGCAGATAGTTTAGCTGAACACTTCCAACATGAAGAAAACTATGAATATCGGGTTGCCGCTTACTTTTTGCAATTGTACAAGCAAGGATTTGTGAAAAATAAACGCACATAAAATAGTATGGGACAACAAAATGAAGAAAGTCCTATTAATTATAGTTGTTTTAATTGGCTGCTTTGGATTTATTTCGAATGCACAGATTGCAGTAGTAGAAAAATACGGATTAAGGGTGGAAATGTATTTGGAGGACATTGGGGAATCTAAGAATCGCAAAACAGGCAACGTTTTCCCTTATATAGCTTTTAATTTTGTTGTATCCGGTGAAAATGATCTATTCTCTAAAATTGTAGTGCGAATAAAATTATTGTATAATATATATGAATTTTCGACTCTTACCACAACAAGTGATTTGAATGGAGTGCATGGAGAGTTGGTTAGAAAATTTAATAAACATTCCCCTTCTAACTCAGTTGAAATAAAAAATCAACATTTGGAAGAATACATTTTTTCAAAAGAATATTGGAAATTACCGTGTACATCAACACGAATAAACGAGGAACAACTGAGAGAATGTTTTAAAATTGAAATTGTAGAACTTTACTAAATATTCAAAATACGCAACTCTGTTTTCAATCGAGAACCTTTCCGATTGCTACTGAGGTTGTTTTGTTGGTTTTGAATGAGGTGGAAATGAGGTTTTTGGATTGTGGGTTATGATCGGGGTTTCTCGCTCGCTGTGCTCGCTCGAAATGACAATATCGCGGAGTGGGAAGAAAGGAGCGGCGGCGGCGCAACGCAACCGTGCAATGCTCAAACATTTGCCGCCGCCGCTTTTGTTATGCGCACGGCAACGTGTCATTCCGAATGAAGCGAAGCGTAATGAGGAATCCCGAACAGTCTTCACAAGTTAAAACCTTATTTTCACCTTATCAAACAATAAAACAACCTTAGTAGCAAACCTGACCCGTCCTAAAAAAAGTTTACAGGTTAATACTTAAATACTGATATAAA
>WQTS01000096.1 GCA_009786185.1 Bacteroidota bacterium
AAGCCCGACGGCGTGCGTTGGCAGATAGAACGACGACGGTAGAACCGTCGCCGAACGTGTGCGGTGGGAAGCCGGAACGCCCAAATAATTTTAATGATTTTACCATGATCAATGAACATAAATACTTCGTCCATTAAAATTTAATTTGTTTCTTTGCATTTGCATAACCTAATTGTTTTTGCTACTTATAATTGAACTTTTAATCTTCAAAAATGAAAATAAAAAATAAATTGCTTTCTATTTTTTGCGAGCGAACTGCAGCTCGTCCTTTCTCCTTTCTCCTTTCTCCTTTCTGCCTTCTCCCTTTCTGCCTTCTCGCGCAGTCCTCTCCGCAAATCGCAAACCACATACCGCAAACCGCTATCGTAATTCTCCACACCAACGACACCCACAGCCACTTAGAATCATACAACGACCCGAATTTTGGAAATGTAGGCGGCGTTGTGCGGCGCCACACGTTCATTCAGGAAATGAGAAGGCAATATCCCAACACAATTATAGTAGATGCCGGCGATTTTTCACAAGGAACACCTTACTTCAATCTTTTCAAAGGATTTCCGGAAATAGAGTTAATGAATAAAATGGGATATGATGTAGTTGTATTGGGAAATCATGAATTTGACAACGGCTCGAAAGCCTTGGCAAAACGCTTGAAAAAGGCTAATTTTAAAATTATTTGTGCCAATTATCAATTTAAAAATAAAAAACTTGCCCGATTGGTAAAACCTTATACTATCATTAATGTAGATGGTAAAAAAATAGGATTTTTCGGGCTATTACGTGATATGCAACAAGTAATCATGCCTAATCATTATCAGGAAGTTACTTTCTTAGATCCGATTGCCGCAGCGCAAAAAATGGTAGATATTCTGAAAAACAAAGAACAATGCGATTTAATCATTTGCCTTTCTCATTTAGGATTTAGAGCAGAATATGAAGGTGATATTGCCGACAAAGATATTGCAGAGAAAGTTCCCGGAATAGATTTTATCATCGGTGGGCACAGCCACCTACTCTTAGAAGAGCCTGTAGTTGTGGGCGATACTAAAATTTTGCAGGTGTGGAAAAATGGGGCTTTTGTGGGAAAATTGATGATTAATGGATTAGATGATTAGGTGATGAGTAATCCCCTTCAAATTTTGAAGAGGTGGCTCGCGAAGCGAGACGGGGTAGTTTATATAATCAAAAAAATATTATTTTCGCGAACTGAAAATCTGAATTTTTAAAATGTTCAGTTCATAAAACAAAAGAGATGGATTTAATATATATTTTATACAAAGATACCCGCACTGTTTTTCGATTAAAGGATGTGGCTATGTTGACGGGCGAAGTAAGTTTCAATTCGCTCAATATGAAGCTGAATTATTATGTTCGTACCGGTAGATTGCAAAATCCGCGCAAAGGACTGTATTGTAAGCCTGATTATAATCCTCAAGAATTGGCATGTCGTATTTTTTCCCCCGCTTACATTTCGTTGGAATATGTTTTACAAAGCGCAGGTGTTATTTTTCAGTATGACAGCAGATTAACAGTAGTTTCATATTTAAGTCGCGAGGTAGAGATTGATAACCAAACATTTTCTTTCCGGAAAATCAAAAATGAGCTTTTGGTTTCTTCACGTGGTGTTGAGCAAATAGGAAATACGGTAACAATAGCCACTCCTGAACGTGCTTTTTTGGATATGCTCTATTTGAACGGTGCGATGTATTTCGATAATCTTCACCCGTTAAAAAGAGATTTAATTGAAGAAATATTACCTATTTATAATTCAAAAATACTAAATAAACGAGTACAAAAACTGTTTGCAAACGATGGATTTAAATAAACACAAATATGTCATGTTGCAAATTCTGCGGGATATTTATTCCGATTTGGAATTGGCAAATAGCCTTGGTTTTAAAGGAGGCACGGCGCTTATGTTATTCTATGAATTGCCTCGTTTTTCGGTTGATTTGGATTTTAATTTACTTAAACTCGGAAAAGAAAATGATGTGTATCAAAAAATACGGACTATTTTGCTCAAATATGGAAAGATAGACGATGAAGCACAAAAATTTTTCGGACCAATTCTTGTTTTAAACTACGGTAGAGGCGAACGAAAGTTGAAAGTGGAAATCTCTAATCGTCAAGATAGCAGTCATTATGAGGTGAAAACTTTTATGGGTATTAATATGCTTGTAATGACTGTTGCTGACATGCTTGCAAACAAACTTTGCGCTCTGTTAGACAGAAATGAATTAACCAATCGCGACATTTTCGATTGCTGGTTTTTTATGGAAAAAGCTACACCGGTCAATAAAAATTTAGTGGAAAGTAGAATGAAGATGACTTTTACCGACTATTTGCAAAAGTGCATTGACACTCTCAATAATTTATCAGACAAAGGGTTATTGAATGGAGTAGGCGATTTGCTTGAAGATAAAATGAAAAATTTCGTCCGCACCAAACTCCGCTCCGAAACAATCCTACTTTTGAATTTTTATAAGGAATTTCCGATAGAATAAAGCCGATGAGTGAGAAGTGAGAAATAAAAAATATTTATTTTCTCCTTTTTCTAACAGAAACGTTTTTTCGGGATATATATAATTGAATGAACAATTAGTGATGTTAAAAGAGCTACCGGATGTTTCAAGTTTAGAAAGTTTGTACAAAATGTATAAAAATCAAATTTATACACTTTGTGTCCGGTTGACCGGATCCAAAACACATGCCGATGACTTGTTCGGTGATACCTGGATAAAAGTAGCCGAAAAAATGAACAACATTAAAAAAGAAAAAAATCCAATGAATTGGATTTATACTGTATGTTTAAATATTTATCGAAAATCGGCTCCAAAATGGAAAGAAATTGATGTCTCGGATGATTTTTTTAATGACGATAATACCACGGAGATTTTTGGAAAAGATTCTAATACAGAAGAACTCATAATTGAAAAAGAAACGATGATGCAATTACAAAAAGCTGTGTCTAAATTAAATGACAAATATCGGATTCCAATTATTCTGTTTTATTTTAGAAGTTTTTCTTATAAAGAAATAGCTGAAATTATGAAATTGCCTATGAGTACTGTCAAGTTTCGACTCAATTACGCTAAAGAATTATTAAAAAAAGAAATGGAGGTATCGCTATGAAAGCAAATGATATAGATGTTTTATTAAAAAAGAGTTTTAGCCAAGAATTTAGCCCATCTCCTGAATTGGAGAAGTTTACATGGCAAAAAATGAATGCCCTGCCTTGTAGAAGAAAAGGATTTTTAATGATGTTACTAAGTATTGTAGGTTATACTTTATTAGCGCTGAAAACGGTCATGTTGCTATCCTATTTTGATCGTCCTGCATTGAAAATCACGTTTTTATGTTTTTATTTCAGTTCAATATGCTTTCTTGTTTTATATCAAATAGTTTCAAATAGTATAAATTTAAAAATTAAATCCTATGTATGATCTGTTCGTTTCATTATTTAATGACCCAAAAACTTTTTTCTGGGTAATTTTAATCTTCGGATTAATTGGAAATTTGTGCATTGCCCTATGGCTTTATGCTGATGCAAAGTCAAGAGGCATAAAACAGTGGTTAGTGGTTTTGTTTACCATTATGACGGTTTTGAGTACCGGTTGGTGGATCTTTTACCTCATATTAAGATCTACACTTGTCCCAAAATACAGCGAAGTGCTTTGTCCCCAATGCAATACTCTCATTCCAAACGATGTAAGATTTTGTCCAAATTGTGGTGCCGTCCATTCCTATTTGGAGGTACGTTTACCAAAAAAACCAAAAATATACTTACTCGTGATAGGTTTTTTGTTTATTACTATGATTTTTGTTTTCATTTTAATAGATACTTTGTCTCACGCTTCTAATAATATATCGCGTTCTCTGAATACTATGATGAGTACAACAACAAAATGGGGTAATACTTGGAATATGCGCTTTCAAACCGCCAATGGAACAGGAGACCACATATTTAAAGCTAAAGGAGATGATTGGGGTTTGATTTATTCGAGTAATATTGTCGAAGGCAGCATTAAAATTGATTTTTGTGATATCGCCGGTAATGTGATAACGGAAATTGTTCCAAACAGTTCCGATACTTTATGGAATATTGAAAATGGGAAAAAATATAAGATAGTTGTTACTGCCGACGATGCTAAAGGTTCCTTTTCTTTTAAAATGAAAGATTTGGAAAAAAGCAAAGTGATAAACTAAAAATTAAAAAATAATTATATGAAAAAAGGAAATGTTTACAAAAGCAAGTACGGGGAAAAAGTTTTAATCGAATTGTATGACAAACAATTAAAATCTCTTAATGTTGCATATGAAGACTTGTATGTAGAAACAAGGTTTGGTCAATCTCATGTATTGAAACTGGGAAATCCGAATGGTAAACCGTTGCTTATATTTCATGGAGGAAACAACACTACGCCGTATAGTTTATTGTTTACCGGCTTTAAAATGCTATTTGAAGATTTTTGTATCTATGCTGTTGACACAATCGGGCATCCCGGAAAAAGCGCACAGACAATTCTTTCGTCTAAATCAATGGAATACGGTGAATGGGCATCAGATGTTATAGACGGACTTGGTTTTGAGAAAATGACCTGCATCGGAGGCTCATTCGGAGGCGGAATATTGGTAAAATTAATGTGTGTTGCGCCTGAAAAAGTAGAGAAATCGGTTTTGATAGTTCCTTCGGGTATAGCTAATGTATCTACATTTAATCTCTTAATGAAAATGGGTATCCCAATGACTTTTTATATTTTGACAAAAAAGGATTATTGGTTAAAAAAAGCAGTTTTACCTATGGCTATTGATGAAAAAAACATTGATGCCGATACCTACGAAATGGTAAAAGCAGCGTTTGAGCATGTGAATGTTAAAGCGGGAATGCCCAGTAATGTAAAAGCAGAAGAATTAAGAAAATGCAATGCCCCAACATTTGTTATAGGCACCGAAAAAGATTGTATGTTCCCCGGTAAAAAAGTAATTGAAAGAGCAGAAAAAATTCTTCCCAATGTTAAAACTTATTTATTACAAAATCAAGGCCATATGTTCAAATTGTCTGACAATGAAATGAATATGATTAAAACATTTATCGGTACGTAATTACTAATTCACCCGCTCCAACTTCTTCCTATTCTTCTCCTTCGACATTTGTGATAATTCATTAATATTCAACGCAAAGGTGAAATAATTCGGTGTGGCGCCCACCGCATAATGCGAGCGGGAAAAACCAAATTGAATAGATTTAATATCAATCATAAAACCATACGCAAAGCCTGCTATAGTTTTTCTCTGCGGAATGCGCATCTCTCTATTTTGATGGTGATTGTAGCTTACAAAAAGTGAAAGATATTTTACAGGAATAATTTCCAATCCGAAATTGATATGCCTGAAAAAGTTGTTTACTCCCTGGTTAAATTTTGACGGGTATTTAGATTCGCCCGTCATCGCATCAACCTCTAACAGAGGATCGTTGGGCCCTACATAGCCCATTTCCCATTTATAAAGAGAATGTAATGCAATATGGTAGCGTATCGGTATGAATTTAAGTCGCTGCGAAAAAGCAAGTTGAATGTCAAATGGCGCCCAATTATATTTTCCGGGCACAAAAGGTTTTAGCTCTCCTCCAATATTTCTAAACAAAACCGCCACTGAAATATTATTTTTTTCGTTGTAATAACTTCCGGCAACGTCCACTGCCAACCCAAAAGAAGAGTAAATTTCGTAGCTGCTATACATTAGCTTCAGGTTTGCACCAATAGAGAAAGCGCTGTCCAACGGACGTCCCCAGCCTAAGGTGAGCCCCATATCATTGCACGAGAAGGTTCCCAGTTCGTAGCCGGCTTCATCGGTTCTGGTAAATGTGCCGTAACCGGCGTAGCGCATTTCCGCCGCGAAACTGCCCACTTTTTGAAAGGTTTGCGCATATAAAGCCGAAACATATCCGGTGTGCCCAAAGTAATCGGTAGCGTTCACTGCCAATGAAGTACTGAATTTTGGAGCAATTAAGGAAGGATTGTGAATAATGAGCGAAGGATCATTGTCGTGCACCGCAATTAATGTACCGCCCAAGCCTGCAAGCCGCGCAGAAAACTTGTAATCCATAAACTTATAGGTGTACTTTCCGCCGATTTGTGCCAAGCCAATCTTTGTTAAAAATAAAAAAAGAAGTAGGAAAGATAGTTTTTTATACATAATTGCTCAATCTATTTTTCGCAAATTATTTTCTATAATTTAAGTAACGATTGTAGCTATTTTTTATTTTTGCACGTTTAATAATTATCGGATATGGAATACTTTTTAGATATGCCTTCTTGTTTTGCAGAAGCAGAAAGTGCTAAATACGTGCTTATTCCGGTGCCTTACGATGGTACGAGCACTTACATCAAAGGCGCGGATAAAGGTCCGCAAGCCATCATTGACGCCTCCGATTCGATTGAACTTTACGACATTCAAACCAATTTAGAAGCGTATAGATCAGGCATTTATACTGATAAACCTCCGTATCCTTCAGCCGCTCCGGAAAAAATGATGGTAGAAGTAAAGGAAAGGGTCTCTTTTTTCTTACAACAAAACAAGAAAATAGGCTTACTCGGCGGCGAGCATTCGATCTCCATCGGCGCTATTGAGGCTTTTGCCGAAAAATACCCCAATCTATCTGTATTACAAATTGATGCGCATGCCGATCTGCGTGATTCTTACAACGGTTCCATCTACAACCACGCTTGCGTAATGCGCCGCGCACAAGAAGTAGCGAATGTGGTGCAAGTAGGCATTAGAAGTGTTTGTATCGAAGAAAAAAACAATATTATTCCGGAAAACATGTTTTATGCTCACGATATTTGCGGAAAAACCGATTGGATGCAAAAAGCGATAGACAGATTGACAGAACATGTTTATCTTACTATTGACTTAGACGGTTTTGACCCGAGTATTGTACCGGCAACGGGCACGCCGCTGCCCGGCGGCTTGCTATGGTATGAAACACTCGCGTTTTTAGAGCTTCTCTTTAAATCAAAAAAAGTAGTAGGCTTCGATGTGGTAGAATTATGTCCGCAAAACGATAATAAAATTTCTGACGTATTGGCGGCGGTGCTGGTGTACAAGATTATTTCGTTTATGGAAAAGTATGGAACGTTTGTTTAAGAATAATAAAGCACACAGGTGATACAGATGACACAGATTTTCACGGATTCATTAAATAAGAATGCCTATTTGTCGTTTATTTTAATAAAAAATCTGTGAAAATCTGTATCATCCGTGTCATCTGTGTGCTAAAAAAATAATCAAAGATTTAAAAACTATGACAAAAATCGCAATCATCGGCTTAGGCTACGTGGGCTTACCTCTTGCTCGCCTTTTTTCAACAAAATATCTCACTGTAGGTTTCGACCTCAATCCCGAACGTATCAAAACGCTAATGAGTGGACGCGATGACACGCTCGAAGTGGAAGATCATTTGCTGCAACAAGCCTTAAAAAACGGATTGTATTGTACGTGCCAAATTGACGATTTGCGGGATTGTAACGTGTTTATAGTGGCGGTGCCTACTCCGGTAGATATCAACAATCGCCCCGATTTGCTCCCGTTGCAAAAAGCAAGCGAAACAGTAGGAAAAGTGATTTCAAAAGGAGATGTTGTGATTTATGAATCTACTGTATATCCGGGCGTTACGGAAGAAATTTGTCTACCCATTGTAGAAAAAATATCCGGACTCACCTACAATACCGATTTCTTTGCAGGCTATTCGCCCGAAAGAATCAATCCTGGAGACAAAGAGCATACCGTTGAAAAAATCAAAAAAGTAACTTCAGGTTCTACACCGGAAGTTGCAGATTTTGTGGACAATTTATACAACTCCGTGCTACTCAACGGCACTTTTAAAGCAAGTTCCATCAAAGTAGCGGAAGCTTCAAAAATTATTGAAAATGCGCAACGCGATGTGAATATTGCGTTCATGAACGAATTGGCTAAAATTTTCAACGCCATGGAGATAGATACGCACGAAGTAATTGAAGCAGCAGCATCGAAATGGAACTTTATAAAACTGACACCCGGATTGGTAGGCGGTCACTGCATCAGTGTTGACCCTTATTATTTGATAGAAAAAGCATTGTATTATGGCGTGATGCCGCGCATAATGTCGGCAGCACGAAGATTGAACGATGGAATGGGCGAGTACGTTGCCAATCAAGTTATTAAATTGATGAATAAAAAAGGTGTTTTGGTAAAAGATGCCAATATTTTAATTCTGGGTATCACTTTTAAAGAAAATTGTCCCGATATCAGAAATACGCGTGTTGTAGATATTTATGAAATATTAAAAGACTACACGCCAAATATTACTGTTTTTGACCCACATGCTAATGTCCAAGAGATTGCATCGACATACCAAATTGCTGTTGAAACAGAAAATATTGATCATTTGAAACATAAATTTGATGCCATTATTTTGGCGGTGGCGCATAATGAGTTTAAAGGGATAAATTTACGTGATTTTGGAAAACCAAATTGTGTGGTGTATGATGTGAAAGGGGTTGTAGATAGAGAACAGATAGATGGGCGGTTGTAGGAGTGCTTTGAACCGGAATATTCATATTGTTGGCTAAAGCCAATTTTTGTTGTATTTCTTTTTTTATCCGTTGACTTCAGTCAACGGCAATGATTTTTTTGACAAATTGTCAGCAATAAGGGTTTGGCATTTTATTTGCAAAAACGGTGTGCGATGAGCGGTATGAGATAAGCGGTCACCAACCGCACACCGCTAACCGCACACCGAAACCAAACCTTTAAATCAAAAAACATGAACCTAAATAATTTAACCTTAAAATCTCAAGAAGCGATTGCGCAAGCGCAATTGATTGCTCATAGCCACACTCAAGCGCGCTTAGAACCGCTTCATATTTTAAAAGCATTGATAGAAGTGGATCCGAATGTGATTCCGTTTCTGCTTAAAAAGTTGGATGCCAATCCGAAAATGATTTTACAAGTGGTGGAGAAACAGATTCAATCGTTGGCGAAAGGTAACGGCGGTGATGTTTATATTGCGCCGGCATCACAAACCGCAATACAAAAAGCGATTTTGTTCAGCAATGAGTTGGGCGATGACTTTGTTTCGTTAGAACACTTGTTCTATGGCATTTTTATGACCAATGATGAGGCTTCCAAAATTTTGAAAGATGCCGGCATCAATGAAAAAGGCATTAAAACTGCGATTGAAGATTTGCGCAAAGGCAGCAAAGCTACCGGCGAAAGCAGTGAAGAATCTTATAATTCATTGAATAAGTTTGCGGTAAATTTGAATGATGCCGCGCGTAAAGGCAAACTCGATCCTGTGATTGGACGTGACGAAGAGATTCGTCGTGTATTGCAAATTTTGTCAAGGAGAACCAAAAACAACCCGATTTTGATCGGAGAACCCGGTGTGGGTAAAACCGCTATCGCCGAAGGCTTGGCGCACCGCTTAGTGAGCGGCGATATTCCCGAAAACCTGAAAACAAAAAAACTCTATTCGCTTGATATGGGCGCACTCATAGCCGGCGCCAAATATAAAGGCGAATTTGAGGAACGTTTGAAAAATGTGATCAAAGAGGTCATTGAATCAAACGGGGAAATCATTCTCTTTATTGACGAAATTCACACGTTGGTGGGGGCAGGCGGTTCCGGCGAAGGCGCCATGGATGCGGCGAACATCCTGAAACCTGCTCTCGCACGCGGTGAACTCCGCTCCATTGGGGCAACCACGTTAAACGAATATCAAAAATATTTTGAAAAAGATAAAGCGTTAGAACGTCGCTTCCAGCCCGTGAAGATTGAAGAACCTGACAAATACTCCACCATCTCTATTCTTCGCGGGTTGAAAGAGCGTTATGAAACACACCATCAAGTGCGTATATTAGACGAAGCGATTATCGCTGCGGTCGAATTATCATCGAGATATATCACAGACAGACAACTCCCTGACAAAGCAATTGACTTGATTGACGAAGCCGCATCGAAGCTAAAGTTAGAGATCAATTCCATGCCGGAAGAGTTAGATGAGTTAGATCGTAAAATCCGTCAATTAGAAATTGAGCGCGAGGCGATTAAAAATGAAAACTCTGTGGAAAAGATGGAGCAATTAGGCAAAACCATTTCCGACTTGCAAGAAGAGCGCAACGCATTGTATGCCAAATGGCATGCGGAAAAGGAGGTCGCAGAAAAAATACAAAAAATCAAAGCCGATATTGAACAATTTAAGTTGGAAGCTGCCGAAATGGAGCGACAAGGAAATTACGGACGTGTGGCGGAATTACGCTACGGTGTTATTAAAGAAGCCGAAGAGCAAATTGAAAAATCGCAACAAGAGTTGAACAGCTTGCAAGCCGACGGCGCCATGATTGACGAAGAGGTAGGCAGTGACGATATTGCTGAAGTGGTAGCGCGTTGGACCGGCATTCCCGTGAGCAAAATGATGCAAAGCGAAAAGATGAAATTGTTGCATTTGGAAGAAGAGTTGCACAAACGCGTTGTAGGACAAGACGAAGCGATTACCGCCATTGCCGATGCCATTCGCAGAAGCCGTGCCGGTTTGCAAGACAGCAAGCGCCCCATCGGTTCGTTCATTTTTATGGGAACCACAGGCGTAGGAAAAACCGAGTTAGCCAAAGCCTTAGCCGAATATTTATTCAACACCGAAGATGCCATGATTCGCTTCGATATGAGTGAATTTCAGGAAGCGCATTCCGTGTCGCGGCTTATTGGCTCGCCTCCGGGCTACGTGGGTTACGACGAAGGCGGTCAGCTAACAGAAAAAGTGCGCCGCAAACAATATTCGGTGATTTTGTTCGACGAAATTGAAAAAGCGCATCCCGATATTTTGAATATCCTGTTGCAAGTGTTGGACGACGGCAGATTGACCGACAACAAAGGACGTGTTGCCGACTTTAAGAATACGATTATTATTATGACCTCCAACATGGGTTCGCACATCATTCAAGATAATTATGCCGACAAAGGCAAATTCACTGATGAAGAAGTGTTTGAGCGCACTAAAACCGAGGTTGTCGATTTGTTAAAAAAAGCATTGCGTCCGGAATTTATCAATCGTATTGATGAGATTGTGATGTTCCAGCCGCTTTCCAAACGCGAAATCAAAGACATTATAAAACTACAAATTAATGATTTGAATAATATGTTGAACGAGCAAGGTGTGCAAGTAGAATTTACCAAATATGCGTTGGATGTATTAGCCGAAATGGGCTATGATCCGGTGTATGGCGCTCGTCCGTTGAAGCGTGTGATTCAAAAGAAAATCCTTAATGAATTGTCGAAGATACTCTTGTCGGGGTCTTTGAACAAGGATATGCCGATAAAGGTGGATTCGTTTGAGGAGGGGAAGTTTACGTTTTTTAATTAATGTTTTTTCACGCAAAGGCCTAAAACGCAAAGGATTTAAGAGAATTCACCTTTGCGTTTTAGCGCCTTTGCGTGAAATTTTTAATGTCCTTGCGCAATCCTATTAGCTCTCTTAAACAACACATTCACAAACACCATAGCTGCCATCATCACCGCAGCAACAACATAAGCCATGTGGAAATTGCCATGGATATCGAAAATAACATCTGCTACCATAGGCGCTACAACACCTGAAAGTCCCCAAGCCAAATATAATACGCCGTAGTTTGTGCCGTAGTTTTTAAGTCCGTACAAATCGGCGGTTATGGAAGGGAATACGCTCAAAAGTGTGCCGTAGCTGAAACCGACTAAAATAATACCGATGGATAGTGCAGGCAAACTTTGGTAAAACATAAAACACGCCATGTTTAATGCTTGTAATGCAAATACAACAAATAAAGCGTTTACACGCCCGATTTTATCCGACATTAAACCGCCGAGTACTCTGCCTGCCGTGTTGGTGACAGCTAAGAAAGATACGAGTATCGCTAATAAGGCGGTATCACTGATACCGATTTGAGTTTTAGCGATTTTCGACATATTACCGATAATCATAAGACCTACAGATGATGACAAAAGGAACATGATAAATAAAAGGTAAAACTGTTTTGTTTTAACCATTGACCGCCATGTAACATCAACAGAGGGTTTTACGGCAACGGCTTGCTTTAGTTTTTCAGGCGTCGGCGGTGTATAGCCTGCCGGCGGATTTTTGATAAGTTGTGCAATAGGTATGCTGATGGCAGCTACCGCTATTCCCATGTATAGCAATGATTTTTCAATGCCGAAATTGTTTAACAATGTGTTCATCGTGGGCGCAAAATAAACAGGTGCAATTCCAAAACCGCCAACAATCAACCCGCTTACCAAACCTTTTTTGCTCGGATGAAACCATTTGAGCGCCGGTGGGCTAACACAACCGTAACCTAAACCTATACCAATTCCGGTGATGAAACCAAAGCATACGGTAATGCCGATTACACTGTTGCCAACATATCCGGAAAGGATCATTCCTAAAGCGATTAAGGCGCCACCGGTGGTTACCACCCACCTCGGTCCGATTTTATCTTGAATTCTGCCGCCAATCAAAAGTCCTATCGCGAAAAAGACGATGGCAATGGTGTATGGAAGTCCTGCTTCTGTGCTTGACCAACCCCAACCTCCATGGCTGACCGGCGCTGTTAATTTTGTTTTGAGAACGCTCCACGCATAAAGAACGCCAATTGATAAGTTAAAAAGGATGCCGGCTAACAGCACCAAATTGCCTCTTTTCTGATTTTCCATTGTGTTTTTTTAGTGTAAATAAAAAAGCGGCTTTTGAGGAACCGCCTTTTTATGATTATTGTTTTTAAAAATTATTTCATTAACTCAACTTTCGTACGCTTAATTTTCTTCGCTCTGCTTAACAAGTCATACAAGAAAGGCGGAGAGATAAATATACCTGAGTAAGATCCGATAATGATACCGGCAGTCATGGCAAAAGCAAATCCGCGAATTACTTCACCGCCAAAAATGAAGATGGCTAATAATACAAGGATGGTAGAGCAGGAAGTATTGATAGTACGACCTAATGTGCTGTTAACCGCAGCATTAATATTTACATAATTCTCGCGTTTCGGATACAGGTTGAGGTTTTCACGAATACGGTCGAAAATAATGATCACGTTGTTGATAGAGTAGCCGATTACGGTAAGGATCGCCGCAATAAACGACTGGTCGATCTCCATAGAGAATGGCATTATTTTGTAGAGCAACGAGAACAATCCGATCGTGAGCAATGTGTCATGTGCCAAACCGATTACACAGCCCAAACCGAACTGCCAATTGCGGAAACGAATCACGATGTATATGAAAATCAATACTATAGAAATTAATACTGCCCAAATGGCTTGCCCCAACAATTCGCGTGCAATAGTAGGCTGTACCTTTTGCACACTTTGAATACCGCGCGGGTCAATTTGTTGTGTAAAATCGCTTTCCGTTAAATCGGTTTTAGCAAAAAATCCTCTTAATGCTTCAAAAAGCTTGGTTTCTACTTCTTTATCTACCTGAGGATCGTTGCTTTCAATTTTATAGTTTGTGGTAATTCTTACTTGATGATTTCCGCCAAATGTTTTTACTTCAGGATTTCCACCGAAAGCATCTCTGATTACTTCGCGCACTTCGTTGGTTTTCACTTCCTGATCGAAGCGTACTACGTAATTTCTACCACCGGTAAAGTCAATACCCGGATTTAAACCGAATACAAAAAAGGAAATAATCATTACAACACCTAAAGAGATAGATGCAGTATAGAACTTACTTCTGTTTTTAATGAAGTCAAATTTAGCATTTACAAAAGTATTGATGGTGTATTTGTTTCCAAATTTATAGTTTTTACCTTTTTCCAATCCGTTTTCAAAAATTAAGCGGGAAATGAAAATTGCCGTAAATAATGAGGATAAAATACCGATAATTAATGTAGTAGCAAAACCTTGAATAGGACCTGAGCCGAATATATAAAGTATAATCGCGGTAATTAACGAGGTAACGTTGGCGTCAATAATAGCGGGCATGGCATTTTTGTAACCTTCGGCTAAGGCAAGTCGAGCGCCTTTTCCTGCCCGAACCTCCTCACGAATACGTTCGTAAATTAACACGTTCGCATCCACTGCCATACCAATGGCGAGTACAATACCGGCAATACCGGGCAACGTTAGCGCGGCGCCCAAAGAGGCAAGCACTCCCATTATAAAGAAAATATTCACACATAAAGCAAAGTCGGCAACCAAGCCGGCTCTACCATAATACAAGAACATATATAATAATACCAAAATGAATGCGATTACAAATGAAAGCAAACCGTATCTAATAGACTCTTGACCCAAAGTCGGTCCTACTACTTCAGATTGCACAATATTTACGCGCGCTTCCAAGTTTCCGGAATTTAACACGGTGGCTAAGTCTTTTGCCTCATCAATGCTAAAGTTGCCGCTAATTTCGGAACGTCCATCCGAAATTTCAACGAGGATTCGAGGATATGAGTAAACAAAATTATCAAGTACAATGGCAATATAGGTTGTTTTTGCTTTGTTATCTACCGCAGCTCTTGTAATTTTGCGCCACTCATCGGCAGCTTGGCTTTCCATAGCCATGGTAACCACCGTTTGGTTTTTCTCATTCACGTCTTGACGTGCAGATCTTACTACGCGAGCGCCACCAATAGTTTCAGAGCTTAATTTCGGTCCAACACGGTCATTATTTCTTTTCAATGGAATTAACGGATAAAGATTACTTCTTCTTTCCGGTTTTCCCCACATGAACACCACATTTTTATCTCCCAAATATCTTTTTAATTCAGGAAGTAATCGGTCAATGGCTTTCATATCCGATTCCTTGAAGAAACCAATGGCTATACCATCGCTACCTTCTACGGCGTGTGCTAAAATAGCGCCGTCAATAGGTTCTTGTATGGTATTTTCTTCAAGAATAGCTACTGCGGTAGTATCAACCTCTGTTTGTGTAGCTCTTCTTGCTTCCAAATCTCTTCTTGCTTTCAAGTCGCGGGCTAAACGTTGATCTGCTTCATGAAAGCGCTCTACAATAGATCTTCCGTTAACGATGTCATTATAAACTTCCCAAAACTCTAACTTTGCGGTGCTTTTCAAAAGTTCGGTTACGCGCTCGGGCTCTTTAACGCCCGGAAGTTCCACCAAAATACGCCCACCTTGCAAACGTTGCAAATTGGGTTGTGCTACTCCGAAACGGTCAATACGTGTACGTAAAATGCGGAAAGTTCTGTCTGTAATCTCATTTGTTTCTGATCTCAAAAACTTTACGATGTCTGCGTCGGTAGCATTTTTTATATTGGCACGCTCTCCAAAATAAGTGCGAAGCTGTGCATTCGGCAAATTCATTGCATTTTTTTCTGCATTGAAATGCCTAACGAAGATGTCAATATAATCGCCACCGGATTGCCCAAACTCTGCATTTGCTTTTTCGAATGCGCTTATAAATAACGGATCTTCCGTATTTTCGGCTAAACTTTTTATCATATCGGAGAAAGAAACCTCCAATGTAACGTTCATTCCGCCTTTCAAGTCGAGACCCAAGTTAATCTCTTTGTATTTAGCTTGTCTGTACGTAAATCCAAAAAATACTCTCTCATCGTTTCTATCTGCAAGAAATTGCGTTCTACGTGCACTCACTACCGAGTCTCTAACGTGGTTAATCATCATAGGATCAGTGATATTAGCTAATGCTTCCTCAAGCGCCACCGGATCATTGGCGAACCTATCGGCATCTTTACCAACTTTCCAAGTTACGAATGAAAAAGATAAGCAATACAAGCATGTAAGGGCAATAACTACAGCAAAAAACAGAACTAAACCTTTGTTTTTCATTTGATATTTGTTTGATTATTAATAAATTATTGTTTTTATTTTGCGCAAAAATACAAGGCGGCAAATATATAACATTTTTTGAATAATTGAACGAATTTGCTCCGCTAAAAAATCGTAATAAAAAAATAACATCATTAATGCCAAAATATTTTTATATTTGCCAACTCATTAATCCAAAATTAATAATCAATAAAATAACGTTTTATGAAAAAAAATCTATCTTTCGTAAAGTTCCTTCAACGCTTTTTAGGAATAATTTCTGTTATATTTTTACTAACAGGTACAGCGCTGGGACAAACCAACCCCACGCCACACAATTTATCTTCAAGTAATTATACTTTTAATGGTTTTGCTAATGGTACAATAACAGTTTATCCCGCCTCTATGCAAGGGTGGAAGTTTGCTGCAGAACCAACCATAAGTAATCTCGCAACCGTTGTGGCAGATGGAGATCAACCGCTTGGGGCAAGTACAGTTGGAAACACTACGGGTGGCATTAGAAATGATATAGGAAACGGTTTATCTTTACTCAATAGCGCCTCTAATAATATTGGAGCTATAGTAGTAGCTGTGAATACGACAGGGCGAAAAGAGATTAAAGTAACCTGGACTGCTAAAGAAACATTAGCTCAAGCGAGCAGGCAGAGTGCTTTATGCTTACAATACAGAGTTGGAACAACCGGGAACTTTACTACTGTAGCAGGCACTACGTATTTAGCTTCCGAAGGCGCGAGTACCACACTTACTCCTCCTCAAACCTTCACAAATATAGCACTGCCTGTAGAGGTAGAAGATCAACCGGTGGTTCAAATACGATGGATATATTTTAATAATGCCGGTAGCTCCGGATCAAGAGACAGAATACAATTGAACGACATTACTATAGCCTCTACACCAATGGTGGCTGAACCTCAGGTTTACCAATTAGTAACTTCTGCTTCTCAGTTGATTGCCGGAGAAAGGTATTTATTGGCGAGTGCTGCCGGTGCAAGCAGCAGAGCTTTAGGCAGACAAAATACAAACAACAGGGCGGCGAATTTAATTACCATATCCAGTAATAAAATTGTTACCTTTTACGCTATCTCTCCAAGCGAAGATGTATTACCATTTGAATTAATCTTAGGCGGAACAGATGGAAACTGGACTTTATTTGACGAAGTAAACGATATCTTTTTAGGGCCCGACAAAGGAAGTGGCACCGGTAATCATTTAAAAGGAAGTACAGGGGAGCCCACGTGGACGATTTCTATTCATGGAACCACATCGGCAGCTACTATTACTTGTTTCGGACCGGAAGCAAATACAGGCAATCGTAATACTATTCGATACAATAGTGGAAATAATCCTCCTCTTTTTTCTTGTTACGCAAGTGGGCAAAATGATGTTTATCTTTATCAGGCTGTTTCCGGAGTGACTCCTCAAGTAGCCACCCCTACCATTGCGCCAAACGGCGGCAATTTTTCCGCAACAAGATCCGTAACGATTACCACTGTTCCTGCCGACGCAACCATTTACTACACGATTAACGGGGCAGCTCCCACTCCTTCTTCAACGCTATACACCGCTCCTTTCGATTTGGATGTGAACGGATCTTACGTTATTAAAGCTTTTGCCGTAAAAGCAGGACATGATGACAGTGGGGTAGCTACCGCCACTTTCCACATTAGTATCCCTGCTCCGGGACAGTGTGATATGTTTGAAGATTTTGAAGCAGCTGCTTGGGCAGGCACCGGTTATGCGCCTCGAAACTTAACCTCCGGAGGAATCAATTGGAGAGTTTCGGGTATAGGAACTATGAATGCAGATGATCGCTTCTTTGATGGAAGAAGTTTTCGTTTTAGAGGAAATACAACGGATACACTAAGTCTTCAAAATAGAATTGAAACGCTTTCTGAACTCCCCGAAGGTATCGGATCCGTTTCTTTTGCCTACGGTTCTTATGGCACCCATAGCGGTGGTATTATCAATGTTGAATACTCTATTGATGGAGGTGCAACTTGGATTAACGAAGGAAGTGTTATCGCACTTTCTTGGGCTGCTGCCGGAAACAAAATGACCAATGTTGCTCCTTTTGAAATAAATGTTCCCGGACCGGTACGTCTCCGGATTACGAAAAATCCACAAGCCGGATCTACTTCCGTAAATATTGACAACCTGTGCATTACTGATTTTTCCGATAACACTGTAGCCACCCCAACATTTAATCTTCCGAGTGGCAACTATATAACAACTCAAAATGTTACAATCAGTTCTTCTACCGAAGATGCTATTATTTACTATACCATTGATAATTCTGAACCTACTGAAAGCTCATTGCTTTACACCGGCGCTATTCCTGTGAGCGCTACCACCACAATTAAAGCTATTGCAACCAAAGCCGGCATGGACAACAGCGCTGTGGCTTCCGTAACGTACACCTTCCCGATTGAAGTGCCGAACATCGCCGCCTTTAAAGCTGCCAATACGGTTACAAACAGCACTTGGTACAAAATCACCGGCGACGTTATCTTTGTATATCGCAACGGAAGAAATATTTACGTTAAAGATGCTACCGGCGGTTTATTAATCTTTGACGAAACCGCACCTGTAATTACAACAGCCTACAACAATGGTGACGTTATTTCCGGCGGTGTAATAGGTACTTATACACTTTTTAACGGTCTATCTGAATTGATACCCAAAGCAAATACAGCTGTGGGTATTGCAGGATCTCCGGTAGAGCCTATAATTTTAACTATGGCAGACCTCCTCGCGAATTTCGATAGCTATGAATCGCAATTAGTAAAATTAGAAGAAGTTAGCTTTGATGCAGGTACTTTTGGAACCGGCGGTGGTGCAAATATCAATATTTACCAAGGTAGCGATGAAATGATTTGTCGTAATCATTTCGCAACATTCACCGGCTTTACACCAGGCGAAACCAAACGATTTAACGTTGCGGGATTTGCTATTCCGTTTAATGCAGACAGACAAATTGCTCCGAGAGATTCTATAACAGACATCACAGAAGTGAAATATACTGCTGAAGTGAGCGCTTCTCCAACAGCAGGCGGAAGCGTTTCCGGAGACGGACTTTACAGCTACAATGAAGAGGTAACCATTACGGCTACGCCCAATGCTGCTTATAACTTTGTTAACTGGACTGAAGGTGTTACAATAGTTACTACAAATGAACAATATACATTTGCGATAACTGAAGACCGCATTTTTGTAGCCAATTTCCAAATGAAAACCTACACTATTTCTGCTTCTGTTAATGGCAGTAATGGAACGATTGCGCCCACCGGAGATTCAACGGTAAATCACGGTGCAACTGTAGTTTATACCATTACTCCGGATACCAATTACGAAATTGACCAAGTGCTGATTAACGGTACAAATAATGCGGGTGCAGTTTTAAGTGGTAGCTATACATTTGAAAATATAACAGCAAATCACTCTATTGTAGCCTCTTTCAAGATTAAAGCCTACAATATCAGCGTGTCGGCAAACCCAACAATAGGCGGCAGTGTAACCGGTGGCGGTAGTTACAATCATTTTAGTACAGCCACCGTTGTAGCCACTGCAAACGCATCTCATAATTTTATAAACTGGACAGAAAATAATGTAGAGGTTAGCACTGATGCCACTTACGCATTCGAAGTAACCGGACCAAGAACTTTAGTGGCTAATTTTACCATTAAAACCTACACGATTACCGTAAATGCGGGAGCCAATGGCAGTATTATGCCTAATGGGCAGCCCGATGGGTTTATTGCTAACCATGGTTCCACTCCAATGTTCACCATCACTCCCGATTTCGGTTATCACATTACAAGTATTGCAATTGATGGTGTTCCCATTGTTTATACAGTTAATCCTGAAGCAACTGCGTCATACGAATATACTTTCGCTCCAGTTGTAGCTAATCATACTATCTCTGCTACATTTGCCTTAAATTGCTACACATCAATCATAAATGCACCGCACGTTACTATAACTTCAACACCAATTACTTGCATACCACACGGTTCAGATGTTACTTACACTTTCACTCCCGATTTTTGCTACAATATTACCGGAGTAACCATTAATGGCGCTCCTCGCACCTTGGATGTAAACAACCAATTTACGCTTACTAATGTAACGGCAAAGCCGAATATTGTAGTAACTACGGCAATTAAGGTATTTTCCATCACTGCTACGCCACTTTTCGGTACCAACCCCTGGGGTGCTATTACTCCGGCAGGCGTTGTTAACGTAAATTGTGGTTCTGATTTTACGTTCCATTTCCATACCGAACCGGGCTACCGCGT
>WQTS01000097.1 GCA_009786185.1 Bacteroidota bacterium
ATAACCACTTAAATTATTATCATGTACGCAATTGTAGAAATAGCAGGGCAACAATTTAAGATTGAAAAAGAGATGAAACTCTTTGTTCATCGCCTCAAAGCTGAAGAGGGGTCGCAAGTTACCTTCGACCGCGTGATGCTTGTTGATAATGACGGTACAATAAAAGTCGGAGTCCCCACCGTAAAAGGTGCAACAGTAACCGCCACCGTCCTTCACCACCTTAAAGGTGACAAAGTTCTTGTTTTCAAAAAGAAAAGAAGAAAAAGTTATCAAAAAATGAATGGTCATCGTCAATATTTGACCTCCATTAAAATTGATGATATTATTATTTAACCTGATTATTAACGATTAAAAAATAAAATTGTATGGCACATAAGAAAGGTGTCGGAAGTTCACAGAACGGTCGTGAATCCGAAAGTAAACGATTAGGCGTTAAAATTTATGGCGGACAAGCCGCGAAAGCCGGTAACATTATCATTCGCCAACGCGGAACCGTACACAATCCAGGCTTAAACGTAGGTATGGGAAAAGACCACACGTTATTTGCGTTGGTTGATGGTACCGTAACATTTAAAAAGAAAGCCGGCGGAAAATCTTACGTTTCCGTGGTTACAGCTGTAGCAGAATAATTTCTTTATTTTTTATGCTCAATGTAAAGCTACTCGATTGGGTAGCTTTTTGTTTTTTATTTTTTGGGCGTTCCGGCTTCCCACCGCACAGTTTAACGATGCGTCACGTTCGGCGGCGGTTGTACCGCCGTCGTTCTATCTGCCCACCCACGCCGTCGGGCTTTCCGCTATACTCCTCGCTTTCATGCTCCGTAGGGACAAACAGACCTTGCACCTACTGCCGTGCTTCGTAACCTGAGTTTCGTTTAAGAAATCTGTTATTTTTCTAATTACAAGCATTTTACCGACCACTCACGCGCTGAAAGTGCAAAATATTATAGCCCCACGCATCGCGTGGGGTTGGAAAATGTACAGGAATCACATTTATTGATTCTACAAAAACCAGCGTTTGTCATAACAAACGAATCAGACGAAATAAAATTTTCGCCGGTATTGCTAAAATCGGTAAAAACACTATGGGATGGTTTTTTGTTTTCAAACTGCATCTGCTTTGCAACGACAAAGGAGAAGTGCTGTCATTTTGTCTTACGCCCGCAAATGTAGATGACCGTGCCCCAAATACACTTAAAGTACTGACTAAAAAACTATTTGGAAAACTATTTGGAGATAAAGACTATATATCTTCTACACTTTTTGAAACGCTTTTTGATACCGGTGTTCATTTGGTAACAGGGATGCGAAGCAATATGAAAAACCGACTAATGAGCCTCTATGACAAAAAATGCTACGCAAACGTTCTGTGATAGAAACTATTAACGACCAATTGAAAAATATCTGTGAAATTGAGCACTCACGCCATCGGGCTGTTCATAACTTTGTTATGAATCTCATTTCTGCACTGGCAGCGTTACACAGGGCGTCGCCCTGTGCTATCATATATAAGGGCTTCGCCCTTTGGTGCATACGATTTGCCTTGAAATTACACTTCTCTTAAACGGAACTCAGGTTCGTAGCAAATGCAGGCTGCGGGGTGCAAGGCCTGTTTGTCCCTACGGAGCATGAAAGCGAGGAGTATAGCGGAAAGCCCGACGGCGTGGGTGGGCAGATAACGCGACGGCGGTACAACCGCCGCCGAACGTGACGCATCGTTAAGCTGTGCGGTGGGAAGCCGGAACGCCCAAAAAATAAAAAAGGCGCCTCAAATGAAGCGCCTTTCAACTATCTATTTATTCAGATTATCTTTGAATAAATACTTTGGTTGTGCCAATGTGTTCTTCAGTAGCTACGCGTACGTTGTAAACGCCGGTGGCTACATCTAATTTGATCTCGTTGCGTTCATTGTAAACTTTACCTTGCCATACTACGCGACCATACATATCTATGATAGATACATCACGGATGGGTAGAAGATTGGCGTTCACAACGTAAACGATATTGTTTTGACTATATACGGTAACACCTTCAATAGCTTGCTCCTCAACGCCTACTATTAGCGTGAAGAATGCTTCAATGGTTCCGTCTGCCTCTACTTCGTTGAATGTGTAAGTAGTAATAGCGCCCATATTAACACCATTTACCAGTACGGATGACACTTTATAGCCTGCGTCCGGAGTAATCGTATAAACTATATCCTCGCCGTAAACCACGTTGGTGATACCTTCCGGAGCAATAGAGCCTTTATCATTAGCTTTTGCAAGCATTTTGAATGTCTTTTTCTTAAATATTACTTCAATAGTTTGGTCTGTTGTAACATTCAAGAACGCATATGTTCCGGTAAGTACAGCCTCGCCGTTTGGCATGCCATTAACTAACACTGCCTCAATTTCGTATTCTGTGGTAGGAGTGAAGTTAAATATTCTATTTTGTCCGTAATTAACGGCAATGTTGCCTGAAGGAGTAATATATCCGCCTTCTCCGGCTGAAGCAGCAATGGTGAGAACTTTCGGTGCAGTGATCACACTAATAGTATGCGGTCCAGTAACGCCATAGAAGTAATATTTATCGTCAACAAGGTTATGTTTATCATCTGTGCCATCCACAAATAGATTGGCTATTTCATAACCCGGAAGAACCATAATGGTATATACAATGCTAATCTCTTCAGGATCGTGGGTATGATTTACATAAGTAGTTCCGGCAGGAGTAATGGTACCGTTTCCATTGATCATTGCTGTAATAGGATAAGTCTCTATTTCAAAATCAACATGAATTGTATGATCGTTGGTTATGTACCAGAAGGTGTATTCACCGGCTTGCACTGCAGGTGCATAAGGCACGCCATCTACCAATACTTGAGAAACTTTGTATCCAACTTCCGGAATAAATGTAAAGATTTTAATATCATTATATAATACCGGAACACAATGAGGAGGTGTATGGGTGTAAGGAACAATAGTACCGTTAGGACCTGTAGTTGCATAGATGCAGAAATCTTTTCTCGTAAAGGTTACGGCAATGGTGTGAGATTCTACAACATTTGAAAAAGTATAAAAACCATTGTCGGTGCCGGCAATAGGCGTATAATTCACTTCAACCCCATCTACAACTACTTTATGGATAACATATCCGGTATTTGGAGTAATTGTGAAAGTTTTATCTGTGCCATAAGGAACAGGTATAGTGCCCATCGGGTCGATTGTTCCATTAGGACCTGCCATAGCAGTGATGAAGATATCTTTTAATTTGAAGGTTACTTTAAGTGTTTGATTAGTTGTAATATTTGTAAACACATAACCTTGGTTTATCACAGCAAGCGGATTTGGAACACCATTCACTAATACGGAAGCAACTTCGTAGTGTTCATTCGGTTCAAAAATAAATTCTTGATACACAGTTCCTAAATCTACGCAAAGCGTTGCTTGAGTAGTGGTAGCATCATCTTCTCTATATACAGGAATAATTGTACCGGTGTTATGTGGATCAACGATGTAAGTAATAAAACGGTTCGGGAATTCTTTGAATGTAACATGAATTGTATGCTCATCTGTAACATCAATAAAGTGGTATTGTCTGTTAGATGGAATCGGATGAGGTATTCCGTCAATTAATAATGTATCAACAGTATATCCGCAATCGGGTTTTAATATGTATTTTTGTCCTGCTCCGCAAGGTACCAAAGTAGTTCCGGCAGGAGTAATTGTTCCATTAGGACCATGTGTAGCAACAATAGGATATTTAACAGGCCCGGTAATTACCTGAATGAGTGGAAGCGGCTCAACAATTGCATAAGGGAATGTATAAGAAGCAGGTGTTCCTATTGACTCACCATCAACTAATATATCAACGATTTCATACATGCACCCACCCGGTAGTACAGAAGAGTTGTCTATGTCGAAATAAACCGTAGCATTTTGTCCGTGTGGTACCGGATCCGGATCTAAAGTAACTACAGCATTTGTACCGTAAACGTCCCACGGATTTAAGGTGTAATATGTTGTACATCCGGCTAAAAATGACACGTTGCTACGTGCTGCTGTTCCGCTCAAAACTGCGGTTGCAGTTCCCGGAGCAGCCGGGTCAGCAACTGCTGCACCGTCCCAACGACGATGTATCGTTCTTGCTGCCGTAGTATTATGAGCGTTAAAAAAGTTACCGCTTGTCCAACCGGCATGATTATTAACATAAGCAAGCACTAAATTGTCACCTGTGTATACAAAAGGTACGTCAAGTTCAATTGTAAACCACGTTTGTGAGTTATTGTAAGGAATATTCTTGGTATTTACCACCTGAGTTAATTGAGCAACCGGTATCCAGTCTGTAGTATTTGCAAAAGTAGCTTTGGTAGTATTTCCAAGATAAATGGCTTGGTTAAGCATAGTTCTTGGAGTAGCATTAATATATTGGAAGGCAATGCTTGTTATTGTTGCACCAACTTCAAGATTCAGTTCTGAAGCCATAAAGATTTGTTGCGTATAAGAACGATCATAGTTAGTATTTGCAGGAAGGGTGAGAACTCCGGTCCATGGGGTAGGTGCTATGACACCCTCATCACATTCAATTTCATATCCCGGGTGCGGGTTAACATTTAATGCTAACCAAGCTGTGTTATTCAGCAGACATTCATCTTCTCCATACGTTACTACTGCTTTAATATTCAGTGTACCTGATTGCGTTTGGAGGAATGTAAGCGGAAAAACAAGGGTATTGGTGGCTCCAACCGCCAACGGTGTGGTAACATTCTGTGTAGCCAATACCGTGTTATCTTCTCCTAAAATGCTTACCGTATAATTGTTCGCCGTTTGCTTTCCTAAATTCCTAACGGTTACTGAATAGTTTTCACTTTTCGTAGCCATTGGTGAAAGAGCGCCTGTAAATGCAGAAACAGCAAGGTCGTGCTGCATTTCTGTACCTATAGTAACATCGTCCACTCGAACATAATAATCTCCCGATTGCCAATAAAATCCAAGTTGCACTAAAACAACTTGACCTGCATAGGCGCTAACATCTACATCAATCTTTGCAAAACTGGTTGAAGAGACATGGGTGCCTTGATGAATAGACGTGAAGGTTGCTCCAAAATCTGTTGAAACAAATACGGCGTAAATTAAAGCGCCCGAAGGAGTAGCAGCGCCTCCAGAGAAGTTGAGTGCATTGTAATGAAAAGACAATACAGGATTGCTACCCATATAAACGAATGGGGGTTGCAAAGCAGCTTGTTGATTTGAACTCCAAAGATTGGATCTTACACAGCCGGAATTACCAATTCCACCGGTTGATTGCCATGAAAAACTACCTGCTTGAAGCCAGCCGGCGGGCCATGCACCTCCGTTAAAATTCTCATTAATGGAACACAGAATATTTGCCGATTGCACATTGGCGGTAACTGCTACAGTTACTGTGGGGTTTTCAGGATCATTGGTTTTCAGCACAAAGTTTTCGGAAAAAGCACCCGGGGGAAGCGCAGTTTGATCTAATGTAACGGTTATTGTAGCTGAGGATGCAGCAGGAATAGTTACCGGCAATCCTGTTACCGTAATAAGAGAACTACTTATTGAAGTAAGTTCAACAGTTAAAGGTTGCAATCCTGTATTCGCGATGGTAACATTTCGGGTATAAGGCATTGGCGCATTGTTATAAACAGTGCCAAAAGCAATTGGAGTTGTTATATCAATTGTAGGTTGATTCGGAACCGTAGAAACTTCAATATCGTCAATACAAATAGCATTGCCTAAATCCATAGGAGTAAAAGCATGAAATCCAAGATGATAAGTCCCGGTTGTTGATGGGATAAAAGTTGCATTAATCTTTGTCCAAGTTGGGATTGCCGTATTGGTGTTGTAGTAAAGTTCCGTACCACTATTCATACCAGCTGCCGATGGGGTTTGTGCTATTTTTACCTCGAAATGATCTCTTTCGGCTTGGAAGCCTCTCATATCCAACCAAAAACTTATGTTGTATGTAACACCTTGGGTAAGAGTAAATCCCGGGCTAAACATCCATGCATCGCGAACTCCATTATCCTTATGTAAATTTGTAGCAAATCGGGTACCGGAATGAGGTAAAAGCCCACCCGTTAATGAGGCAACTGCTACCCAGTCATTACCTGTTCCGGTATTTGACGCAGTCCAACCAGCAGGCGTTACACCGGTGGTGGTACTGGATTCAAACCCTTCAGAGAAGATAACACTTTTACTACCAGATTGTTGAGGCATGATTGCAGGTAATTTGGCGCCATCCTCTTGAATCATTGTTGCTTTAGCAATTTGTTGTATAACAAATGCAGGCGTCGTTTCGTTGTTTTCCTTTTGTGCATACAAGAATGCGAACGATAGGAATAATCCTAAAACTAATAAGATTTTTTTCATAATGAATTGAATTTTGGTTAATAATTATTTATTGTTTATAATTTACACAATTAACGCGCAAAAATATATATTTTTTAATAGGGTTGGAAAATGGGGATTTTTTTATACTTTTGTACCCAAAATCTCAAAATTACAGTATGCACAAAAACACACTAAACCTACTGCTCCTATGCCTCTTGCTTGCCGGATGCGCCAGAACCCTTATGCCATCAGGAGGTCCGAGAGATACTACGCCGCCTAAAGTGGTGAGTGAGAAGCCCGAAAGCGGAAGTACCAATTTTGAAGGGAAAGTAATTAGAATCACTTTCGATGAGTATGTTACGCTAAATAATCCAATAGAAAACATTATTTTCTCGCCGCCGCTAAACGAACGTGTTGAGTATACAACGCAAGGCAAGTCGGTGATCATTAAAATGAATGATACGCTTCGTAAAAATACTACATATAATATCTTATTTGCAGACTGTATTCAAGATTTTCGCGAAGGGAATAAGCTGTCAAGCTACAATTATGCGTTCTCTACCGGAGATTCCATAGATCAGCATAAACTTTTTGGCACGGTAACAAATGCGGAAACCAACAAACCCGAAGCCGGATGTTTTGTGATGCTATATGAAAACAACATTGATTCTCTGCCGCTTACAACGCGTCCCCATTATTTAACCAAAACCAATGCGCAAGGAGATTTTATCTTTCATCATCTCAAAGCGCAAAGCTACAAAATATTTGCGCTTAGAGATATTAACTCCAATTTAATATACGATCTTCCAAATGAATTTATCGCTTTTGGAGACAGTATGGTGCAAGCAAAATATTATGCTACAGATTCGCTACTTATGGCAGACATCAACGCGCTTATAACTTTGCGCATGTTTCAAGAAGCGGATACGGTGCAATTACTCGCACCTTATCTCAATCCTCAAAGAGGTATTTATCATTTTTCGTATAAAATTCCTATAGATTCTTTTGATTTTCAAATAGAAAGTGATACACTGATAGACTATTTTTTAAAAATTAATCCTACGAGAGACACGCTTTCTTTATACTTAAAAACGTTTTTCCAAGAGTCGGCAATCGTTTATATTCAAACCGATTCCGCCCGGACCGATACGGTAGAGCTGCTTCCGTACAAAACGCCCCGAAACCAAGTAGCAACAAGACCTGTTTTGAGTATTAATGTAGGTAATAGAGATGCTTTGTACGCCCCTACCCTACTCAATTTTTCCTATCCGGTAAAACCCGTAGACAGTGTGCAAATGCTAATTATTGGCACACATTTAAGCGGAAAAGATACTACGGAAGTTTATATAAGCATTCCGGATAGTTTCGTTATGCAGGTTCCTATTCCTTTTAATTTTGAGCCCAAGGTTAACTATACAATCCGGCTTCAAGATTCACTGTTTTTTGGATATAATGATGCTACTAACGATACTCTTGTAACTTCATTATCAAAGAAAACGGAAAAAGATTATGGTAATTTAATCATTCATTATAAAGTAGATGCTGATAATACTGCGGATTTTATTGTAGAACTGCTTTCGTCTAACCAAAAAACCATTCGCAAAGACATTATATCATCTTCTAAAACGTTGGAATACAAACATCTTCTGCCAGGAAACTATAGCATTAAAGTGATTGAAGACAGAAATGCAAATCAAAAATGGGATACTGGTAATTATCGCAAAAAAATACAACCCGAAAAGATTTTCTTTATCGATAAAGTAATATCGATTAAAGGTTTTTGGGACATTGAAGAGGATGTTGAGCTTCGGAGTAAAGAATAATTCGACTGAGGCAATGCCTCAGCCGAACGTGGTTGTTTAGACTGTTCGGCGGCGGTTGTACCGCCGTCGTTCTATTTCCGTTGACAATTTTTTGGCACAACGCAAGTTCCTGAAGCGCGGCACACTACAATCGGTTCAGCGAGCACATCAGCAGCAGAAGGGCTGATGTCTATGCGTGGCGCAATCACCTTTTTTGCTTCGAATGTCATTTTTCGAGAGCTATTTCCCACTTGCGTAATCTCGCCGGTAGCTTCAATATAGTCGCCGGCGTACACAGGCGCTAAAAACTCTACGCTGTCGTAAGCGCAAAAAAGACCTTCGTCGCCATCGTGCATAATTAATAATTCGGTAGCAACATCGCCAAAAAGTTGCAACATGCGGGCGCCATCAACGAGGTTTCCGCCGTAATGTGCATCGTGTGCACTCATTCTTAGTCTGATAAGGGATTTCATGTTTTTTTTATTTTGAATTTTGAATTGTGAGTTATGAATTGCGAATTCAAAATTCATAACTCAAAATTCAAAATTGTCATTAAATTTTCACTAAAAAGTCCACCAAAATCCCTTGCGTATGCACGTTTTCCATAGGAATTTCTCCGGCGGGAACTAATTCTTCTACTTCTGCAATTACAGTATCGCAAGCCATTGCCATTAAAGGGTTAAAGTTTTGGGTAGTGCCTTTGTAATAGAGGTTCCCGGCAGTATCTCCGATGTTTGCTCCAACCAATGCAATGTCGCCACGTAATGCTTTTTCTAATAAATACTCTTTTCCGTCGAGTGTGATGATCTGTTTTCCTTCGGCAACCATAGTGCCTAATCCGGTGGGGGTGAGCACGCCACCCAAACCTGAGCCACCGCAACGAACTTGCTCTGCTAAAGTGCCTTGCGGCACAAAAACCACTTCGGTTTCTTTATTGTTAAATTGTTCTACTGTAAGCGGATTCGTTCCAATATGAGAGGCAATAACTTTTTTCACTTTTTTCGCTGCAATTAACAACCCAATGCCTTTATCGGGAAAAGCGGTGTCGTTGCAAATAATGGTCAAATCGTGCACATCACTTTCTGCCAATGCTTTTAAGATTTTAATTGGAGAACCGGCGGCGAGAAAACCACCAATCATCAAAGTCATTCCACTTTTTATTTTTGTTACGGCTTGTGCCGGAGTAAGGATAGGTTTTTGCATATTTTTTTTACTTAAAGACGTAGCGCAAAAATAAGATTTTTTGCTATTATTGCACTTCATAATTATTCGTCATGAAAAAAATCTTAAAAACCCTTCTGTTTCTTATTTTTGGCATTCTTTTAATTGGCACATTTGTCTTTTTATGGAATAAATCGCGTACAAAAGAGGTAAAATATGAAACCGTAATGCCTGAAATAAAAACTATTGAGAAAAAAACTATCATCACCGGAACGGTAGAACCGAGAAATGAAGTGGCGATTAAGCCTCAAATTTCGGGGATTGTTGTAGAATTATACAAAGAAGCCGGCGAGTTGGTAAGAGCCGGCGATGTGATTGCCAAAGTGCAGGTGATTCCGGATATTGCACAACTGAACAGCGCTGAATCGCGGCTAAATACCGCGAGGATTAATTTGGAACATGCGCAAAATAATTTCGATAGAACCGAAAAGCTACATCAATCGGGCGTTTCTTCCAAAGAAGCATTTGAACAGGCAGAAACACAGTTACGTACCGCTAAGGAAGAGTATAGCAATGCGCAAGAAAGTCTGCAAATTATAAAAGAAGGCATATCAAAAAGTACGGCAAAATATAGCAATACTTTGGTGAAAGCTACCATTTCGGGCATGATTTTGGATGTTCCCGTAAAAGTAGGAAACTCTGTCATTCAAGCCAATACCTTCAACGACGGCACAACCATTGCCACTATTGCCAATATGAACGATTTGATTTTTGTAGGAAAAGTGGATGAAACGGAAGTGGATAGAATCAAGGTTGGAAATCATGTAACCTTAGTAATTGGAGCCATGCAAGATAAGAGTTTTGATGCTCTATTGGAATACATTGCACCAAAAGGAACCATGGAAAGTGGCGCCACTTTGTTTCAGGTAAAAGCCGCTGTGCATAAAATAGATGACGATAATTTCATTCGTTCGGGTTATAGCGCCAATGGAGAGATCGTTACGGAAAAAGCGGAAAATGTATTAGCCGTTCCGGAATTTACATTGGAGTTTGCCGCCGATTCTGCATTCGTTTATGTTGAAAACCCGCATAAAGAAGATAAGGAAAAATACACCAAAACTCCTGTAAAAATTGGTCTTTCCGATGGTTTTTATGTAGAGATTAAAGAAGGAATTACGACAGATACACCTTTGCGGGGAAAAGTGGTGGATGACAAGGTGACAAAATGATGATAGTAGTCAAACAAATCACAGCTCAGACATAATTTTGTCCGTAGCCCCAAGATTTTGCGCCACATATTTTCTACAAATCTCACAAACGGCGTCATAAAATGAGGTTTTTTTTTCAAGATGGCACATTTTTTGTGTCATTTCTTCTGCGTTTTTTACAGAAAACGCTCCGCCGCTTTCAACCAATTCTACTGCTTCATTAAATTTTTGAAAATGAGGTCCGAAAAAGATGGGTTTTTCAAATACTGCGGCTTCTAATACATTATGTAAGCCGGTTTTAAATGCGCCGCCAATGTACGACACGTCTGCATATTTATAAATTTTGCTTAATAATCCGATGGTGTCAATAATCAATATTTCAGCATTTGAAATATCTTTTTCTTCTTTTTCAGAAAAACAGATGGTTAAAAATGAAGAAAATTGTTTTTTAATTTGCTCAATATGACTTTTTTCTATCTGATGAGGTGCAATTATAAGTTTGTAATTAGGGTTAATTTTTGGAAATAATTCAACTAATAATTTCTCATCAGGTTGCCAAGTGCTTCCTGCAACTAATAGTTTTCTTTCTGCTTTAAACGATGAAATAAAATCTAATGTATAAGGTTGTTGTGCAATCGTATACACTCTATCGAAACGCGTGTCGCCGGTAACGATTGCATTTGAAATTTCATGTTGCTGCAAAAGTATTTTTGAGTTTTCATTTTGTACAAAAAAATAACTGCATTTTTTTAACTGTTTCAAAAACCATGCACCATAATTTTTAAAAAAGTACTGATTTTCTCTAAAAATAGCTGAAATATAATAAAATGGAATATCAAATCTTGAAAGTTCATTCATATAATTATACCAAAATTCATATTTTATAAAGAAAACTTTTTGCGGCTTCACAATTTGTATGAATTTTTTCGCATTTTTTGGCGTATCTACAGGCAAATAAGTAATAATTTCTGCAACAGGATCATTTTTTTTTACCTCAAAACCTGACGGTGAAAAAAAAGTAACTAAAAGTGTAACATTTTTTTCTTCTTGTTTTATTTTTTCCATTAACGGTTTTCCTTGTTCAAATTCTCCTAAAGAAGCACAATGAAACCAAATAATATTCTCTTTATCTGCACATTTTTCTTCAAGAAAAAGAAAAATATTTTTCCTTCCGGAATGCCATAATTTTGCTTTTTTTGAAAAAAAAGAAGCCAATTTTATTAAACAAGCATAAAATTGAATGAAAAGCGAATAAAAAAATCGCATAAAATTAAAAAGTATAAAATGTGGTTACGCGCTTTTTTTCATAAAAAGGCAAAATCCAGCCCACTTTAACTCCTACTAATCCGCTGAATTTTCGAGGTAAATCAGCGGTAGGACCGGCATAATCTCCCACAAAAATATATCCTCTATTGGGTTTGGAGAAAATTTGCCAAAGCTCAATACCGGCATAAAAACTTAGTACTCTCCTTCTTTGCATAAACATGTAGCCAAAAAACTGATTCAGCGCTATTCCCGAAGAACGCTGGTCGTATCCTAAACGGTATTTTTCTTGATCAATTTGCGGAAACCAATTTTCAGGATCGGTGAAGTGGATTTTATGTCCGAAATATCCGGCACTCAACTTGAGCCAAAATCCGGAGTTTTCCCAACGGTTGAATGCAAATATTTTGCCCACTGTAGCGCCAAAATACCAATATCTTCCCTCGTAAGCGAGCACCACAGCATTATTTCCGGCGCCATTAAATATTACGGCAGGCAGTGTATCCGATATCGGATAAAACGCCATGTCTCCTAGAATTTCTTCGGGTCTTTTTCGAATTTTGCTCCCAAACATATAGTTAAATGTGAGATCAATAGTCCAGTTTGATCTTGTTTTCATGGTTAAATCAAGCCCAACATTATAGTTAAAATTGAATGTAGAAGCCAAATAGCCTTTTCCGAAAGGCGCTTGCATAGAAAAAGTAGGACTTGCCCAAATCATAAATGTTGCGGTATCCACATATCTATGATCACGCCTGTAAAACTCCTGCGAAAAGACAGTGGTTACGGCAGCACAAGAAATAAGAAGCAACAAAAATATTTTTTTCATGATGTTATAATTTCGTCATCTCATAATAATTATTGAGTAAACGTAAGATGGGAGGAGATAATTGTTGATAAAAAAAAGTTACCTGAATATTATTATCAAAAAACTGTTGGAAAATATTGGTCAGATGATACAATATGTCTTCTTTTACTGAGTAATGAAAATATCCGGTATATATAATATGTTGATCCTTTAATGCTAATAAATTTAATCCTGTGTCATGTACATTGATACAAATAGCATGAAAATGATCCGGAAACTTTTCCCGTAAGCTTTTATACATGAAACTTATTTCATGAGTTGAATCTATATCCTTAGGACTTGGATAGAGCAGGAAGAAGTTTTCCAACTCATCTTTTCCTATACTTTCATGATGGAGCGGTGTAGCATACAGAGCATTCCAATACTCATGGATTTTTTCTTCCTTAAATAATTCTTTTGGAATTAAACACGAGGGAGTATTGCAAATAACGATGGCCATATATGCAAACTGTTTATTCCCAACTACCTGATGTACTGGCGTCGGTAAGTGAGCCTAACCACATCGGTCTGTATTTTGCTTTATATTGGGTTTCGTTTGCTAATCCACCATAAAACACCCTGTTAAAAAACCTGCTGAGTGCGCCGGAACCTCTTGGCGAAATTGTTCTGTCTAAATTAATTAAAATATCATCTAAAGGCACATCAATTCTATACACAGGAATTTCGTAAGTTCTGCTGGAGAGTGTTCCTAATTGAATTTCAAACTTCCTGCCATCGCTATACGGAATAAATTCGAAGCCTCTTAAATTTTCATAAGTTATATTGGACTCCGATTCCAAAATTTTATCTCTTGCGGGGATCGTTTCAACTACTTTTTTGATCAATCCTGCTTTGAATGCCTCTTCTTCCGTCATATTATCAGGAATATCACCTGAGGTTTTTATGATATGAACTACTCCATTATTAACAAATTCCACCAAAGTGTCAATGTCACCGGCGTACTTTTTGAATTCATTACGAAATACCGCTTGAGCAGCACGGATAGTAACCAATCGGGTTCTAATCTCCTCAGCACGTTGATTATAGACTGCTTTGTATTTTTCAGGACGTAAAATACTACGAGTAGCAAGAAGCGCAAGCACCAGCGCAACGATAACTAACAAAATGTTGAATAAGGTTTTAACTTTCATACTATTACTTAATTAATTTGAATACTGTAAGTGGTTTTTAAAATGCCAGCAAAAATAGAAAAAAATGAAAATAATAATTCTTTATTCAAGAAAATAATTTTATCGAAAAAAAGTTTACTTTGCAGACTAAAAAATATCAGTGGCAAATAATACGATGTTGCTTAACAACAAAACAAATTACTAACCTTAATAAAAATGCTAGTTAAAACAATTAAATTATTATGTTTGAGCGGTTTAATATTACTGCTTCCTTATGCAGGTATAGCCCAAGAAGATCAAACTAAGAAAAATCAACTCAGTTTTAGTGAAGACGAAACTCTATCTTTTGAAGAAACTTTAGTAGAAGGCGAAGAAGATATTGATGAGTATGAAGATGACACCGGTGCAGACCAATCCATGATGTTTATCTATTTTAAATGGATGCCGGGACACGGTTTGTATTCAAATTTCGACATTTTGAGAGTTCATTATGTACACGACCGCACCGTTAATCCGGACACCATCGTGCTCGGAAATTATGTACATCCGGCAAAACATAAAGCTACCTCAATGTATGGCGTGAAAAGGCGCAGAGGGAGAACGCATTGGGGCATTGATATTCCATTTCCCGAAGGCACTCCCGTAGTGGCAGCTTTCAATGGGATTGTACGAGTATCTACCTTTAACAATGGTGGTTATGGAAACTTAGTGGTTATTCGCCACGACAACAATTTGGAAACCTATTATGCACATTTAAGCCGGCGTTGGGTAAATCCCGGACAAGTGGTTAAAGCAGGCGATACCATTGGTTTGGGCGGAAATACCGGACGCTCCCGAGGAAGTCACCTACATTTTGAAACGCGTTACTTAGGTACGCATTTTAATCCTGCCAGAATTATCGATTTTCAAAACCATAAACTTACTTGCGATACGCTTTATATAGGAGGAAAGGTAATAAAAACCAATGCGGATGCGGTTGTAAGTAATGTACTCGGTGGTCCGGATGAAGGAACGGCGCCGGTGTATATTACGGTTCGTAAAGGAGACACGTTAGGACATTTGGCAAGAAAACATAGAACAACTATAGATAGAATTAAGAGGTTGAATAATATGAGGAGTGATTTTTTACGTGAAGGGCAACGATTACGTATAAGATAATTAAGTATGTTATGAAAAATATGAGTCTAAAAAGAGTGCGTAGATTAGCTTACGACTATTTCTTTATATGTATAGGTTTGGCTTTTTTTGCATTTGGATGGACTGCTTTTTTAACTCCTAACCAAATGACCGGCGGCGGAGTAACCGGTCTTGCGGCTATTATTTACTTTGCAACAAGCAGCATTCCGATGGGGGTTACCATTTTTGCAGTCAATGCTATTTTAATTGCCATTGCCTGGCGCGTTTTGGGTCCAAAGTTTTGCATTAATACACTGATATGCACTATCATTTTATCTTTTTTCATGGGCGTGGGGCAAAAGATTTTTGTGCAACCATTGGTAGATGACCTTTTTATGTGCGCCATGATTGGCGCGGCGCTATCAGCCTTTGGAGTAGGCATTGCCATTAGTTTTGGCGGAAATACGGGAGGAACAGATATTATTGCGCTGATGGTTGGGAAATACCGGAATATTTCATATGGACGTGTGTCGCTTTATTCCAATATTTTAGTTGTTGCATCCTCCTACCTCATCGTTCATTCCGTTGAAAAGTTGGTATATAGTATGGTGGTGATGTTTGTTTACATTTTTGTCTCCGATATTGTGATTGACGGCTATAAGCAAACGTTTCAGTTTATGGTATTTTCGAAAAAAAACCATGAAATTGCTGATAAAATCTTGAATGAGGTAGGACGTGGGGCTACATTTTTGAAAGCTTATGGCTCTTTTTCAAAAAATGAGTCGGATGTTTTATTAATCATTTCTCACCGCAACGACAAAGCAAATATTATGCGGGTAATCAAGGAAATTGATAATGAGGCTTTTGTTTCTATTGCCAAAACAAGCAGTGTGTTTGGCAAAAATTTCGATAATATTAAAATTTAGAGAAATATTATTGATTAAGTTTTTTTTTAAGAATATCAATGATTGATTGATTTTTTTCTACTTTTGCCGCCAAATTCAATTATTAACCAAATTATTTTAGAGATGAAAAAAACATTTTTAGCCGCAATGGCGCTAATCGTTGCATTTGCATTTACTGCTTGTGACAAACCGGAAAAAACAAAAGAGGAAATGTTAACACAAAAAAATGGCTGGATATTAACAGCTGCTACTTCTGAACCTCCTTATATAATGGAAGGAGAAGATGGAGAACCTACTGAACATCTTCGTGATCTATTTAAAGGATACTTTTTTGATTGGGAATTGGATGATGTTTACTTTTATGAAACAAGCGGTGCTTTGAAAGTTGATCCGGGTAAATTATTACCTCCAGCAGGCAAACTAGGCTATGACAAAGTTACAACATTAGGAACATGGATATTGAAAGAAAACGACACTAAACTTATCACAAAAGTTCCTTCTTTTTATGATAAAGATCCCAATGGAACTTGGACAATGGATGAAGTTATTATCAAAGAACTTACTGAAACTACTTTGAAGTATGAATTTTTTTGGAGTGTAGCTGCTAAGAAAAAGAAGAAGAACCCTAAATCTGACGATGAAAGTTACACATTTACGTTAACCTTTAGCAAAAAATAAACGAAAATCATTCAAACAAAAATTTTAATAATATGAAAAAGTTATTTTTAATTCTCGCAGCAGCAACTTTTATGGTTGCTTGTACGCCCAAGAGCCAACCGGCTGCCACCGAAGCAGAAGAAATGGTTGTAGTTGATGAAGCTATAGCTGAACCTGAAGAACTAGCTACAATTGAAACAACAAAACCAGCAGCTACAAAACCGACAGCTCCTAAAACTGAAACTCCTAAAGCGGAAGAACCAAAGGCTGAAGAACCAAAGGCTGAGGAACCTAAAGCTGAAGAACCTAAGGCACCTACGAAGAAAAAAACCAGATAAAAGGTATGTTTATCTCAACAAAAAGCCCGTTACAACAACGGGCTTTTTCTTTTTTAAACAGAGTGCTTTTTATTAAATTTAATTCTTAATCTTATACGCCATCAACGCATCTCCGTGCCGTACATACATTACTCCTTGATAAATTACCGGATGCGACCAATGTTGGTCGGTGCCTAAAGTGATTGGAAATTTACTTACGATCTCAAATTTTTGCGAATTTGGCTTCACTAATGTCATTTCTCCTTTTTCGGAATAAACGTATAACATGCCATCGGCAGCAATAATGTTGCCTATAGCAAGTGTTTTGTCGCTGTACATCACTTTTCCGGTTTGCCAATCTACACAATCCCAATCTATTTTTTCGCCGGCGCCATAGATGTAATTGCCATGTTTTATTACATGACCGGTTTTGTTACTCAGTTCGGTCATTTCCCAAACTTTTTCTACGCTTCGACCACCATTTATCAAACGCAACATAACGGAACCTTTGCCGTAGCTACTCATGCAAAATAGCATGTTATTGCTATAAACAGGCGTATTGGGATGTTCTCTGAATCTATTTGTATGATGATATTTCCAAAGCAGTTTGCCGGTTGAAATATCCAATCCGGTAATATAATCGGACATCATTACTACTATTTGGGGCACTTGTTGGTCGCTAAGGTAAATAGGAACTCCGTATCCTGACATAACTCCGGCGCCCTCCGAGCTCCAAATAATGTCGCCCGTTGCTTTGTTTAATGCTACCACATTGTATTTTTCTCCTCCCGGTGCTATAATTAGCTTGTCCCCTACAATCAAAGGCGGTCCGTGCCAGCCGTGTTTGGTGTTTTCGGCACCGTAATCTTTAGCGTAATTCTTTTTCCACAACAGTTTTAACGATTGCATGTCGTAACAGAATAGTTCCGCCATTCCGCTTACCACGTATAATTTGCCGTCGTTGGGAATCACTGTACTGCGAGAACCCGGGTAACTATTCACAAACTCGCTACCGTATTCAACTTTATGTTGAAGTTTGCCGTCCAAGTTAAACACATAAAAATAGCCTCTTTCGTTAGTTTCTCCGGTGATGAACAATTGGTTTTGGTCAATGGCTACGGAGGTGTGGCCTCTGCCTAAGCCATCGAAATGCCAAAGTAGTTCAGATCCGTTGGCAGGCCACGATTTCATCAATCCGGTTTCTTTGCTGTAGATGCCGGTGCGGTCGTAGCGCCATTCTACAGTATGCTGTGCCAACAGGATATAGCCGGCGAGTAATAGTAGAAAAAAAATGTTTATGCGTTTCATTGTTATTGTGATTTTATTTATCATTATTTGCTTCTAATCTTTGTTTTGCGATTTCAATTGCTGTTCTCAATTTTTGTTCGAGTAGTTTTATATCGGGAAACTGCGTGAGGTAGTCTGCCACTTTAATATTGCTGTTTTCCAACTGCAAAAACTCTATGTGTTCTTTACTTTTTCCGGCGCACAATATTAATCCAATAGGAGAATTTTCGCCGTCAACTTTCATGTTTTTATCTAACCATTGCAAATAAAGTTCCATTTGCCCTTTGTGTCCGGCTTCAAATTTACCGAGCTTCAATTCTATGGCAATCAAACATTTTAAACGTCTGTGATAGAAAAGTAAATCAAGATAATAATCTTCGTTATCTACCGAAATTCTTTTTTGTCTATCCATAAAAGCAAAATCACTGCCAAATTCTATGACAAAATTTTGCAATTCGACTATGATTGCCGTTTCCAAATCTTTTTCGGAATATTTGTCGCGTAAACCAAGAAAATCAAGGAAATAAGGGTCACGAAACACCAAGTCAGGTGTAAGTTTTTGTTCGCACTTCAGCAGTTCCAAATCATATTTTATGGTTTCTTCGGGCTTTTTACTGATGGCTGTTCTTTCGTAAAGCATTGAATTGATGCGGCTTCTGAAGGTTCGCACACTCCATTTTTCGAGATAGCACATTTCAATGTAGAATTCACGTTTCAAAGGGTCTTCAATAGGTATTACCGCCAAAATATGTGTCCAACTTAATTTTCGTATCAGTGATACGACAATCTTTTCTTCAGGGAAAATATTGAAAAACTGCATCATTCTACGAATGCTTTTTTCAGCAAAAATATTTCCATATTCATCCGATAAGTCTTTGCATAGTTTTGACACTACTTCCTTACCATAAATTTCGGAACGGTCTTTGTCTTGCAGTTCGTAGACAATACGTTTCCCAATTTGCCAATAAAGCATAGTCATAGTAGAATTTACCACTACGGCAACTTGTTGTTTGCTTTGCTCAATCAAGATTTTAATATCGGCAAACAGAGCGTTGTAATTTCTAGAGACTTTGTTATTCATAATGAAGAAGATTAGAGGTTAGAGTTATTTGCCTGTTAATGAGCTTGATTAGTTCTCATTGAGTTTATTTTAGTTAGTCTGCAAATATACAATACCAAACGCCGTTTGTCAAGAGGGAAGGTGATTTTTTTGAACTCTTAATTCTTAATTTTATACGCCATCACCGCATCCCCATGCCTCACATACAAAACCCCCTGATGAATTACAGTATGCGCCCAATGCTGATCAGTGCCCAACGTAATCGGAAATTTACTTACCAACTCAAACTTTTTGGGATTAATTTTTACCAAAGCTATTTCTCCTTTATCGGAATAGCAATACAACATGCCGTCCGCAGCAATTACATTACCGATGCCGAACGACCTGTCTTTGTACACAATTTCACCTGTTTTCCAGTTTACACAAAACCAGAATTTATTATTATCTCCCGAGCCATAGGCATAATCGCCAACTTTGACCATTGCACCTATTCTAGAGTCAATTTCAGGTGAAAACCAAGCTTTTTCAACACCACGTCCTCCGTTGGTAAAACGCAACATAACAGAGCCTTTTCCATAGCCGCTTGTGCATAGTAGCAGATTATCTCCATAAACTGGGGTATTGGCATGCACCGACCATCTGTTGGTTTGTTCGTATGCCCAAAGCAGATTTCCGTTTGTTATATCTATTCCGATAATATGATTAGCAGTCATGGTTACCACTTGAGGAACTTGCAGGTCGCCGATATAAAGCGGTGAACAATAAGCTGCGGAGTTTCCTTTCCCTTTTGACGACCAAATCAACTTTCCTGTATTTTTGTTTAATGCAACTACATTATGCACAGGTCCGCCTGGTGTCAGAATCAATTTGTCGCCCACAATGAGCGGCGATTCATTAATTCCCCACTGGATATTTTTAGCGCCAAAGTCGTTCAGAAAATTCTTTTCCCAAACTAAATTAAGCGTTTTTTCATCTAAACAATGAAGAAAGCCCATTCCGGAAACGATATAAATTTTCCCATCATCTATGGTAACCGTACCCCGTGGACCATCATAATTCTTTGACCATTCAGAGCCGTATTTTTTCTTGTTCAATAATTTTCCTTTCAAGTCGAACACATACAGATACCCTTGTTTGTTGGTCATTCCGGTTACGTAAATTTTCTCATTGGCAATAGCTATCGATGAGTGTCCATCGCCTAAACCATCGTAATGCCATAATAGTTCAGGACCTTTAGCAGGCCAAGATTTTAGAAGTCCGGTTTCGTTACTGTAAACGCCGGTGCGATCGTAGCGCCATTCAACAGTATGCTGCGCCGATAGCATATAACCGGCAAAAAGCAGCCAACAAAAAAT
>WQTS01000098.1 GCA_009786185.1 Bacteroidota bacterium
TACTTCCATACTCCGCTTACAAAGTAGAAGGTATTATTAAAAATATTTACGTCTGTCGCATTAATAGTATAGTCCATGTTAAGGTCTCCTGCAATTAAAGCGGCTACATTGTTTTTCATAATCATCTGAGCGGGAAGGGTGGGTAAAGGTAGAGTATACGCTTTATTTATTCCGGTAGAGAAGTCATATTCGATTGTTCCGGAATTGAAAGCCAATCTTTCACTGCTCATCACTGCTAAGTGGTTACGATGTTTAACTACTATTCTTACATCTCCTTGTTGAACATCAAACTCCGGTAAGTTGCCATCAACATCTACCACGCTACCATCTACTTGTAACAAAAGTGCGCGCGCTTCCAATAAATCATAAGTATAAGTACTTTCATTAAAGTTACCCCATATTTCTACTAATATCCAGTCTACAATTTCATAAGCAGGACCTTTTACGTTATTAATTTCGGGATAGCTTCCGGGAATACCATAAGGATTGTCGATGGGTAATTGTAGTTCGGTAAACCATGGGAGTCGAGGTACTTGAATATAGTTGGTCATGTAAGTACCGTTTTTGGCTTCGCCTTTGAACGTGTAGTTTCCATTGTTTGTTGGTCCTTGCAAGAATAGTTTTAGATCTAAAGTTATCTTTCTTAATCTTAAATACTTAAATTCAACTTCTTGAATGCTTTCTACAGCCTTTGTTTCGGTGCTCATTACGTAATCGCCCGGGAAATCCACCAAATCATCATTGTTAAAAATCACGCCATCTTTTCCCCAGTAACGGCCAAAGCCAATAGTAGCGTTTAATTCCGGCTCGAGTACCAACGTTTTTACCAAATTGATAGCAGGTTTGGTTTGACCCCAGAAAACACCGTTGAAAATGGTATCAATTCTGCCGGCTCCATCACAGTTAATGGCATTATTATAACCAATCACGGTTACATCCAATATCCGATTGATTGTTCCTTCATTATAGATACCACTACCGTATATATCAATAGGTAGGTAGGGAGAGCCAACATAACCTATACCGCCGGAAATAGTGCCGCCGGAGATTTCGTTAATAATGCCTGTACTGGCATTGGATACGCCGTTACCAAATCCTGTTGCCATGATGGTACCACCTGTTATTTTGCCAATCCGCGGAGTGCCACCATACGAAGAAGAATTGCGGATACCGCTATTGTAGCCGGAGCTGAAAGAAGTAAACGTTCCGCCGGTAATTGAGTCAACCACTCCGGAGTTTTGCAGAGCATGAGCGTTTGAAGTGCCTGTAGAACTAATCTTGCCGCCGCTTATCTCAATAATTCTGCCATAAAATGAGCTGTTTGTATAATAGTTAAAAATACCATAAGAAGAGGAACCGCGTATATCGGCATCGCCTGTGATATTGTCAATGATACCAATATTGAGCATTCCTTGGCCGCCATAGATCTTGCCGCCGGAGATTGTACGGATGCGACCGCCAACGTCATTTTGAACACCAACGATTCCTTCAAAGAGGCCGCCTGTGATTGCATTAACCTGTGCGATGCTGCTGCCGGAGGTAAGAAGCAACATACCAAAGTGGGCGCCGCCATGGAAATGTCCGCCGGAGATCATGCCGATACCGGTCACTGAGGAACTTTCGCTGGATCCATTCAGAATATAAATTACAGAATTCCATTGGTCTTCACCCGGTTCGCGGGTTTTGCCGGGACGTATGGCTACAAAATCACCGCCGCTGATCTTATCTACCCAGGCGCCGCCGGTTACGAACAAGGCGCAGTTTGCTTCAGGATCGGCTTCAAAGTAGCCGCCCGTGATTTCACCGATTGTTGATCCGTTTTGTACAAAAAGGGCGTGACCGGGAAACATTCCGGGTTCTGCGTATGCTCCTTTTTGATAGAAAGCACCCCCGGAGATTAACTCGATTCGGGTACCTGTATTGGACAGTTGAGCTGTATATTTCTTGCCGATAAACGTTCCGCCACTGATCTCACTCAATATGGCTCCTTTTTCTAAGCTTAAAGCTACCGCATTCGATCCAGTCGCCTCGAAACGTCCGCCGCTTATTGTACCGTTAACATTCGAACCGCTCATAAGCAGCACAACATTACCGTCGCTTTCTAATATAACACCGTCTCTGACATCAATAGTGCCGTTTGTAACACTCACGGAGTGTAAAATTGTCAATGTGTTTTTGTTTGTGCCATCGCCTAAAGTGAGTTTTCCACCGCCATTCACAGAGAATTTAAAATTTGAAGACGGGGTAGCATCGGTAAAGGCAAAAGTATGTTTGCCATTAACACCAACTATGGTTACGTCTTCCGATCCGATAATAACATCGCTTGTTTCGGTTACATCGTCGATGACCTCAAGAGTAAATGTGTTGTAATTTTGGATTTTAGCCGTGTCTATTGCTTCTGATAATGTGTTAAACAACTCGCCGGTTTCACGAAGCCTAACGGGATATTCTGCCGGTGGGTTAATAGGTGCAGCTCCTTTCCATGGAACTGAAAAATCATACCATGAATTATGTTCAAAGTGTATATAAGGGGTTTCTTCAGAGGTATCCCACCATGCTTCATTGATGTTGCCACCTGCCTTTTGTGTCAGTCCATTGTTGGTTCCATGATATCCAACCGGAATATCGAGCGACTCTACTTCAACGATAATGCCATAAGCAGGATAAAGATACATATCGAAATTACCGATGCATGTGCCTGCTAGATAAGCCGCCAATCCACATGCATCAAAGCTAATAGCGCAATAATTACCTCCCTCTATAGAGCCTTCGGCTATAACCTTTCCGCCTGTTATGGCTACAGTTGCGTAGTTAGAGATGCGAATGGTATAGCAAAAACCTAGAGCATACCCGAATTGAGAAACATCAACATCGGTGACGGAAAGTTCTCCACCCGACATCCTTAAATCGCCATCATCGATTTGAACAGCTGCGGCATTGCTGAAAGCGGAAACTTTGCCGCCTGTTATTGTTACAGTACCGTATTTGACATAGATAGCACTGCGCCATTCTCCATAATCAGCATATGTCCTATTTGTCACAACGTTACCGCCCGATATAATCACATGGCCTGCATCTACATTTATGGCGTTTTTGCCATTTACATCAATCGTCCCTTCGGCTACTTCAAAGGTTCCGCCGTTGTTAATATTAAACGACAGTCCTTTGGATACGGCCTCCCATATCACCGTGATGTCCGCAGGTATATTCAAATTAACCTTTGCGTTCTCGTTGTTCTTGAGTCCGGTGATGGTGACAGTCTCGCCGGGCGTTACGCCGGCAATGGCATTCTGAATGTTGTTCTCTATGTCGGCGGCGTTCATGGAGTTCGTAATGCCGACGGAGAGACCGGTAGTTGTTTGTGCCGAAAGGCTAAATCCCATAGTACATAATATAAGTACTATTCCGAAGTTCATTAAAGCAAAAGAAAAAGCTTCTTTTAATCCTTTATGCTTTCTTTCAAGCATAAAGTTTGTTTTTTTTGTTACGTGTAGAGTTTTCATTTTTTCATTTTTTTAAAGGTTAATAATTATTATAAGATGTTTTTAGTTTTTCTCTTAAACATGTTTTGGTTTTTTTGTCTTTTTTTCTACAGCAAAAATATACTGACTATCAATACCATATATGACACTCTGCGCAAATATTGAAAGAAATTTATGGCGTTTTACGCACCAAAATCAACGAATTTCAGAAATTAACACCTTTCAAGAGGATTTCTCTTGAAAATGCTCTAAAAAGGGAAATTTGGATTATTTTAACACTCTGCAAAAGGGTTTTGTTATTTGCAGGTTGCTATATTTTAAATCCGACAGAGTTTTAGCTTTTCTGTCGGATTTAAAGATTTTCGATTATTTTTGAATAACCATTTTTCATACAAACTATTTACCATCAGGTAATTGTAGTTTTGAGACTGTCTTTTTGTATTATTTTGGTTATTATTTAATATTTTTAGACTATTAATTATTTTTAGTAAAAAAACGCAATACAGAATACACGGATCTTAGGTAGAAATTATCCAATATCAGAGCCGAATCTGCACCGTCTACAATACCATTCTTATCAAGATCGGATCTAGTATAGATCCAGGATCCACTTACAAAATAGAAATAATTATTAAAAATATTTATGTCTGTCGCGTTAAGAACATGATCCATTTTAAGGCTTCCTGCCCATAAACAAGCAACTCCGTGTTTCATGGTCATTTGATTTGGAACACCGGGGAAAGGAAGGGTGTATGCTTTATCTATCCCGGTAGAGAAGTCATATTCAATTATTCCTGAGATACTAAAAGGCAGTTCTATGCTACTTGCTACAGTTAAGTGATTACGATGTCTAACTACTATTCGTACATCATCTTGTTGAATATTAAACTTGGGTAGCTCGCCATTAACATCTACAACACTACCATCTACTTGTAGCAAAAGCGCCCGTGCTTCCAATGAATCATAAGTATAGGTACTTTCATTAAAATTACTCCATATCTCTACTAGTATCCAATCTACAACCTCGTATGCAGGACCTTCCGTATCATTGATCCGAGGATAACTTCCGGGCAAACCATAAGGATTATCAATCGGTAATTCTAAATCTACAAACCATTGATATCGAGCAATTTGAATGTGGTTAGTCATGTAAGGGCCATTTTTGGCTTCACCCTTAAATGTGTAATTTCCATTCTGTGTTGATCCTTGCAGGAATAGTTTTAGATCTAAGGTTACACATGAGTTAACCGTAATGGTCAACGGTAATGCGTTGCTTGGTGAGGTAACGCAGCCGGTAACACTGTTTCTGGCAAGTACATAAAAGGTATGGGAAGGAACCGTTGCCGTAACAGAAGTAAAATTAGTTGTACAGGCAGCATCAGTGTAAAACTCAAGGGTTGTGCCTGCAACAGTGCTGACTAAACCTGTTAAGAAAGTTGTAGTAATCTGTTCGCCTTCGCAAATGTGGTTATTGGCAGCGTCAATAATTACAGGTGCAGCAGGACGGAGGTCTATCCACTTTGCATAAACAGTAGTGTCGCTTGTTACTACAGTCGCACCGGTAAAAAGAGAATTTTCATCATTCAAATCAAAATACCAATTTTTAAATTCATAGCAATTGCGGGTCGGTTCATCCGGCATATTGGCGCTTCCGATAGAGTCGCCTTCCATGGTAACTCGTGTATTTATATCGCCATTGTCGTTGAAAGTTACAGTGTAGGGTTGGTATCCGCCCAATGTATAAGCCGCATAACTATTTGGAACAATAGCTGCCAAAGTTGTAACAGAGCCGCTACTGAGGGATGATGATATTCCGAAAATAGACACAGGATCTATAGTAGAAGCAATTTTTTCCCATTTATTTGTAATGGGATCCCAACCGACAACAAAAATGTTCGCGATATTGTTGCTTGCAAAAACAGTCATGTCTGTTGACCACGACAAGGTAATATTGGCGGCCTTTGTTCCTTGAATAATCCAGGATTCATTCGTTATGACATCCACGTTATCACCCAAGCTGTTTATGTCGAATAGAGCTGTTTCATAATATGCCGCGTCGGCAGGCGTGTCAGGGGCGGCTGCACTAATGGCGACAGGGCGGTAAACGCTTTGTCCAACAGGAAATATAAAAGCCGCAGCGTTTCGGGTTCTTACATATCCGTTTACAAAAGAGCTATTGGAAGACTTCCAGCCTGCCGTACCTGCCAACGACAACACCCCACGTTTCGTCGCAGCGGTGTCTTTAACAGTTTTTATAGTCTTTTCAAGAATCACCGTGTCGCCGGATATAATATAAACAAAGCCGGCAGTATCAATATACATATTCCCTGCCACATAGTGTTTATTTTGTGCTTGCAGGGCAAAAACTCCCAGCAGCAGCATAAAAACCATTAGTATTTGAACTAATGTTTTTCTTTTGGCATTCATCAACCAAAAAGAATTAAGTAATGTTTTATGCATAATGTTTATTTTTTTATTATCATTAATAATCATGTCAATCATATAAATCTTATTAAAGTCAAAACTCAAACAACTCAGACATTCTGGCATGTTTGTCCATTATTATATTATCTTCATTTATTACAAAAATTACCGGCGTTCCTGTAATGCCGTAGTTTTTAAAATTTTCGCCTTGAAATCCTTTGAAATCGCAAAGGCGATCTGCTTCGTCCCAGGGGAAAGTAGCAGCGAAAAATTGGTAGTTATTGTATTGCGTATCAGCCGATATGCTGATGATGCGATATCCTTTTTCTTCAAGTTTTTGATAATGTTTTATAATCCAATCTATTTCATAAATACAGTGGTCGCAGTTACCCTCAAAAAAGATGAGAATAGTGGGTTCTGCAATAGGATGGCTTAACCCTGCGATGGGCGGTGCCTGAGCGCCTTTGTTAAGGATAAGCGCTCTCTGCATACGTCGTATTTTGGAATCTGAAACAGGTAAAGTGGGATACCGCATAATAAAATTTTGCAACATCACTTCTTGCGCTTTCTGCTGGTTGGTGCGTTCGCAAACAGTAAGTGCGGTGCCCAAAAACGCTGTTAACACAGGTTCTTCCAAACCCTGCATTGCGGCAAGAATAGAATGAGCGTAAGCAGTTTGTACCGAATCGCTATTCGCACCGTAAAACAAACCCGGATAATAAGTATGAATATCTGTCCAAAGGTTACCCGAATGATAAAGCGCGTTAATATTTAAAGAATTTTCCATTTCATTTCTCAAAACCTCTTGTTCAGCAGCATCCAACCCCATTACTGCCCCATAAAGCCGCTGCATAAACATCACTAACTCCATAAACCGCGCTGCATAAAGTGGAGAATTTCTTACACTTTCCTCCAACTCCAGAATCTCTTTCACGTTCCACGCCACCATCTTATCAAAAAGTTCATCAAATCCTTCTCCTTTAAACTCTCCCCCATCCTGCAACCACTCCTGCATTTCCAAAAGATACCCGTGACGTTGAAAAATATAGCGTAAAAAGGTGTTCTCTTCCGATTGAGGAAATTGTAACATGCCTGCATTAAACTGCGTTTCAGGGCAGGTTATGCGTAAGTTCTTCTCGGCAAGGATAAAATCCCCCTCACCTTTATTAGGAATATAAAGGTATGCGAGCCCGCGATAGTCATTTTGAGGAGAAAGAGTGAGGGATGCTTTACCTTTGTTATCAAGTGCAATGCTTATCGAGTCAACACGACTGCCGGAAAACGTGTAAATCCAAACGGTGTCACCGCTCAATTTCGGAAAATCAAGCTCAATATTTTGCGAGAACACTTGGGTGAACATTGCGGTAAGGAACGTGAAAACAAGGAGTAATTTCGGGTTCATTTAGAGGTTTAAGGTTTAAGTGAAAATTGTTAGCGATTCGGAACAAAGATAAGAATCGCTAACAATTCTATACTTGTTAATCATTATCATTGTAAGCACTACCTGCTTGAACGCAACGTATAGGCTCTGAATAGTTTTTAGCAATAGCACCCCATGCTTCTACAGTAACCGTAACGGCGCCGTGTCGGTAGAAGTTTCGCCCAGTTGTAGCAGCTACCCTTGTACCAGTCCAGTAGTGGCGGCCGTCAGGGTCAACTATTCCACCCGTGAGAGAAGCCATGTAGCCTTGCGGAGGCAGAAGCAGATAATTACTAAGTCGCCAAAATCCATTGACAACAGTTACAGTATTGCTACTAAAAGTAGCGCGCCAAGTAGCTTCATCTGCCACTACCCAGCCCGATGGACAGGGGTTGTTATAAGCAGTCCATGTGTCCGGAGCAGTAGCGCCTGATGGTACCGGAGTAACAAGAGTATTATTTCTATCTCTAGAGGGACCTTTTCTTCCCCAGCCGTACCAGGCGCCTCTCAAAGCAGCTCTATTGCTTGTATTGAGTGGATCGTATGTCTCATCTGCACCTAGATTGTGGCATTGAAACATTTGCCATTGGTTCGAGGATACTCTTGCAGGACATCCGCAAGATTGGTCTTGTACTTTAATAATGATACTGTCTTTGTAGGTATAACCCCCTGCATCGTAAACAGCATATAAGATAACAGATAGCGCTGTGTTTTTAGTTCTTTCTGCAGCCGCTGTTCTAATGTCGCTCCTGAAAGTAACGGTAGCAATTGCCGCAGGGGCGTTTACATCTCCGCTTACCGATTGGGTAATGTGTTGCGGGTCACTTAGGATAAAACGAATATTACTGATAGATGTACCTTGAAAATTATAACTGAATGCCAATTGCGAGCCGTTATTAAAATCGTTGGGACGATGTGTCAATGGCAAGCGTCCGCCTTCGGCCCAAGGATTATCAGCAACATTACCATTGGTAACATGTACGTCTAAACAAGTTTTATTTCCGTAGAACACAGTTTGGTGCGCCACTAATGCAGGAGGCAATAGCGCCGGATTAATGGTAACCGTTAGTGTTACACTACTTGATGTTACTACTATAGCCGGGTTGCAATTGGCATAAGCCTTAACAGAAATTAAGTATTGTCCGGGGGTAGTTGCTATACTTGTTGTGTATGTGAATGTATGGCTTGTGCTCGCCGGTCCTTGTGATACACCTGCCACAAACCATTCATAATATATGGGTGCAGAACCTGTGTTGGCCGAGGCTGTGAAAGTTATGCTTTCTCCCTGCTTTATTGATTGAGGAGTGTTAGGAGTAGTTATTAGCGAACCGGCAGGGATACAGCCGGGCGCCACATGAATTGAATCGGAAACTAATTCGGAAGAACCGCAAGCGTTGGTTGCCGTTACTTTTATTCGGAAACCGGTTTCCTCAGTGGTGCTATAAGTAACAATAGCCGCATTACCATTGCCCAATTTCGTAATGGTAGCAATACCGGCATGTGCCGGATCTAGCGGTGCCCACTCAATGAAATTTGCATCGGGCGCTGTTATAATCGAATAAGTTCTTGAACTTTCAAAAATCTCTTTAGCTGCAGGCATAGACAGCCATGAGATAGAAATAGGAGCAGATTGTATGACTTCAATCGGAGGGGAAGGTAAACTCCAGCAGCCTGCCGCGTTGGCATAGCGCATGGTGTACGTACCGGGCTGCATTACCGAAAGCGGATTAGAGCTATTTTCAAGTTTTTGTCCGTTTCTGAACCATTCGTAGGTAGAAGCAATTGTTACATCTGCATTTAAAATAGCCGGATTAGAGGCGCAGATATAGGATCTTTCATCTCCTCTGTTAATGGAAGAAGATGAAGGAGTGCTACCTGAAAGTACTACCATTTCATCGGATGTGGTGCTTACCGGACATTGGTTGCTGGCTGTAACCGTAAGCGAAATAACCAATCGGGTAAAAGAAGGAGACACTACATACAGGATACTGGAGGTGGTTCTACCCAAACTTTCGCCATTTCCAAACCATTCGTATTGTACGTTATTAAAAGCGCTGTAGTCGCTAAAGTTTTCAACAAGGAGTTCTAGCGTTCCTCCGCTACAAACTGTCAGCGCATTGTCACCGAATAGCATGCCGTTTACTAAAGGAACCGGAGTCGGCAATTCGGTACCGGATATTGTGTAACTAATGTTTATTTTGTTACTTGACGTAGAAGTGCACACACCGTCATCATATACCAAATACCAAACACCTTGGCTTGCCTCATTCGCAGGCACTACAAAAGAGCTCGTATTTTCTCCCTGTTTCAAGCCATCTTTAATCCAAAGAAGACCGTTGGGAGGGCTTGGCGCGTTGAGCGCTGAGAGTGTAACAGGTGTTGCACCGCAAAGAATGCCGTTATTGTCCACAATGATATGTGATGCCTGATTGGCAGTATTGCCGGTAGAGGCTGTAACAGTAATCACTCCGCGAGAACCGCAACCTATTTTATCGGCATATACCACATAAGTACCGGGTAGTGTCAATTCCACTCCGGCGCCTTGCGCTACCGGCACACCGGAGCGCACCCAAAAATAAGTATAGTCTTCTATACTGGGAGGGGTAACATCAAGTACATAAGCGTGTACAGCTCCGTTTTGACATAAGAAACCGGAGCCGTAAGCAGCCACAGTTACATCAACCTCCGTCTCACAAGGACTGCCGGCTTGCGTAAAAATAAAAATAGCTGTTTGCCCGGCCGGGTCAGTTACCAGTAGCACAGCGTTGCGTGCATAAGCAGTAGAATTGGGCTCAAATTCTATGGAAAAAATCCCATTTTCAGTATCTATAGGATAAACAAAGCTATAATCACTTCCGGAGATAATCACAAACGAGTAGTGACCTGTAACATTTAAATTTGGATTCGTTATTTGCACGTTACCCGTAGTACCATAACCATCAGGGTCAATGGGGTTCAATGGATCATATCCCGGCGTAGTATTAGGAATGGCCATGTAGCCGCCGTCAATGGCAAGCAACCTCCAGTATTCGCCATCCCACATATAAATCCCTTTTTGCAGATGGGCCGCATCCGATCTCACCGTGTTATATACAACTAATCCCGTGAGGTCATGTGCTACACCTAAGTTATGCACCTCAGTGTCGGTAAAAGAATCGGGAATTTCACCAAGGTCAGAAAGTTCGACATTGGGTAACAGCAATCCTCCTTTAAAAGTGGAATTGAGGTCAAGAAGCGCACCTTTTTGAGGAGCAATCTCTCCTCCAATAGTTACCTGTGCATTCAACTTCGCAACGCTAAGCAACAGTGAAAGCACAAACAAAAATTTTAACATAGATTTTTTCATTGCATTATAAAATTAATTAATAGATTTTTTATTTATTAGCTGTTTCGAATTATCTTTCCTTACTTTTCCGGAGGAGTCTTAAAATTTATATTATTATTTGAATTTTTAATCATTTCGCTTGATGTGTTTTTATGATTTAAAACTCAGTTGGAGAATTCATACTACAAGAGGAGGCGAAAATATAACATTTTTTCAAATATGGTAATCTTTGTCTATTTGTTCATTATTTTTGTAAAAATTTCAAGAAATTAGAAAAATAAATTTTTGAAACATAATGTAATGAGACAAATCCTTTTCTGTGCTTAAAATAATGCCCTGTTTGTGGTAGGAATTTACAATTTCTGCCTTATATGTCTGTTTTCGGAAATAATCTTGTTTTGTGTGCTTTTTTTAAAGTAAATATCCGGCAAATGGAAAAAATATATTAGAAATTCAAACGTTAGGGATATAGTTTAAAATTACAACATTGAAAAAAACAGTTTTTTTATTGGCAAGTTTATTGTTTATACAATTACTTAGTGCACAACAAATTGCAGTAGTACAATACCGCGGTGGCGGCGACTGGTATGCCAATCCTACTTCCTTAAAAAACCTGATTGCATTTTGCAATCAAAATCTGGGAATGAGTTTGAATCCCAAATATGAAGTAGTAGAAGTAGGTAGCCCCGATTTGTATCGCTATCCGTTTGTGCATCTTACCGGGCACGGCAATGTAGTATTCAACGAAGCGGAAGCCCAAAATTTGCGCAATTACCTAATTGCCGGCGGTTTTCTGCATATCGACGACAACTACGGATTGGATAAATATATTCGTCCGGCAATGAAACAGGTATTTCCGGAATTTGAGTTTGTGGAACTTCCGTATAATCATCCTATTTTTCATCAGAAATATAGTTTCCCCAATGGATTACCTAAAATTCACGAGCACGACGGCAAACCTCCGCAAGGTTTCGGTTTATTTTGGGAGGGACGTTTGATGTGTTTTTATTCCTATGAAACAGACCTCGGCGACGGCTGGGAAGACTATGCCGTGCACAAAAACTCTGAGGCTACGCGTACAAAAGCGCTGCAAATGGGTGCTAATATTTTGATGTATGTGTTTACACAATAATAACAGAAAAGCAAATAATTTATGAATAATGTTCGTAAAGTCCTAATAGTTATTATTTTAATATTTCTTGCCGGAAATATTCAAGATGCTTTTTCACAGGTTACCTGCACGGCAAGTGCGCCGCCACAAGTGGCAGTAGGACAAAATTTTACTTTTACTTTTACACTGAACCAACGGGCGCAACAGATCGCTTCGTACCAATTTCCCGGATTCGATGTTTTGAGCGGTCCCAATCAAAGTTCTTCTACTTCCGTATCTATTGTAAATGGACAGACTACACAAAGTAACACGTTTTCATACTCTTTTACACTTAGAGCGCAAAAAGAGGGTGCTTTCACCATTCCCGCCGCTACATTTGTTGTAGATGGAAATCAAGTAAAATCAAATAGTGTTCCCATTAAAGTGGTTGCAGCACAACAAGCAGGAACTCCGCAGCAGCAACAGCAGCAACAGCAGCAAGGAACACGCAATCAACAGCAGGCGCAACCAACTTTTGATAGAAACGAAGTATTTGTTCGCGCTTCTGCCTCTAAAACAAATCCTTATCAAGGGGAACAGGTGATTATTACCCATAAATTATATGTGGGACAAAGCGTGAACGGCGGCTACCGCGTAAATAACGCTACCATGCCCACACAAAGCGGATTATGGTCTTATACGCTGGGAGATCCGAATGCTGAAAATGTGGCAAAACAAGAAGTTTTAAACGGTAAAAAATATGCCGTTCACGAAATTAGAAGAACGGCTGTTTTTCCGCAAAGAACAGGAGAACTTACGGTTACGCCTATGGAAATTGACTTCACCGCCAACGTGATTACACAACAAAGCTCCGGCGACCCGTTCTTCGACCGCTTTTTTGGCGGCAGACAAAGCGCACAAAACTACAATCTTGACTTGAAATCAAATACAGTTAAACTTAATGTAAAACCATTACCGCAACACAACAAACCTGATGATTTCAGCGGCTTAGTAGGAAATTTTACCATGACCTCTTCTCTTAGCAGGGCAGAGCTCAAAGCAAACGATGCCACAAATTTAACCATCACGATAAGCGGCACCGGAAATATTCAACATATTGATCCGTTAGACGTTGTGTTTCCGTCGGATTTTGATGTAACGGATCCGAGAGTGGTGGATAATATTCATACAAAAGGAAATTCCGTTACAGGTTCGCGTACATTCGAATATGTAATTATTCCCCGAAATGAAGGAAAATTTACCATTCCGAAAGCTACGTTTACTTTTTTTGATCCGCAATCCGGAATATATAAAACGCTATCTACTAATGAATACACATTAGTAGTTGAAAAAAGCTCAGGGCAATTATCCGTTTCAACCACCTCTTCTCAAAAAGATATTAAAGTGCTGGGCAATGATATTCGTTTTATCCGAACTTCGCACTCCAACTTAAAGCCGATGGGCGTTGCGTTTTTCGGTTCACTTCAATATTATGCCGCTTTACTATTGCCGATTTTACTGCTGTTCCTCTTCATTATTATTTGGAGAAAACAAATCGAGACAAGAAGCAACGTAGCTTTAATGCGCAATAAAAGAGCCAATAAGGTAGCGCGTAAAAATTTGAAAACCGCGAAAAAACTTTTGGAAGAGAAAAACAAAGAGCAGTTTTATTTGGAAATATCCCGCGCACTTTGGGGCTATTTGAGCAGCAAACACCACATTCCCGTATCGCAACTTTCTATGGAAAACGTGGCAGCAAAGCTCACACAATTAAACGTTTCCGCCCAAACCATAGACAGTTTTTTAGAAACTTTGCAACAATGCGAGTTTGCGCGTTTTGCACCGGGCGATAGCTCTGAAATTATGCAAGAAATGTATCAGAGGGCTACGGATTTTATAGCGCGGGCGGAGTTGTAATTTTTATTTCTTCTTCCCTTTTTCGGTGAAAGTCTTAGGCAAGTATTTTATATGCTTACCTCTTCCTTGATTTTCTAAGGTCGAAATTTTCGACCTTAAAGATTTGTATTCTTCACCAGATAAATCCAATAAATATCCATTAGGAAATTTTTCCGGATTGTTTTTAACAGCTTCGTTAATACGTTTTGTTTCTACGCCATAGAGTTCAGCAACATCGCTATCCAAAATAACGGGAATGCCTCTGAGGTGATGTTCTTTTTTTGAAAATTATGTCACAACAAAACCTTATTTTCATCTTGTTATTTCGTGGCTATCCCTTTTTTTCTATCTTCGCAACCATTTTATGTTTGTCTAACTAACTGTTAATCAAACATAATTGCGTTCTTTGCTTCATACTAAAAGCGCTAGCTTTTATTCTTGCTATTGAAACCTTCGACAAGTTCAAAAGTAACACAAGGATATTTAGTCCGGTGCTCACGTTCTGCGTGGGCTTTTTATTTGTGTTACAAGGTAAGTCGAAGACCTCAATAGCGAATTAAGTTCCACGCTTTATTTTTTTACAAAACAACGTGCACTAAACTATGAATGAAAAACATACCGGAAAATTAATTCAAAGAAAGATGGAAGAAGAAGGACGAAAGGCAAATTGGTTGGCAAAAAAATTACATTGCCACAGAAACAATATTTATCGAATTTACCAACAAGAACATATCCATCCTGAACTGCTCCATAGAATTAGTATCGCTTTGAAACACAATTTCTTTGCTCATTACTATGACTATGCTAATGAGCAAATTACTGTTTAACTATCTTCCTTACCACTTCCCCTTTATCTGTTTTTATCCTTACAAAATAAATTCCTGCGTGTAAATGTGAAATATTTGTTTCAAATTCTGAATTTTGAATGTTGAATTCTGAATTAACTTTTCTGCCAAAAACATCAAAAACTTCAATACCTTCCATTCGTAATTCGTAACTCGTAATTCGTAATTGACCACTTGTGGGATTTGGATAAACTTTAACCTCTGCTAATTCTTGTTCCGGTTCCGGTACACCTACTCCTATTTCTTTGTATGTTATATAAAAAATCGATGGTTCTTCCGGCGGACTACCTTCAAAGATCATTTCGTAAGTATCAGGCAATCCGTGTTCGTTATAAGTATAATTAAGTGTATATCCGGTTGTGAGCATTATTTTAGTCATATTGTTTTTCGATAAAAGCATTTCATCGACCGCAACAGTACCAAGTCCCGGCAATGGGTTCAATGTTAAAATGCCGTCTACTCCACAATTGGGTCTTGGGTTATTATCATATTCAAAATAGTGTGTAACCCATTGTGGGATGGGTATCCCCATAAGATACGTACGCTTTGTTACATTTCCTGCATCGTCATAAAAGATGGTGTCGCGCGCAAGAGGCGCTGTACCGTCCATATAAATGCTAACAATACGCCCGTTTTCGTAATGATAGTTTCGATGAGAAGTATTATAACCATTCTTATAAATTTCGCTTCTTATAATTTGCCCTTGCGCATTATAGAGGAAATGCGTATCGTAATCAAACATAAAATGCGTGGAATCTTTGTAGATAATTTTTGATAAGCGTCCGTTTTCATATTCAAATATTCGTACACCTTTTCCGTATCGCCACTGTCCTTGCTCAAAAAAATGACCGGTACCAACTCCTTTTATTAGTTTATTATCAGCATCATAAAAATATTCAGATAACGCCCAAGAACCATAACTATCACTATTATAAACTGTCTCTACTAAGAATTTGTCTCTAACGTTGTTTTGTGCCTGAATAATATTCATTGTTATTACACTAATAAAGGCAAAAAATAAAAATAGCCTCTTATTCATTTAATTGTTTTTTATTGATTAACGTAACGTGCTTTCCGGTTTCATTATTGTAAGGTACTGTGAATGTTGCAAAATGCACACAAACCTGTTGCAAATTGCACTAATATTGGTTGCATAATTTCAACATTCTAATAATTTTCTTTTTTGTTTTGTGGTATTGAAACAGAAACTTAGTACTTACCCTTTAAATCAATTTATTATGAAAAAATTACTGCTTTTATTCGGATTTTGCTTGGCTTTGTTTATGCTTCAAGCGCAATCGCAGACGTTTGTCTAATCTACCTCATTTTTTCTATCTTTGCAGCGTTAAAAATAGCGTTCGCTATTGTTTGTATTCAGAAAATCGCCAATTTAATGAAACCGCAAGCAGTTCCGTTCAGCGCGGGCTTCTTATTTGGTTTCCGGTGTTTGGCGATACCTCTGAATGAATAGAGGTTCGCGCTCCTATTCAAAAACGATAGTAAATCAAATCGTTTAGCAAAACCAAATAATAAGTAATCAAAAGCGATGAATTCAATTCACATTAATCATGAGATTTTAAGAAAATTGGAAGAAAAAGAGCGCTCCATAGCATGGCTTGCGAAACAAGTGAATTATGACAGAAATAATCTACGAAAAATCTTAAAAAATAACAGAGATATTTATGCAAACCTCCTCTTTCGTATCTCTTTAGCATTGGAGGAAGATTTTTTTGCCTGTTATTCTAAAGAATTAAACGGAAGGCTTAATGCCAACAAAGTAGAAGAAGCCAACAAATTATAATAATGAAACAAACAAATACGTTAAATCACTTTATTTTAGCATTAACCAAAAAACAAAACTATGAATAAGAGATTAATTTTATTTTTTGCCTTTATTAGCGTAATAACAATAAATATTACTCAGGCGCAAAATAATATTAGAGACAAGTTTTTAGTGGATAAAATTGTCCGAAATGATCCCCCTAGCCATTATTTGACTGAGTATATCTATAATGCTAATAATAAGCTAATAAAAAGAATTACTACAGGTGAATTTATTGAGCAGGGACAACTTCGCCCTTTAAAATATGTGGAAACATTTGAGTATGAAAATGGACTTGTATCAAAAATTGCCTATAAAGATTCTACACATTTTATGTTTGATTATGACACGCATTTTCTCTACAATTCGCAGGGGCAACTCATAAGAATCGAAAATGGCTATAATACTTCTCATCTAAACTATCATTACGAAAACGGCAAGATTGTTAGTATGTACACAGATGCTACTGCGCCTTTTCAACGCGACATCATTTTTTATGACGATGCAGGGAACGTAACTATGCGTACTCAACTTGTGGGAATATACAACCCACAATGGTACACATACTATTTTGAATATGATAATAACCCAAGACCCAATTGCGGATTGGACGGCATTTTAACATATAATCCATTACCGGGGCTGGGTTCCGTTGCAACTGATGAAATGCTTTTATCGAAAAACAACATGACTAAATTTATCACACACGAACATACATTTAGCTATACGTATAATGAGCACGGATTGCCAGTAACTTACGAAATGATATTTGATCCTGTTGGACCTCCGGAAGAACCATCGATTTTTTATATAACATACAAAGAAATAGAAGTAAGTGTACCGGAGCCGGTACAGAAGTTAACAGAGGTTAAGGTGTACCCGAATCCCACAAGTGGGCAATTACGAATTACGAGTTACGAATTACAAGTTGAAGGTATTGAGATTTTCGATGTTTTTGGCAGAAAAATTAATTCAGAATTCAACATTCAAAATTCAGAATTTGAAACAAATATTTCGCATTTGCAGGCAGGAATTTACTTCGTAAGGATAACCACAGATAAAGGAGTAGCAATAAGGAAAGTGGTAAAACAATAAACGGTTTGTCTCAAAAAGCGCAGGCAAATCTACCTCAAAATACAAACAATTTTACTTCAAAATGCGGACAAATTTACCGCAAAAATTGTTCATTAATAATAATTTATGATATATTTTTGAGGCGTTATTATCATTATTAATTTAAAAAATCTAATTATGAAGAAATTTCTACTTTTATTAGGAACTTGCTTGATGTTTTCCATACTTCAAGCGCAACCCCAAGCCTTTGTCTATTCTCTAGATGGAAAACAGATTTTATTTGAAAGGAATGACCATGTACAATATGTTCATTTTGTACCCAACGCCGATGCTAAAGGCAAAGAAAGCACCCTTAATAACATTAAGGAGTTTGCATCTCATTTTGAGATGGTAACCCCAGATATTTACCGCTATGATTTAGCAGGGATGCAGGTTTCAAATTTTATAAACACTATTGAGAATATAGATCTCATAGCCTCTTATAGTAGTGAATACCGGTTGCCCGGTTCTAATACTATGCGCTGGGTAGCCAAAGAGATGTACGTAAAGGTAAAAGAGGGAGTGGCTATAGAAGAAGCATTGAGTTTAGCCCGGTTGGCTTACCAATTTGCAGAGCCTGTGGGTTCTTTTTTCAATACATTCTACATTCAGATAGAGAACGGGGATATATTCCCGGCGGCTCAACGTTTATTTGAAACCGGCACAGTAGTGTATGCGCAACCTTCGTTTTATTATATGCAATATGTGGAAGAATCATTATCCGGCAGAGGAGGTGCAACTGCCTCAAGTTCATTGCCAAAAGATTGGAATTTAAGAGGAATTGAAAACGGAACCATGGGCATCAATGCAATGAATGCCTGGAATATTACCACAGGGAATCCCAATATTACAATTGCTATTGTTGACGATGGAGTATTAGAGAATCATCCCGCTTTAATAAACAATATAGAGGGCGGCTATAATGCCGTAAACGCAAATCATGATCCGCAAGGCAATGCATGGTGGGACGATATTAATGGTACACGGGTTGCCGGTATTGTAGCATCTACCAATAATGTTCAAGCAAACTATGGAGTGGCAAATAATGCCAAAGTTACATCCATTAGAGTGAGATATGTAAATTTTCATTTGCCTACTTCCACGTATGTTTATAACAGTTCCGATCATAGAATTACCAAAGGATTGCAATGGATAAAAGATAGCACCAACGTAGATATTATAAATTTTTCGTGGGTATTTGATGAGATAGATCCTTACATCCCCCCCCTAACCCTACCGGCACATGCCTCAATGCTTAATGATCTTTTTACCTCAGGCAGAAACGGAAAAGGAATGGTTATTATTTCGGGTAGCGGAAATAGTGGAAGAGACTCTGTTTCCGCCCCGGCTTCGTTAGATTGTATTATTGCAGTGGGTGCAACAACAACCGGGGGACTAAGGGCAAACTATCCGGATTGGGGAAGTAATTATGGCATTAAACTCGATGTGGTAGCGCCCGGAGAAGAATTATATACTACAGATCAATTGAATAGACAACCATTGTATGAAAATAAGTACTATAACACCGGCGGCGCTGCCGCACACGTATCCGGCGTTGCCGCCTTAATGCTTTCGGTAAACCCCGATTTAACGGCAGCACAAGTGAAAAGTATTATTGAACAAACTGCCTATAAGGCGCATAGCATTCTTAATTATGGCGGAGTTTATAATTATTCAACTCATTCCGGCCGTCTCAATGGAACTTGGAATAACGAAATGGGTTACGGTTTGGTAGATGCTTACGCTGCTGTAGCTGCTGCCATTTGTTACAGTGGTTTGCCTGTTGTGCAGGGCACTATTACTCAAAACACTACATGGAGCACATCAAGACATGCCATTAATGATATTACTATTCCAAATAATGTTACTTTAACTATCAGCTCTCCGGTAGTATGTAATGATAATGTGAGTATCAATATCCAACCCGGCGGCAAGTTAGTTATTGATGGTGGTACGCTTACCAATGCCTGCACAGGCGGTATATGGGAAGGCATTGTAGTATCGGGAGGTACTGTAGAAATAAAAAATAACGGTAAAATTGAAAACGCTATCTGCGCTGTTATGGTTAAAGATGGCGGTAAGTTAGAGGTTACCAATGCCCACTTTGAAAATAACACCGTTAGTAATGGCATTATTGTATCCAATGCTTCCGCAAGGTGGGCAGGTAATAACCATTTATTGTCCGTTCCTATTACCCTGCAAGCAAGAGCCACTTTAACCAATACAGGTACCATAAGCAGTAACGAGCATACTACTATTACGGTTCACCCGAGCGCCAAAATCGTGATGGATGGCGGTACATTTAAAAATGCTACCGGACAACTGTGGCAAGGCATCACCGCATTGGGCGATCCTAATCCTAGAGTATTAGCTCCAAGCCAACAAGGCTATATAGAGCTGAGAAACAACAGCAAAATCGAAAATGCCGTGTGCGGCATCACCGTTATGGGCGGCGGCATAGTAGAGATTGTTGATGCACACTTTGTAAACAATACCATTGGCGTTAAATTTGAGCCGTTAGCTCCGGGACAAAGCGGTACTTCCGGTAAATTTACACGGACAAGTTTTGTTCTAAACAATAATTACATTGGTAACACAGCAGATTTTGAGGCGCACCTTAAAATGGAGAACAGTGGTATTGTGGCAGTAATGGGATGCAACTTTTCAAGTATAGCCCCGTACAGCAATAGCCTTAGAAATTATGGAATCATGGCATCCAATACCTCCTTAACCGTACAGGAACACTGCCCCAGAATTACTACTTACGATGGCAGCTGTGATTCGTTAGTAATGACCCGGAGTACTTTCACAGGATTTACCAGAGCCGTTTCAGCAAACAATTCAGGAGTATCACCGAAATTAACAGTACGTTACAGTACGTTTAATAATAACTTGCGTAGTGTAAATGTCAATGGCATAAATAATCACCAATTGATCAGGAATGAGTTTTATGTAACACAAGCCAACTCATATGGAGTTTATATAAACGATGCCACAGGATACAAAATAGAAGAAAACCTTTTTGAGGATACTCAAGCTGCCACAGGCAAAATAACAATAGGGTTAACCATACGCAATAGCGGAGAAGCTGAAAATGAAGTCTATAAAAACAGGTATAAGAACTTATACGTGGCACAACAATTTCTATGTAAAAACTCTTCCCAAATAGATACTATACCCTACGGCGGTGGCGGAGATACAATTATACACCGGGCTCCCCAGAACCAAATTACCGGGTTGCAATCCCGGTGCAACACTTTTAGCGGTAGCCAATACAGAGACATCCTTGTAGGCAACTTGCCCAACCAACCCATAACTTGTTTATTTAGCCTTTCAATTAGAAGAGATCAAGGAAGCAATGCACGAATAGGAGGATCGGCAGGAAATCTATTTCAAGGCAACCCTGCCTTTAATATTGAAAACGATCAATCCCAACATCCTATAAATTACTATTATGCACAGACTAATGAATTTCCGGTTCTCACTACAAACGTAAATAAATATTCTACATCTTCAAATTCTTGTCCTTCACGCGTTGGCATAATAGGCGGCGGTGGTGGTGATTTAGATCGTGCACTGTCTCAATACGATGAATGGAATGACGAATACGAGCATTGGCTCGCTCAATTCCTTGCCTTTGAGGGCAATAATGAAGAAGAGTACAACGCGCTATTAGATATGGTTTCTTATTACAGTGCATTGAAAGACAATCATTTTAATTCGATACTTATTGCGATAAATGAGGAAATAGCAGACGGTATGAGGTTTGAGACGAGTGGTGATGAAGAAACCGGAAAATTCCTTCTCCTCAAAGAGGAGAAGGTGGCAGACGGCGACAAGTCGTCGGATGACGGAAGAGGTGAAATAAATGAAGCCGGAGGAGGTAGCTTAACCCTTCGCCGCCTTCTTTTATACCGCGGCAACTACACCGACTATCTTACTGTTGTTGAAACTTACTTAAAGGAGAATAATTACAAAGAGGCAATGGTAACTTTAACTAAAATGTATGAACGATTTGAGATTACGGAAGAGCAGGCGTTTGAGTTAAACGATTTGGGAACTTACATTCATTGGTTACTGCAATTGGAA
>WQTS01000099.1 GCA_009786185.1 Bacteroidota bacterium
ATTATTAAAACTGAGCAAGTAGAAGATTTTAACCCTTGGGGTGAATATTACAAAATTTGTATTGAGTATTACAGAGATTATGGCGAAACCTTAGTTGCCACTTACTGCCACGATTTACACAAAAACTATGGCAAGAGTTGCGAGACGGTACATGATTTGGTTTCAGAGAAATTAGATAACAACACTGTTCATCTGTCTTGGAGCGAGCCGGAAAGCAGTTTGCCGGTGCAAGAATATCGTATTTACCGGAATGAGGAGTTTCTGGAGGCTACAACAAATAGTACCTATTTAGATGAAAATCTGCCTATTGGGGAGTATGATTATTATGTAATAACTCATTATGAGATGGATTGTGTGTCGGATAGTTCAAATCATGTTCAGGTAGAAGTTGAGGTAGGAGTAGAGGAATATTTAAAACCCAACTTTTCTATTATTCCCAATCCTGCCACAAATCAAGTAACCATTTCGTCGGCAACTCCTTTTCATACGGTAGAAATGATTAACTTTTTGGGGCAAACCGTAGTTTCACAAACTGCTGCAAGCAATAGCGCTACACTCAATATCTCTCACTTAAATAATGGCATCTATTTTGTGCGTGTAATTTTTGAGGATGGAAGTAACATTAAGAAATTGGTAAAACAATAAAAAAGCGTTTAAACACCGAAGGTGTTTAATGTTGATAACCCCGTGCCAAGCGTAGCGCAGCTCGGGATAAAGAAAACGCGTATGCCTACCTACAACCCCTACGGAGGTGAAGATTAGAAAACGCATATGCAGACACATGGGGACAAAAGTAGGAAAAAACACTTACAAACAGTGTGATAGATATTTTTTTCTTTTATTTTTGACTATGTGAAAGGACGTAAAAATGGCACTTTGAGACAAAGTTTCTAACCCAAATCATACCCCATAAACAAGGATGGAAAAAAGGCACGAAATTAGTCTAAAATTGGCTGCTAACTGTCTAATATTGTCTATGTTGCATAGAACTCATTTTAAATAAATAAAATAATTTTGTAGCTTAAAAAATGAGTCTATGAGAAGTACATTTAGATTGATTATTTTTCGAGTGCAAAAAAACACACTCTAAGCCAGAATATTTCTCTATCTTGCAAAGTGGCAGAGGTTTTCCACCCAAATGGCAGGGGCTTTCCACCTGCCTTCTAAAATAGCACTCTACTTTGCAATGATTGTAAAGCCCATGTTTGAGCAATATTAATAAGATTAGCAGGATTTTAGCTTCATCATGTAAATTATAAAAGCTTTTAATAAAGTCTGCACTAAACGAAGTCGAAGTATCATGGCTCGGACAATTTTAATGTGGTTTTTTTCAATTCTGCATAAAGCAAAATTTGTTTGCGTCGGCAAACGGCAAGTTGTATTTTGAGTACCTCAAAATATTTTCAGTACCTGAAAACACTTGCGCTTGCAGCGAGCTGAAAATGCTTCCGAAGTCAGCATTTTTTTTAAATGTGTAATGTAAAATTTTAACGATATGACAACAAACAACAAAACAGCAAAGCAGGTGGGGCGCAAACCCAAAAGCGACCCTTGCCGCCACCGCTTGGCTATCAACCTCAATGATGCGGACTACGCCGCATTTTTAACGCTTTATGAGCAATCGGGATTGCCCGACAAAGCGCGTTTCATCACCTCCTGCATCTTTAACCGTACACTAAAAGTGGTTAAAATGGACAAGGCAGCGATGGATTATTACATGCGGCTGACCACTTTTTATGCTCAGTTTCGTGCCATCGGAGTCAATTATAACCAAGTTACAAAGGCTTTGAAAAGCACTTTTACAGAAAAAAAAGCGCTCGCTTTTCTCTATAAACTGGAACAGGCAACACGCGAATTAACCCAAATCAATCAAAAAATAATTGATTTAACAGCAGAATTTGAAGCAAAATATTTGAATCGTAATTCGTAATTTTTAACTCGTAATTGAATAAAATGATAGCAAAAATCTCCTCTTCCGGACAGTCGCTCGTGTCTCTCCATGGGTCAAATTGAAACTCCATTGCTACAAATACTTCGGCTCCGGCAATCATGTCGTTCCATATTCCGGTTCCGGCAATACTCTGTTTTTGCAGTTTACGCTAAAATGCGATAAAGATACATCATTTTTTAAATTCTTAATATATTTTTATCATAACTAAAATGCTAATCCAAAAAATCAATAGGCACCAGTATCGCGTTCCAATGCATCTCTTAGATAATTACCCAATTCATGTTCAAAAAAGAACTCTTTTTCTCCAAAAGCAGGCTCTAATTGGTCGAACCAAGTGGCATCAGGATTGTATTTGGCGAAAAACGGCTTGGCAACCCAATCCGGATTACGCCCTTGTATAAAACGAAGAACAAAGAGCTTTTCTCCGGCGGCTTCGCTCACTCCGAGAATCTGTATTTTGCCTGCATGATCACTCATACTGGGACCTCTTACCGTGCGACAAATACCGCTTACTTTTTGATAGGCTTCACGGAAAATGGTCTGACATTGCGCCAAAGGAATTTCAAAATAATGTTTGGCTCCAGTATCTCGCGCTACAAACATGTAGTATGGAATACAACCAAGTCCCACTTGAAGCTGCCACATTTCAGCCCAAAGTTTTGGACAATCATTGATATGCCTAAGCACGGGAGACTGAGTGCGAATTTGAGCGCCGGTATTACGAATACGCTGTATCGCCTTTTTCACGGCGTCGGTAGTCAGTTCTACGGGATGATTGAAGTGAGCCATAATAGTGAGATGCTTGCCGGAACGAATAATGTCATCAAAAAGTCGGAGTATATCGTCGGCATCTTCATCGGTGATAAAACGGTATGGCCAGTACGCCAACGCTTTGGTTCCTATCCGGATATGCCTGATTTGTTTCATAGAAGCAGAAAGTATGGGTTCTATATGAGCGCGCAACAAAGAAGCATCCATGACCATAGGATCCCCGCCGGTAAATAGTACGTCGGTAACTTTGGGATGGGCTTTAATATATTTTACATAGAGTTCATAATCTTCTTTGATGGAAAATCTCATATCCGGAAGATTGGAGAATTGAGGCCAGCGAAAACAAAACGTACAATTAGCGAAGCATCTTTGCCCCGGACGAGGAAAAAGCAGTACCGTTTCGCGATATTTATGCTGTAATCCGTGAAGGCGCACACCGTTGAATACCGGAACATTATACTCCTGTCCCGATGGATTGGGATTGAGTTCCATACGTATTTTCTCTATGGAGGCTCGAAGTTTTCGTTCATCTCTCCTCGCTATTAGTCCCTCTACTTCACTATAGTGATGCGGCAACAGTATTTTCCGCCGGGGAAAGTTTAGCGTAAAAATAGGATCCTCTTCCAAGTGATCCCACTGTATAAGTTCATCAGTAACATAGTTGTTGGTCTTAAACGGAAGTACGCGTCCAACTACTTCAATTGCCTGACGGTCTTCGCAGGAAAGGGAGGAAGACTGTGGAATATGATCGTAGTTTTGCAGTGTGTATGACTGGTATTTTTTCACTGTTTTCATTGTTTTATTACTACTAATATAACGCTTAATTCAATGCATTTATTTGTTTTTTTTCCTTGAAGCAATTTCACGCATGATTTGAACAAATTTTTCAGGTTCTTCCATAATTGTGCCGTGAGCCGAATTTTCAAATGTAAAAAATGCTTTTCCCGGCGCTTCTATTTTATCAAACCAATCACGAGCCAATGCGTAAGATACCTGATAATCATATTTTCCCTGCGCGATATATACAGGAATTTGGAAAGTAGTGGAAGATTCAAAATGCAATTCGCTGTCCGTCACCTGCGGTATATTCTTCCAACGAATTTTCCTTTGACTGAATACAAATGAATAGCATTTCCTCTTCTGCGGTATTACATAAACTTCTCACACCTTCAGGCGCTACTCTTATTATACTGCCTGCCTGTACAGGAAAACAATCGTCATCTACCTGATAATACCCCGAACCTTTAAGGATAATATATGTTTCTTCGTTCCTGTGGTGTATATGAAAATATCCCAATTCTGATTTGGGAAGTACAGTTGTGAAAGAAATTTCTGTTCCCGTTGCCTTGGTTGGTTCTTTTACAAACACTTTTCCTTTAACTTCTTTTCCTGTTTTTTCGTGAATTAAAGAATAAGATTTAATATCTTCCAAATTACCGATGTTTATTGCCGAGTAATTTTTGCCTTCCGAAATTTTTTCTGTCTGTTTCATTTCTTTATTATTTTTGGTTTATGAAATATATCTATTATTTTTTATTATCATAATCGGTTATTCCAATCACGTTACCGGAAGGGTCGTGAAATTCCACTGCCCAGCCTGTTTTGATTTTGAAAGGTTCCGACAAAAAAGTTACTCCTTTGGCAAGAAGTTTCCGGTATAAACGCTCTACGCTATCTACTTCAAGCCAAATTGCCGGTTTCATTGTCGGAAATTTTTTCCTGTCTTTCAGTATGATTGCGGGCTCTTCGTCTCCAACTTTAAAGGCTATCATTCCCTGTTGGCTAAAATCAAATTTTACGGATAAACTCAAGGTTTCCGTATAAAACTTTTTACTTTCTTCCAAGTTTTCTGCCGGAAAGAAAAAATTGTCGTAGTTCATATTGTTTTCTGTTTAAATGTTTACTAATGTTGCTTGTGAGTTATTAATCGGATACAATGAACAGCCATAACAAAGAATGGTTGGTTTTATAAGTTCTTGATCGGACTTTCATCATGCGCCCGGTTGAGTTTGATTTGCTTAATCAACCCCAAAATGATAAGCCCTGCAAACAAAAAATTTTCCAATGCTCCAAACAAACTCATATACATGCTTGTATCACGGATAAATCCCAACAAATGATTGATGCCAAAACCAACCGCAAGAATACTCCCGCCCGATGCAACAATAGTTACGGTTTTACCATCCCCTTTTATAAGAGTCCCAATAAGAACTGCGACAAAACCTATATTCCAAAATCCAATCTCACGTTGCCAGCCCGGATTCAAACCATATTCGGATGTTGAACCGAGAAATGACGGAATAAAAATCTGCAGTATTGCGGCGCTTCCCATTGCGATAACCGCTAAAATCATTATAATCTTAAGAAGTAAGTTTATTTTTGTTTTCATCTTGCATGTCTTTGTTAGACAGTTTATATTCTGTCTGTTATTTTCTGAATGTTAACAGGCACGCTCGTTGGCTGCCGGTGTTTACAGTTTTTTTAATTTTCCAACACCACTAACACTTACGTTTATAATCGGATTGCCTTTATAATAAATATCACCAACCCCAGAAAGTGTACCGCTCAAAGACGTTGTCACCCAAATTTTTGCATCACCAACTCCTGAATGATTAATGACAACATTTTCAACTTGATAATTTTGCGCATCAATGCCTCCGGCCCCTGATAAAGAAATTTGTAAGCTGGACGCTTCTCCATTAGATAGTTTTACATTACCTACGCCTTTTAAGTTGATACTTTGTAATTCGGGCAAATGAACATCAACAATTAATTTGGTCGGCTTAAAACTTTTTATTGATTTTGTGCCAATATACAGAACGTTATTTTTTACCTCCACCAAAACCTTACTTTGAAGATTAATATCAGTAGTTACTATCACCTTGTAATCCTCGCCCGAGTGGACATTAACATTAGCCACACCGTCTATTACGATACCATTAAAATCATTTGCCATTCTTTCTTGACTGACAACATCTCCATTACCAGCTTTATCGCAGGCTGTCAAAAACAGCATACTTGTAAATAACAAAAGAACAATTCTCTTCATTTTAAAAATTAGTTTAAAGTCCGTTCCTGTAGCTGCTACAAGAATCCATAGTTTTTTCATGATAATTTTCATAATAAATATTTTTAAAGTTTACTTGTAAACCATTTGAAAAAACCGTGCCAGAAATATAATTTATTGATTATTAATTGAAAAAGTGAAAATGTTTTATATGTAATTGTGTAAATCTTTACACCTCGTGTGTAATTTTACACAATTACACACGAGGTGCAGGTGTTTTCTATTCTTTCTTTTCGACTATTTCAAAATCTCCTTTTTCGTTTTTACGTTCTATTTTCCAATTATCATTCAGTGTTATTTCGTAAGTATCTCCTATAATTTTGTTACCCTCAATACGGAAAGGCAATGGAAATATTAGAGTAGCAATATTCTCTCGCCGACTTATTAAAACACCTGTGATTTCGTGATCTTGCCTTTGCGATGAAAACTTAAAACTGCCAAAATTTTCTCCTTGAGAAGCATCTGTCCCATGAAAAAGTGTTGTATAAGCAGTATTCAAATTGTCTATGACAACTGTTCCATTCATATCATACATTTGTGCAAAATAAGTCATCGGTAAAATAACAGACAAGGTTGGCAATTCGATAAGTTGTTGTCGTAACAATTTGATTTTTCTCTCATTTCTCTCTTTTCGTTCTGTTTCTTCTTTGTGAATAATTGCAAAGTTATTTCTGTCATTAGCTTCTGATTCTCTTTGTCTTGTGACATTCAACAGTTCTTTCAAATATTTTTCCTCGTAAATATCCAAAAAATTATACACCGTATCCAATCCTAACTTCCAATCTATTTCTAAATAATCAAAAATCATTCCGTATGCAAATCCTGTGGCGTATGAAAACGCTCTTACATATGTATCTGGACGTTCTCGTTCGTTGATTTCTTCGATAGCAAGTTCATATTTATTAGGATATGTGGACAAAACGTAGCCTGTGTAGTTTGCCAAGCCCTCCAAAGTTTCTATTTCTGTTTCCATTTCAAGAAAACTTGGATATTGTGTTTGTCTTATTTTCCTGTAAACCATTGCATCTTGCAGATAATCGGAGATTGTTTTTAGGTCTTTATTTTGGTCAATACTGTTTAGACAATTCCGTAAAGCCTGATATTCCAATCGTAACCATTCCCGTGCATCGTAATTGTCCAAGTAACTGATGGCATTTCCATTGAGCATTCTGTGTTTCTCCTGCAAAACATGGAACAGTTCATGGATAATAGTTGCTGAATTGTCCGAAAGATAGTCATCTCTGACTACAGCGTATCGTTTTCCATCATATTCCTGTATTGAATTAGTATAAAAAAGTTTATTTTCAGGCAACAATGCAGAGTAAAGACTGTTTTCGTTGAGACTGCTGCCTTCAAAATGGGTTAAACTATAAACCATATTATCGAACGAGAATACCAAAACATGGTCGTCCCAAATTGATTTTCCCCATAATTTTCCGGCATCATCTTCTAAAATTCTTTTTGCTTTCAACAATTCTTTTGCTGCTTTCTCTTGTATAGATGCCCTTACCTCGTCAATCATTTCATTCCATTGGGGATACTTGCGTAAATTGTCAAGGTCAGAATCTCGCATTAGATGTGCCAAGTTTGTATAATAACCATTCGGTACAATTTTGAATAACTGTACAAAAGCAGAATCAATTTCATTCGCTAATGCCCACGAACAAGCAGCATTGTATCGGTCATTTACAAATCCTTTTCCTCCAAGGGCAATAAACGCTTCACTGTATTTATGCCCGGACTTTAAATACTCTTTTGCCTCATAAAATGTCCATGCTTCCTTTATTAATTCGGAATATTTTTCTTGGTTTTGCCCGAATGTAAAGTTGAGTACAAATAGGTTTAAATACAAAGCAAAAAGAAAAATCAGACATAATCTCAATTTGGGTTTTTTAAAATTTTCCATATAATATCATTTTTTGGGTTTATATTAATTTTTTTATCATTATTCACTGCACTGTCTCTTGCTTGTCTGCAACAATAAAATTTGTGTCATTCACGTACTGCATTGCCCCAATCCGATTCTTCCAAATAGAAAAAATCATTTACCGGTTTGCCAAATATTGCCGACATTTTCATTGTAATAACTGCCGAAGGGACAAACTTTTCTAACTCAATAGCATTCACGGTTTGGCGCGTTACTCCAATTTTATCGGCTAATTCTTGCTGCGAAATCCTTAAAATCGCACGCTCTACTCTAATGTTATTCTTCATATTTCACGGATTTATTAAAACGGTATAATTCAAAGTTGAATTTGGCAATAAACAGTATCAACACAAAAAAGATTTGAAAACTCAAAAAGTACAAATAAGAAAATCCAAATACAAATAAGATTCCTAAAATCAGTATGATAAAATTTACCAAAACTGCCCAAATAAGAGACTGCTCTCGAATTTTTACGATCATTTCATCTTCAATTTTTTCTTTTGAAAATGCTATCAGCAAAAGCCCGATAATGATGGTAACCGGAACAATGGTGCCTTGAAAGTTCGTTTTAGCTGTTGTAAGCCATATACTTTCTTTCATATCATAACTAAGACTCATGGTTGTTGTTCCGTCAATTGTTTCGGATGAGAAAATAGGCAAAGAATGAACTAGGATGCCAAAAGTTTTAAAATCAAAATTCAAATAAGGCACATTACATACATTTAGAATCAAAATAATAATAAACGGGATAGCAATACAGTACCCGATCTTCTTAAGATAGTTTGGAAATAAATACGATTTTTTCATAATGAAAATTTTTAAAGTTTATGACTAATTAACGTTGCAAAAATACACTTATTATTGTCATAATGTAAAATATATATGTCTTTTTTTTATTTTCTAAAAATTTTCACCTTCGCTATCTTAAGAAATTAAAAAAATACTGCCTGCGATTCAATTGTGATGACTTCCATACTTGTATTTTGAAATTAAACTTTGGTAAAAGACGGAATACCAAAATAATTTCTAAACTTTAGAAAAAAAAATGAGAATTTTATAGTTTTTTATAATTTCGCGGCATTCAAAATAGGAGTGATGATTTATGAAACTTGCTCTTTTGATTGATATAACATAATATTTCTATGAATTCTAAAATTTTGATTATAGAAGACGACTTGTCTTTTGGCGTAATGTTACAAGAATGGCTCACTCGTGAAGGTTATGAAACAGTTTTATTGTCCGGTATAGAAAAGGCAAAAAAAGAAATTCAAAGACAAACTTTTGATTTAATTTTGTCTGATCTGCGTTTACCTGATGGGGATGGGATTTTATTATTAACATGGATAAAAGAGCAAAAGAAGCAATTGCCGGTCATTATCATGACGAATTACGCCGAGTTACAGAATGCTGTGTTGGCGATGAAGTTAGGCGCTTTTGATTATTTGGCAAAACCTGTTAACCCATCAATTTTAGAACAAAAAATAAAACAAGCATTTAACAGTAGAGAAATTATAGAAAAAGATTCCACTGTGAGAGAAAACAAATCTTGTACAGGAATCATACAAGGGAGCAGTAGATTAGCCAAACAGATGTATGAAAATGTAAAGATGGTGGCTGATACGCAACTGTCGGTGTTAATTTCCGGTGAAAGCGGGGTTGGGAAAGAGCATATTGCCCGCATGATCCATGAAAATAGCAGTCGAAAAAACGCACCCTTTATTGCCGTTGACTGTGGAAGTTTGCTGCGTGAGTTGGCTTTGAGTGAGTTGTTTGGTCATATAAAAGGATCTTTTACATCAGCCGTTGCCGACAAAAAAGGGGTATTTGAACAAGCCGATGGCGGAACTGTTTTTTTAGATGAAATTGGAAATTTATCTTATGACGTGCAAATTCAGCTTTTACGCACGCTGCAGGAACGTCAAGTGCATCCCATTGGGTCAACAAAAGATATAAAAATTGATGTAAGAATATTGACGGCAACTAACGAAAATTTGGAGCAAGTAGTGATGAACGGCACTTTTAGAAGAGACCTGTATCATCGTTTGAATGAATTTTATATTACAGTCCCTGCGTTACGGGAACGCGTGAAAGATATTTCTCTTTTTGCGAACTTTTTTTTAGAAGCAGCCAATGAAGAATTAAACAAACAGGTAAAAAAGATTTCTCCCGAAGTGCTGCAAATCATGGAACAATACCCTTGGCCCGGAAATATACGGGAACTGCGAAACGTGGTACGGGCAGCGGTGCTATACGCCCAATCGGATGAAATTCTTCCCGAAGATTTACCGGTTTTGTCCATACCATCACATATATCAGATTTAGATAATGGTATATCCATGCCGGTTACAGATGAGAAAGCATTGATTGAATCTACCTTAAAAAAGATGAAAGGGAATAAAGTTTTGGCAGCCAAAGCGCTGAAAATTAGCCGAAAAACACTCTACAATAAAATTCATTTATATGGTATAGATTTATAAAATTACTTCGCCCAATACGTTTTGCATTGTTTTCTTGTTCATTATTTTAAATAAATTCTAAATAATTATTTTTATTTAGAACTTGATATGTCGCTTGTGGATAGGCAGTTGAAAACGCCTGCGGAACATTTGGAATTTTGTCTCCCCATTTAAATTCAAAGGCAAAAATAGTATCGCCTGAAACCTCGAGCAAATCTATTTCCTGCTCATCATAAGTGCGCCAAAAATAGAATTCTTTGCCTGTATTTTCATTCAGATTTTTCTTTATACGCTCTCCAATCATGTAACTTTCCCACAAAGCTCCCACATCTTGTCTCAATACTAACGAATTATATGCCCCAATCAAAGCATTTCGAATGCCGGTGTCGTAAAAAAACCATTTCCCTGCCCTGGTTACTTCTTTTCGCAAGTTGCGGCTAAATGCTCCTAAGCGATAGATTACAAATGTTTTAGATAATAAAGCCAGATATTTTTCGACGGTATTTTTACTCATTCCAAGTTTTCGTCCCAACTCTTCATACGAAACTTCGCTGCCTGTTTGCAAAGCAATCAATTGTAAAAGTTCTTTCATTTTTGAGGCATTTTTAATTCCATCCACCATTAGAATATCTTTCAACAAATAAGCATCCACAATATTTTTCAGGTATTCTTTCCGTTCCTCGTTACTATTCATCAGAACTACCTCAGGATAAGAACCATAGATAAGCCTGCTTTCAAGATTTTGAAGGGTTTGTAACGGATTTTCTATTTGCGAAATTTCGGTTTGAGAAAAAGCAGTTAAATGAAAAGGAGTGCTGCGTCCTACAAGCGGTTCGCCCGATTTGTTAAAAAGGTCGAATGAAGAGGAGCCACTGACAATAATTCTAATTCCTTGAATTTCATCTACCATCAATTTTAGTTTTGCGCCAATGTCGGGAATATGTTGCGCCTCGTCTATGGCAAGTAACCCAATGTTATCAAGTAAATTGCGATAATTACCGATACTGCGGTTCTCAAGCAATGCAAGAGTGTCGTAATCTTCACCGTTGAGTGTCAATGTTTTGCCTTCATATTGCTTAACAATTTGATTCATCAAAACAGTTTTACCCACTCGCCTTGCTCCGAAAATCATTACCACTTTATTGGGATTCAGGCTATTCTCAACTCTTTGCTGCAAATTTCTTTTTATATTGTCCATTACTTTTGAAAGATTATTTTTCGAGTGCAAAGATAAAAAAGTTTTTATATTGACGAATTTAGTAGTAAAAACGTCATTTTATTGACGATTTTATTTGTCAACTTAAGAATTGCTGCAAAAATGCAAAATGTTTTTATATCATTTCTTTGTTGAAAAATACTATTTTTGCCAACGACAACTTTGTTTGGAAATGTGTCAAAGCCGCAAACTTACGACGCAACCAACACGATATTAACATTAAACAATCCATGAAATAAAAAAATGAAGTACAATAAAATTAAAGGTAGAATATACCTGTATGCCGTTTTGATTTACCTGCTGTTAGTTCAATTGTTTGGCGGACTACTGATCTATTTGAGTTATCAAAAGAGCAATTTGGATTCCCAAAAGCAAAGCATTGAAAAAAACCGTTTGATGACGGAAAATTTGATTTCAAAGATTTATCATTCTCAAATTAATGAGAATTTATATTTACATGCGGCAACGCAAAATCCGGAATACATTCTTCGATTTTCAGCGCATCTAAGCGAGGTGCTAACTTCTATTGATTCGCTAAAGTCCTCCTCCATTAAAACGCAAGAAATAATATTAGACGAGATAAAATCTTTGTTGGATAAAAAACTTACGATACTTTTTGAAATTGGCGCGCAAAATCAGAGCAATAACTATAGTCATACATCTGAAAAACAAATGATTACACTTATGATGTCCGATTATGAAGCAGCTACGCAAATATTGAACCTTCTTTCCGATTTTCATCAACAAACATTTGACTTTACGATGGAAGGAGCCCAAAAGAATGAGTTATTAGTTTACCGGACTTATGTTACTTCAGTTATCGTGTCAATTATTGCTTTGGTATTAATCTCAATTCTTATTTTTTTCATTGTGAAAAATGTGGAGAAGGCGTATAAAATGCGTATCGCGATAGAACAGGCGAATAAACGTGCCAGAGAGATCTATGAAGAGCAGCATAAACTATTGTTGACGATTTCGCATGACATAAAAACGCCGGTGAGCTCCATATTGGGTTATTTGGACTTATGGAAGCATGGACATGATATTTCATCGAAAGAAGTAACGAGCATGGAACGTTCGGGAACCCATATTTTGAATTTAATGAGAAATTTGCTGGATTTTTCCTGTCTCAATCAAGGACTAATGAAAGTAACGTCCGTTAATTTCAATTTGCATGAACTGTGCGCTGAAACTGTTGAATTGTTCCAACCTTTAGTTTTACAGAAAAATCTTTCACTTGATCTTCACTTGGATTTTGACCATACATTGATACTTAATTCCGATGCCCTTAAAATAAAGCAAATCATTACAAACATTCTCTCCAATGCTCTAAAATACACTGTAGAAGGAGGTGTGCAGTTCAAGGCGGTTTACCAAAACGGAGCTATACATTTTGAAATCAATGACACCGGAAAAGGAATTCCGTCTGAACAAATAGAAAATGTATTTGAAGCATTTGTCAGGGTTGAAGAGAACAATTTTTTGTCTTCGGGTAGCGGATTCGGTTTGTTTGTTACCAAAGGAATGCTTAATCTTTTAAATGGCGTCATAACGGTTCAATCCACTGTGGGCAAAGGCACCCGGGTAAAGATAGTTATACCTGCTCCGAAAGTTTCGGTTCAGCAATTGGATACTTCTTCCAAATGTAAACGACTTTTAGTTATAGATGATGATGTAAGTTTTCTTGAAATGGTAGAAAAAATGTTATCGGAGATGGGGCACCAGGCAGATATTTGTCATACAATGGAAATGTGCGAGAAACGATTGCAACAACCTCAAAATTACGATCTCATACTTGTAGATTCGGATATGATTACCTTTTCAGGAAAAGATGTTTTGCAAAAAGTGAAAGATAAAGAGATAACACTTCCTGTGTTTTTAATGAGCGGGCAAAGTAACCTGAATTACGAGGAAGCAATATGCGCAGGCTTTAACGGATTTATACCGAAACTTTTTACCATGACCTCCTTGGAGCAGCTGTTGAGAGGAGACCAATATGTTATGATAAACAATTCGACACCATCTTTAGAAGAATTATTTGGAGGGGATAAAAAAATTATCCATAAGGTGTTGAGAGTATTTATCGAAGTTACTGCCGAACATATTATTATACTTGAACAAGCAGTGGCTGAAAATGACTTTGTAAAAGCACAAAGGGTTTGCCACAAGATACTGCCCATGTTTATGCAAATAGGAGGAGCAGACGATGCGGTGGCTATTTTGATTAAGATAAATGAATCTCGAAATAAAATACCGGCCGAACAATTGTTATGGAAAGAAGAAACCACTCGTTTGATAGAGGTCGCTAAAGGTTTGGTGGCTGATATAAAAGATTCCTCACTTTGTTCGGGATAACGCCGCGTCTTTAGAATTTTTTATGCAAAATATACATATCTGCGAGCTCCCCTGTAATTACATTTCCAGACATATCTAATTGTATGATAACATTTTCTGCAACAAAATATTGATTAGGGGAATCCACTATGCCGTTCAATATAATGATATTTCCTTCTGTATCCCAAGTATAATTTCCTTTCTCTTCATAAACAACTTGTACACCTGCATATTTCGTACTCTTCACATAGCTATCCTTATCCAATGTAATAGTGACTATCATCCCTATTCCACTGGCGGTGGGCAAATTTCCGGTATAAATACCTTCGTAATCTAACGAGGTTCGTGCATTACGCATATCTACGATATACATCTGCATCTCTGTTTCGGTGTCCATTTTCGAGCCGTTACTTCCGCAACTGCACAAGATTCCTGTAGCTGCTACAAGAATCCATAGTTTTTTCATGATAATTTTCATATATAAATATTTTTAAAGTTTACTTGTAAACCATTTGAGAAAATCGTGCCAGAAATATAATTTATTGATTATTAATTGAAAAAAGAAAACCCTTTGATGTGTAATTGTATAATTTTTACACTTTGTGTATAGTACTTACACAATACCTTATCAACCGTTATAAAAAACATATATCCTTGCCGCTGTTTTTTCTTTTGTATACGGATATTACTTTGTGTAGCGGCTCTACGGTTGAAGACCTTGTTCCCGGCACAGATTACGTTTGGTACTTCTCAGATGCTCCTTCTATTGATACGGTTAAGGGCGTGTTACCGCTTGGTTCTTATCCTGTTTATGTTGCACAACGTGCAACAACCGATTGTGCTGAGAGCGTCAGAACGGTATTGAATGTTGAGATTGTAACCGATGGCATTGATGTTCCGATCACAGCGCAAAATTAGATATTTTTTTTGAAATCCACAAAAAATAAAAAGTGAGAGGTAATTTTCTATTCATTTGAGGCGCTGCCCGGCATTGCTTATAACGCTTACGCTGCGGGCACAAAAAAAGATACTTTAGTATTTTTAATCTCGCGCACTTCGCCTCCTCCGCGATTGGTTTTCCCCGAATGACACACTATCTAACACCGAACTCGGCATCATATCAATAAACCCTTCTTTATAAAGCGCTAACGAATCTTGAGCAGATAATACTTCAGCATCTTTTTCAATCAGCGTAGGATCAATAGTGGGTGCAGAAAATTGACTGAATCGTGCGACATCAATTCCATGGTGAATGAAATTATCAATCTGTGTACGAAGGTTCAAACGCGTTGTGTCAATTACAGTTACATAAGTTGGAAGGTTCGTATCTCTGTATCTTGCTTTTCCTATGCCGATTTTCATTTTACTCGAATTTTCCAAATCTCCCCTAATGTTAATGCCCACCCTGAACGGAATAGGAGATTTGAGCACCGAGATATGATAATTAAAAGTCATGTCAAGTTTGTGAATGCCGCTTATAGCAGTTTTATAGCGGTCAATTTGCATAATAAATGGGAAAATTTCTATTTGATTGTTGCGTATCAGCAATTCAACCGAGATATTTTCTACCAAATTTGTTTCACGGTTTTTGAATTTTAAGGTACGCGCAATTTCCGAAAACGTCTGTCCATCAAGAAGTACCATATCTTTACCATTTATTCTGCAAGCAGCATTCAAAGTGGGCAAAATAATATTCATAGTGGTATCTAACGATGCCGTTGCAGCAAGTTGCGCATTTACAACGCCTTTAAACGACGACAGCATGGGCACCAAGGAATCTACCGATGGAATAATCCTGATAAAATCTTCCACTTGTATGTCTTTAAATTCCAAATCAATGCCAAAAGTAATATCTTTTTTGCTTCGGGTGGCGTAAAGTGCGGTCAAATCCACTTCACCCACACTGGTTTTAGCCACAATATCTTTCAATTGAATGACCCTGTCGCGCGAAATGAGCTCTCCGGTAAGTTTATGAATGGTAATATCGGCATATTTTCCGTGGTTAACATCTAACTTAACATCAACGGTTATATTGGAAGGCACAACAACCAACATCGGTTTTTCCTCTTTTCCCTCATTTTCATTTTGAATAATCTTTTCAAGCTGCTCTTCATCCTGCGCACCGGCTATGGCTTTTCTATATTCTTCAGAAGCATTGGCAAAAGCGGCTCCGTTGTAAGCTGCTGTAAGCAATTCGTTTACATTGAGGGTATCCGCCTTAATATCCGCTTCAATTTTCAACCCTCTTCCGGTGGACAACGCCCGGCGAATACCATCCACTTTTCCGGTAATGCTAAGTCTTGATTCGCCACACCTAATACCCAAATTTTGTAGCGTAACATCGTTAGTTGTAAACGCAAGATCAAGGTTTTGCAAGCGAATTCTCAACGGAAAATATGGAGAAACCACTCTACCCGAGCGCGATTTGATGCTGCCGGTTACCGTCCATTCGCGTAGCAAAGCGCCAAGTTCAGCATTTCTTATATCAATATCTTCGCCGGCAAAATCATCCGCACGCCTGTTGCCTTGCTGTCGGTTTCCGGTTCGTTGCCTTCCTTGAGATTGAGATAGATCATTTTTTGTAGCTGTTATTGAAATACTTGCATCACGAGCCGAAACCCGGTTTCCTTCGGAAAATGCACTCAATTGCCTGGTTTCAATCTCAAAACGTATGGAGGGCAAAGAACGGTTTTCTCTTGACGGCAAAATTCTGAAATTACTTTTCACATCGCGCAAACGCATGGTGGTTGAATCCACATCGGAGTATTCTAATGTGTTGGCGGTAACACTCCCCACCATGGGAATAACTCTCGACGTATCGCCGGTAATTAGTGCATCGGAAGTACGCATCTCAAAATCTAATTTCGAAACAGCAATAATCTGGCGGCTTGGCATTCTGATACGTGCCGTATCTGATCTTAATTCAACACTTAACAGTCTTGTAACTTCGCCCGTATTTCTACTTACCCGCGTTTTAGTAGTATTGAGTTCTACAAATGTTCTTTCTGCCAAAATACTTATCGAATCTTTTGGAATGCGAACACGCACTCTATCAGCATTGAAATGTACAATGAGATCATTTTTTGCTAAATCTTGTGCATTCAAGCGACTCACGATGAAAGAACCTTCAGCGTTAAACGAAATGTTTCCGCGGGCGGTAATTCCCAAATTTTCGGGCGTAAATTTCTGTAACTCACGTAAATTAGCAGAGCCGTTAACTTTCATCGTAACATTCGGATCAAGAAATAAATTGGTAACATCAGCATTTCCATTGAGGTTTACAGCAAAAGCTTCTACGCTAAAAGTTCTTAATTTTATGCCTGTTCTTTTGGGTGAAGTCGGATCAAAATGGAAAGCAGCATCAATCGCAATATTATCAATTTTAGATTCTAAATCTCTATAAACCAAATGTCCTCTTGGAATTTTAAAATCAACATTTACTACAGGTAATTTACCATTTTCTGCAAATTCGTAAGTACCTTTAATGTTTGTATTCAGACTGATTTTAACATTTGTTTGGATCTTTTGTATTTCGTCTGAAAATTCTTTTGGAACGAGATCTAACAAAGATTGTAATGCTAGACCTTCAATTTTGCACTCTAAATCGGAAGTAATATTGCCATCGGAAAGTAATAAATCGCCATTTAGTTTAATTTCAGATAGATTGGCAACCGTCAAAGCAAAATCTCTAAGTCCGAAAAAGGTCAGATTTTCGGGATCCAGCTTCAATGTTCCATTTAATTTTAAGGGAAGCGAATCGCAATAGACTTGTTTTTCTATGGTGGCAGAAACTGCGCCTGCTATTTTCAGTTCATACTCTCGTCGCTGTTCTACAGCGGCAATACGCGCAGAGTCAAGAACTAAATGGACGTAAACGCCACTGTTTTCGAGATTTGCATTTAGTTTGATGTTGGAACATACAAATCTATCAATTTCTAATTTGTCGATATCGGGCGTAATCTTTCCTCTCAAAAACAGTCTGCCTATAGAAGCCCGCAAAGCTATTGAATCGGGATCCGATTTGAAGCTCAGTATTGCCGGACCACGAATCGAAAAACGGTCAATATTCAGGTCTAACGGTGTATCATCACTCTCTGGCAATGTTAAAATATCCCAATTGGCTTGCCCTGAAGGTGATATGTAAGCATTTATTCGAGGTTGGGAAATTCGGATACGCTCTATATTAATCTTTGATTTCATCAAATCTTTGATATTGAGCGATATCATAAACTCATTGAAACGTACCAGCGTATCCACACCTTCGGGATGAACCGATAAAAATGCAGTATCGGATTGCAAGGCATGAGAAATAATCTCTCCCCTAACTAACTTGAGGCTCACTTTTGGAAACTCTTCAAATAAAGATACTTGAACTGAATCGAAAGTTACCGTGGCATTGAGATATTCAGTGCTGTATTTATTTACGAGTGGAGTAAGACGTTTAGGATTCAATAATAAAAAAAACGAAAGGATTGCTATTCCGACAAGACCAACTATTATTGATAATGAAATGATTAACCATTTTAATATTTTTTTCATAGGATTAAAAAAATGTTCACAAATATAACGTTTTTTATAAACGCAAAATCAAAATATAAATTCTTTTTGAAGAAATTTATTACTCATCTTGAAAACATATTAATTTCAAATCCTGCTAATCACATTAATCTTGTAAAAATCTCGGTTCAAGGCACCTCTCCAAACAAATCGTAACTCTCCGCTTCTTTAATCAAAACGGGATAAAATTCACCAATATTGAGTTTCTTATCCGCATTCACAAACACCAAATTATCCACTTCCGGAGAATCAAATTCCGTGCGTCCAACATAGAAATTGTCTTCTTTTCTATCTATTAAAACGCGCATCACTTTTCCGATTTTTTCCTGATTATGTTGCAGTGAAATAGCCTCTTGTAACTCCATAATTTCTTTTACACGATGATTTTTCTCTTTGGTTTTTACCGGATCGCCGAGGTCAAAAGCGGCAGTGCCTTCTTCGGGTGAATAGGCAAAAACGCCGAGACGTTCGAAACGCATTTCTTTCACAAATTCAACTAATTCGTGATGTTCTTTTCGAGTTTCAACAGGATAACCGGAAATTAAAGTAGTGCGCAATGCTATTTCGGAAACTGTGTTTCTAACAGTTTCTAAAAATTTATAAATCTGCTGTTTATTGCTTCCGCGTTTCATACTCTTCAACACAGAATCGCTGATATGTTGTAATGGAATATCCAAATAGCGACAGAAGACGGAAAATTCATTCATTACGTCTAAAATCTCATAAGGAAAACCCATCGGATAGGCATAGTGCAATCGAATCCATTCCAAGCCCTTAACTACTGCAAGTTTGCGCATGAGCTTGTCTAATGTTCTATGTTGGGAAATATCAATACCATAATACGTTAAATCTTGTGCAATGAGCAAAAGTTCTTTCACGCCGTTTTGTGCCAACATTTCAGCTTCTTGCACAATCATTTCCATAGGCTTAGATGTTTGTTTGCCACGAATTAACGGAATGGCGCAAAAAGAACATTCACGGTCACAACCTTCCGAAATTTTTAAATAAGCATAATGTTTGGGCGTAGATACAATTCGTCTGGGCGATTTCAGCAGATCAAAATCTTTTTCTTCCAATAGTTTATGTAATTCTGAAAAGGTAAAAAATCCATCTGCTTCAGGAATCATTGCTATCAAATCATCTTTATATCGTTGTGCTAAACATCCTACTACGAATACTTTACCCACTTCGCCACGTTGTTTGCGCGCAATGTGCATAAAAATTTCTTCAATAGATTCTTCTTTAGCATCGTGAATGAAGCTACAGGTGTTAATGATAACAATATCGGATTTCTTGCTACTTTCAAAAGCTATTTCATGTCCTTTTTCTTTCCATTTAGCGGCAATAACTTCGGAATCTACAGTGTTTTTTGAGCAGCCTAATGTGATGATGTTAATTTTCATGTATGAATATTATTGGTGCAAATAAACAATTTTATTCTTTACCTCATTTTCACCTCATTTAAACAACAAAACAACCTTAGTAGCAATGGATTATATATAAAAAACTAACCTTATTACCTCATTTTCTAACAACCTAACGTTGCTGACAAGGAGGTGATTACTCTTTCACCACTTTCTTCACCACTTCGCCGGTTTCAGTGGATATCTTCACAAAATAAACTCCCGAAGATAAATGCGAAATATCTATTTTTGAATGAGAAGCGAAATAGGGGTAAGAAGATAATTTTTTACCATGCACATCAAAAATCTCAATGTTTTTTACGCTCAATTCACCACCATCAATTCTCAATTCACCTTTAGTGGGGTTAGGATAGATGCTAAGTATAGGTGTTTCTATGGTTTCAACTCCTATAATACCTTCAATTAAAAAGTTTTTCCACTCCTGCGAATTTTTATAGGCATCCAGAGAATATAAGGGTACTCTAAGCATACATGTATTCTTAGATACTCCCTGAAAGACAGAAGCGCTAATATTAACAGGAATAGGATTTAGATTGGTTATTAAAGCAAGAGCAGTACATTCTAAAAAAGCATGATCACCAATAGTTGTAACACCGGCAGGAATGGTTATCGAAGTGAGAGCGCTGCAAAAGGCAAAAGTAACATTATCAATAGTTGTAAGATTATTCGGAAGCTCTATTGAAGTGAGAGACGTGCAAAAGAGAAAGGCACCCATTTGAATAGTTGTAACACTACTTGGAAACTCTATCGAAGTAAGAGCGATACAATTAGAAAATGCATTACCTCCAATAGTTGTAACACTGCATGGAAGCTCTATTGAGGGGAGAGCAACGCATGAGTAAAACATTCCGACCTCAATAGTTGTTATATTATCTGGGAGAATTACTGAAGTGAGCGCACGGCAATGCTCGAAGAGATAAAATCCAATAGTTGTAACACTGTTTGGAAGCTCTATCGAAGTGAGGGCAGAATAGCTAAAAGCAGAGTTTCCAATAGTTGTTACGCTGTTTGGAAGCTCTATTGAAGGGAAAGCGGAATAGCTAAAGGCATTAGCTCTAATAGTTGTTACACTGTTTGGAAGTTCTATCGAAGTGAGGGCGGTACAAGATGCAAAGGCATAAGAACCAATAGTTGTAACACTGCTTGGGAGTTCTATCGAAACGAGAGCGGTGCAATTACTAAAAATCTCATTTTCAATAATTTCAACACCATAAGGAATAGCTATTGAAGTAAGAGCGGAGCAATAGCTAAAGGCATTAGCTCTAATAGTTGTAATACTGCTTGGAAGCTCTATTGAAGCGAGGGCAGTGCAAGAATTAAAGGCACGTTTTCCAATAGTGGTAACACTGTTTGGAAGCTCTATAGAAGCGAGCGCGATACAAGAATTGAAAACCTCATCCTCAATAATTTCAATGCCGTCAGGAATGATAATTGAAGTGAGAGCGGAGCAATTGCTAAAGGCGCCAAATCCAATAGTTGTAAGATTGTCCGGAAGAATTATCGAAGCAAGAGCGATACAAAGATAAAAAGCCCCCTTCTCAATAGTTGTAACGCCGTCGGGAATGGTTATAGAAACGAGTGCACGACACCCCTGAAAAGTCTCTTCCTTAATGATTGTTATATCATTTGGAAGAATTATTGAAGTAAGAACAGTAGCTGCAAAAGCGCGCTTGCCAATCATTGTAACGTCATCAGGAATGGTTATAGAAGAGAGAGCGGTGCAACCGAAAAAAGCGTTATCTCCAATAGTTGTAACACCGTTTTCAATAACAACAGTATTAATATTGTCTCTGTAATCCCACCACGGTGTAGCAAGTGGATTGCTATAATTCGGCATTTCGCCGGTACCACTAATAGTAAGTTTCCCATTGCTTATTTCCCAGGTAAGCGGTCCTGTTTCTCCGCTTTGTGCAAAAACACTCGCCATACTCAATAGCAGAGCAACAGCTAAAAATAATAAATGCTTTCTCATAATAAAATGGTTTTAAAGGTTAATGTCGGCGAAGATATGTTAAAAAAGCATCTATCTATCTATCTATCTATCTATCTATCTATCTATCTATCTATCTATCTATCTATCTATCTATCT
>WQTS01000100.1 GCA_009786185.1 Bacteroidota bacterium
GCTGGCATCTTGGCAATAGCAATCAAACCCAGCCTGTAGGTGGAAAAGAACCGAATGAATTAGGTATTTACGATATGAGTGGGAATGTTTGGGAATGGTGTAGTGATTGGTTTGGTGATTATACGGATGCTCCGCAAACCAATCCTCAAGGACCTACATGGGGTATTTATCGTGTAGTTCGTGGTGGTTGCTATTTCAATCCCTCATATGCTCTTACTGTATCGTATCGAAATTTTGCGCTTCCTGATGGGATCTCAACCTCGCGAGTAGGCTTCCGTTTGGTACATCCGTTGGAACCGTGATTCTATTAAGATTTGCGGGATTGCTATGATGAAAGTTTGAAGGACAGAAGGATTGAAAAGTTACTTTCCTTCATGAAAAACTTTGTTAATTTTATTGCTCTTATAAGGCTTTTCTCTTAACATTTTGCATCGTTTTCAATGAGTCCATTTCAAGTTTTGCAGAGTTGTATTCTATAAAATTTAACGTATAATATTTAGAGAACATAATGAAAAAAAGATAGGTGAAATAATCAAATTTTAACAACTAAAATTACTCCTGATATTGGTTTATTAACAGGACTTGGCGGGCAAATACTCTTTCTAAACTTATTCTCATGTTTTCAAAGTTTCTTTTAGTTTTTCTTCTACTAAAAGTTTAAGAGTGTCAAAAATAGTATCCAAATCAGGATCTTTTTTATTTGAGAGATATAATTCATCCATAAAATTATGTTGTAGCGCTTCCGAAATTGCAAGAAATAATTTTACTTCAATATCATCACGTTTGTATAGGTCATATATATTTTGCCGTGTTTTTCCAACTTTACGAGCGAGGTCGGCGCTATTTATATTGTTCTTTTTTACAAATGTTTGAATTAATTTGCCTAAGTGGATTTTTTTGTAATGCATAATATGCTAATTTATAAAATATTATCCTGTGGAAACAAAAAAAAGCAAGGAATTTACAGAAAAAAGCAAGGAATTATTTGTCATAACTAAAAATATTTTTATCTTTGCACCGTTGCAACAAGCGTTTGCCCAACCGCTTAAATTTGGGCAAATTAAAACCGGCAAGTTTTGCTTTTTTAACCGTAACATGCCAATAAAAGAAAAGCCGAGTTAAGGCAATGCCTCAAAAAAAGAGGAAAACAGGCGCACCGTTAAAAACCAAACTTGCAATCTGCATAGGTAGGGTAGCTCATAGCCGATGTGCAAGTAGTTTTAGTTAAAATGAGGAACCGAGAGTTGTCGTATCAGAATGATCTGAATTTCCTACGGGCTACGGCAAAGTGGAAATAAATCTATTTTTTAAAATTTATTATTTATGAAGAAATTACAATTAAACAAACAAACGATTGCACGGTTAAATAATCCGAGTGAAGTTTACGGAGGAGCAGAGGATGGTAGAGTAACTCTATCTTACGATGGTAACTATAGAGTTAAGCCTACTTGCTTTATTTGCGAACCAGTAAATATGACTGATGATTGTCCGCTTCCTCCTGCTACTGCTCTGGGTGCTGCATGTTAATTTGCTGATGCCGTTCAAAAGGTGCTTTGTTATTTTACGTTTAATGCGAAATACTTAGATAAATAGTTGGCTATTTATCTGGACATTGTGAGAAAGGTTAGTAATGGCAAACCTTTTTTGAACAGCATCGTTTTTACAAAAACAGCATATCATATTTAAAAATGTATATTTGCACGCTAAAATAATTTATTATGGAAAGAAAATTTTTCAAATTCATTACAACTGCGTTATTATTAATAACCGTAGTTGTTGCATGTAAAAAAGAACCGGTTACGGGCGTAAAACTTGATAAACAAACTCTGTTTCTCGCTGTTGGAGTAACAACAACCTTAAAGGCAGAGATAATACCTTACTCTGCTACCAACAAAACCGTGAGTTGGACTACGAGCAATAATAATATAGTTGCTGTAGAAGGCATTAGTACGGAGGCAATATTTGCAGAAAGTCTGGTAACCGGAAAGGGCGAAGGCGAGGCAATTATTACTATTACCACGGAAGATGGAAAGTTTACGGCAACTTGTAGGGTAACAATAATTAAAGTAGAACCGGAAATGGCACTTGTAGAGAGCGGAGATTTTATTATGGGCTGCACTGAAGATGATTGTGATAGGGATAGCGAACTTCCAACCCGTACAGTAACATTAGATGGTTTTTATATTGCCAAATATCCGGTAACCCAAAAAGAGTGGAGGGCAATTATGGGATCTTCACGTCAAAATGATGAATATCCTATTGAGAGTGTAAATTGGAATGAGGCACAGGTATTTATTGCCAAGCTAAATGCCGCTACCAGTAAAAATTACCGTTTACCCACAGAGGCAGAGTGGGAATATGCCGCACGCGGAGGTCACAAAAGTAAAGGGTTCAAGTACAGCGGCAGTAATAATCCTTATGCTGTAGGCTGGTATAAAGAAAATAATATCGGCGATTGGACCCAGCCTGTGGGTAGAAAAGATCCGAATGAATTAGGGATTTATGATATGAGTGGGAATGTTTGGGAATGGTGCATGGATTGGTATGGTAGTTATACAGATGCGCCACAGCCTAATCCCACAGGGCCTGCCGCAGGGTCTCTCCGTATAATACGTGGAGGTTCCATAATAAACGAGGCAAGAGCCGCTTGTGTATTTGCTAGAGGAGTATTGCAACCTGATGTTGTTGGCAGGTCTTCTGCCGGTTTTCGTTTGGTACATCCGTTAGAGCCTTGATTTTATTAAGGTTTTTGTGATTGCCATGATGAAGGACTGAAAAGAGGTCTTTCTGTATAAAAGATCTTGTTAATTTTATGATTTTAGCGTTTCGCGTTGTTTTTGACGAAACAGCTTAGATTTTTGCAGAGTTGTATTTTAGTAAAATTTAACGTATTCATATTAAAGAACACTATGAAAAAAAAGATAGGTGAAATAACTCAAATTTTAACAACTGAAATTATTCCTGATATTGGCATATTATCAGGACTTGGCGGACAAATACTCTTTTGCAGCAAATTAAATATGCATAAAAAAATATCGCAAAATTGGCTATCGTATTTGCACAATTTTTTGGAAGAAAAACTTAGCAATGAGGATTTCATTTTTACACATTGCGAAGGGTTAGCAGGAATAGGCTGGTTATATGAATACTTGAGCCAAAGAAAAATGATTGATTATGATACAAACCTATTTCTATATGAATTTGATAATGCTCTTGAAAAAACACTTAAAGAGTTTCTGCTGAAAAATAACTATGATTTCTTGCATGGCGGTGTGGGAATTGCACTTTATTTTACCAAACGAGTGGCAAAGAAAAAAGAGTTGCTTTACGTATTAGATTCATTTTTAAAAGATTTAGAAAAAATAAGTATCCAACAAGAAGATGGAGCTATAAAGTGGAGCTCTTTTTTGGGTGAACAAATTGGCAAATGGGGGTATAATATTTCACTATCTCATGGTATGTCGAGTATTATTTCGATTTTATCAAAACTGTATAAAATAAATGGAATTGATAGAGCAAAAACAGAAATGTTGTTGCGGGGAGCCGTACAGTATATGCTTGCGCAAGAAATTGATAAAGAAAAATATGGTAGTTATTTTCCCAATCTTGCATTAGAAAGTAGCCCAACCATTTCAAAGAGCCGTCTAGCATGGTGCTACGGCGATTTGGGTATTGTTTCCGTTTTATATCAGGCAGGAGAAACTTTGGGAGAAAAAGCTTGGATTAATAAAGCCTTGGAAATATTTTTGTTTGCTGCCATAAACAGACGAAATTTGGAAGATAATTCTGTTAAAGATGCAGGGTTGTGTCATGGTACTGCCGGCATTGGGCATATTTTCTATCGTATGTGGTGGAATACAAAATTGCCGGAATTTAAAGATGCCGCAGATTACTGGTTTGATCAAACCTTGAAGATGGCAAAATTTGAAGACGGCTTAGCCGGTTTTAAAACTCTTCATGTACCGGATGGTAAACCCATGTGGGTAAATCAATACGGACTGTTGGAAGGTGTAACGGGTATTGGATTGGCTATACTTACTTATTATTATGAGATGGATCCCGCATGGGATGAGTGTTTACTTCTAAGCTAAATACCTTTAATCATTAGGGAATAATTACGTTATTCCTTCACTCCACCAAGGCATTAATCACTTCTGCTGCCATAAAACATCCAAAAACAGCGGGCATGTAGGAAACGGTTCCCACCACCGATAATTTATTGATATCCGGATTTGGATCAAGCTCTACAGCGCTTTCGGGCACAATTTCCGGAGAGAAAACCGCTTTAAAACCACTTTTTACTCCCAAACGATGCAAACGTTTACGCAACGCATGCGCCAAACGGCACTGATAGGTTTTTTTTATATCCACTGTTTTTACAAGCGAAGGATCTGTTTTTCCGCCGGCGCCCATTGCAGAAACTACACGGAGGTTTCTTTTTAAAGCAAAATAAATCAGATACACTTTTGGGGCTAATGAATCTATGGCGTCTATCACATAATCGTAATTGGCGCGCGCCAACAATATCTCTGTGCCTTCATCGCGCACAAACTCTTGAATAACATGTAGTTTTATTTCCGGATTAATTTGGAGCAATCGCTCTGCCATCACTTCGCTTTTGGGACGTTTTACCGTATTTTCCAACGCTAAAAGTTGCCGGTTAAAGTTGGAGTATTCCACAATATCAGCGTCAACAATGGTCATCTCTCCGATACCGGCGCGGCAAAGTTGCTCGGCGCAATAAGCGCCTACACCGCCCAAGCCCACGATTAATACGTGCGCTTGTTGCAACTTTTCCATTGCTTCTTTTCCAAGTAGTAATTCCGAACGGATCTGTTTTTCGTCATTCATATTTTTTGTTGGGGGGCGGAAGATTTTCCGCCCCTACATTCTCTTATAACACAGCCCTAATCTTGTTCTCCAATTCCGCAGCAAGCTCCGGATTGTCGGCAAGCATCTGCTTTACGGCATCGCGCCCTTGCCCTAATTTGGTATCTTCATAAGAGAACCACGAGCCGGCTTTTTTGATAATTCCTTTTTCAACGCCAATATCAATAATTTCGCCCATTTTGGAAATTCCTTCTCCAAACATAATGTCAAATTCGGCAAAGCGGAAGGGAGGTGCTACTTTGTTTTTCACCACTTTCACTTTTATGCGGTTGCCGGCTGCCACCTCGCCATCTTTAATTTGGGAAGTGCGACGAATGTCAATACGTACAGAAGAATAAAATTTCAAAGCGTTTCCGCCGGTAGTAGTTTCCGGACTACCAAACATCACGCCTATTTTTTCGCGAAGTTGGTTGATAAAAATACAACAACTTCCTGTTTTACTTATAGTTGCAGTCAGCTTACGTAATGCTTGCGACATTAAACGCGCCTGCAATCCTACTTTATTTTCTCCCATATCGCCTTCAATTTCGCTTTTGGGGGTTAAGGCAGCCACAGAGTCAATAACGATAATATCAATGGCTCCGGAACGGATGAGGTTGTCGGCAATTTCAAGCGCTTGCTCGCCATTATCCGGCTGTGCCACCAACAGTTCTGCGGTATTCACACCCAATTTTTCGGCGTAAAATCTGTCAAACGCATGTTCGGCATCAATAAAAGCAGCAATTCCACCATTCTTTTGCGCTTCGGCAATGGCGTGAATTGCCAGCGTAGTTTTTCCCGATGATTCGGGACCATAAATTTCGATAACTCTGCCTTTTGGAAATCCGCCTACGCCGAGCGCAACGTCTAATCCAATAGAGCCGGTAGAGATCACTTCGATATTATCGGCAGGTTTTTCGCCCAATTTCATAATGGCGCCTTTTCCGAAGGTTTTTTCCAATTTTTCCAACGTTGAGTTGAGTACTTTGAGTTTTTCAAGATTCATTTTTTCCTTTTCCATACAGTATTTTTTTTAGTGAAACATTACTTTATACAACAATTTTCGGTTGCATATTTACGAGCCGCAAATATACAACCGAAAAAAAGATTTGTCAAGAGGTAAGTGATTTTTTTATCCTATAAATTCCTTATATTGCTCTTCAGTAAGAAGTTTGTCAAACTCGGCAGGATCAGACATTTTAATTTTAATAATCCAACCGGCGCCAAAAGGATCGGAATTGATTAATCCCGGATTGCCTTCCAATTCTTCGTTAAATTCAGCAACTTCGCCACTCATAGGCAAGAGTAGGTCGGAAACAGTTTTAACGGCTTCAATAGTTCCGAAAACGGCTTCTTTTTCAAGCGTTTCGCCCACTGTGTAAACATCTATAAAAACAATATCACCCAATTGGTCGGCTGCAAAAGCTGTAATTCCTATAAGCGCGTGTTCGCCTTCTAATTTTACCCACTCGTGGTCTTTTGTGTACTTTACGTTCATGATTTTTACATTTAAAGAATTATTATTTAAGATGCTTAAAATCTTTACTGCATTATCCGTTAAACACTTTATCCAATCCAATGCCACGCACTTGCGCTACACTGTACGCATCGCGCATTTGCGCCAACGCATTAATAGTAGCTTTCACTACGCTGTGCGGATTTGATGAGCCTTTCGATTTTGCCAACACGTTGCTGATTCCTACGGTTTCAAAAACGGCGCGCATTGCACCACCGGCAATAACTCCGGTACCGGGCGCTGCGGGTTTCATGAATACCAATGAGCCGCAATATCTACCTTCGGCAGCATGCGGAATAGTTCCTTTATGAACCGGCACGCGAATGATGTTTTTCTTCGCATCATCAATGCCTTTAGAAATGGCGGCGGAAACCTCTTTCGCTTTTCCTAAACCGAATCCAATGATTCCGTTTTCATTACCTACCACTACAATAGCAGAGAAACTGAATGTACGTCCCCCTTTGGTAACTTTGGTTACTCTGTTCACTGCAACTAAACGATCTTTTAATTCGATATCGGTTGCTTTTATTCTTTTAATTTTTAAACTTGACATAACTGTTTCTCCTTAAATTAGAAAATTAAACCACCTTCTCTCGCGGCTTCCGCTAAAGATTTTACTCTACCATGATATAAATAGCCGTTTCTGTCGAAAACTACGGTATCAATACCGGCTTCTTTCGCTTTTTCAGCTATTAATTTACCTACCATTGCCGATTTTTCGATTTTGGTGGCTTTTTTGTCACGAATATCTGCAACTGCCGATGAAGCAGAAACCAAAGTTACGCCTGCATTATCATCAATTAATTGCACATAAATATCGCGGTTACTTCTATAAACCGACATTCTCGGGCGGTTTGAGGATCCGTGAACCGTTTTACGGATTCTCATTTTTATTCTGTTGCGTCTAAATGTTTTTCTGTTAAATGCCATAATGTTCTAAACTTTATGAAGATGTTAAAAATAATTTTATTTTTCAGCGGATTTACCGGCTTTTTTACGTACAATTTCACCCACAAAGCGGATACCTTTTCCTTTATAAGGCTCAGGCTTACGATACGAGCGAATTTTATTGGCTACTTGTCCCAATAATTGTTTGTCGATACCACGTAAAATGATCAAAGGGTTTTTACCTTTTTCACTTATGGTTTCAACGCTTACCTCGGGGCAAAGTTCAAAAAGTATATTATGAGAGTATCCTAAGCTCATTTCCAGCTGATTGCCAGGTTTTGCTTCGGCTTTGTATCCCACACCTACTAATTCTTGTTTTATTTCGAAACCTTCCGAAACACCTTTTATCATATTGGCTAACAACGCTCTGTAAAGACCATGCATTGCTCTGTGGCGTTTTTGTTCGGTAGGACGAAGGAGGGTTATTTTGCCATCTTCAATAGCAAAAGTGATGTCGCCATCTACATATTGTTTCAATTCGCCTTTCGGACCTTTTACGGTAACGATTTGGCTTTTCTCATCTCTTGAGATTTCTACGCCTTTAGGTAGCGTAATGGGTAATTTTCCTATTCTTGACATAACTTTTCCTCCTATTAACTTATGTAACAAATAACTTCGCCGCCCACTTTTTGTGTTTTGGCTTCTTTATCGGTCATCATACCGCGTGAGGTAGAAACAATTGCTATACCCAAACCGTTCAATACGGAAGGCATTTCGTCAACGCCCACATACTTACGAAGTCCGGGGCGGCTCACACGTTTCAATGTATTAATTGCCGATTCTTTGGTACTTGGATGATATTTCAATGCGATCTTAATGATACCGGGGAAAACATCATCTTCAAATTTATAATTCAAAATATACCCTTTTTCGAACAATATTTTAGTAATTTCTTTTTTCACTTTCGAGGTAGGAATCTCTACTACCTTATGATTTGCCGCAATTGCGTTACGCACTCGGGTCAAATAATCTGAAATCGGATCTGTATTCATTTCTATTCTTTTTTAATTTTACATTATTATATTTGTACGGGTCGAAAATTTTCGACCCTACATGATTACCAACTGGCTTTTCTTACGCCTGGGATTAATCCCTGGTTTGCCATTTCTCTAAAATTGATACGTGAAATTCCGAATTGGCGGATGTAGCCTTTCGGACGACCGGTAAGTTTGCAACGGTTGTGCAAACGAATAGGGTTAGAGTTGGGAGGTAATTTTTGCAACGCAACAATCGCAGCTTCTTTAGCTTCGTAATCATTGCCGTTGATAATTTTCTTCAACTCTGCACGTTTGGCAGCGTATTTGGCAATTAATTTTGCTCTCTTAACTTCTCTTGCTTTTAATGATTCTTTTGCCATGGTTTATTTTTGATTTTTAAAGGGTAATCCAAATTGTTTTAACAATGCCAAACATTCTTTATCGTTGCGTGCGGTAGTAACAAAAGTGATATCCATACCGTTAATTTTCGCTACTTTATCAATGTCAATCTCAGGGAAAATAATTTGCTCAGGTACACCAAGCGTATAGTTTCCTCTACCGTCGAAGCCTTTATCGCTAATACCTCTAAAATCGCGGATACGCGGAATAGAAACAGAAATTAAACGATCTAAAAATTCGTACATTTTCTCTCCGCGGAGCGTAACACGAACGCCAATCGGCATTCCGCGACGCAATTTGAAGTTAGAAACGTCTTTCTTTGATTTAGTAGCCACTGCTTTTTGACCGGCAATCAGGGTCATTTCATTAACGCCAACATCAATCAATTTTTTGTCGGCGATACCAAATTTACCAAGCCCTTGGTTTAAACAGATCTTTTTTAATTTAGGAACTCTCATTATAGATTGGAATCCGAATTGCTCTTTAAGCGCCGGAGCCACTTCATTTGCGTATTTTTCTTTAAATCTTGGCGTATACATTACTTGATCTCCTCTCCTGTTTTTTTAGAATAACGAACTAATCTTGCTTTCTCACCCGCTTTTTTGGGTTCGCCTAATCTACGCCCAATGCGCGTAGCATTACCTTTATTATCTACCACCATAAGGTTCGAGATATGAATAGGAGCTTCCTTTTTCACAATGCCTCCTTTAGGATTTTTGGCATTGGCTTTGGTGTGTTTCGACACCAAATTTACGCCTTCGACTAATGCACGGTATTTATCCACGATTACTTCGAGCACTTTTCCTTGCTGCCCTTTCGAATCGCCGGCAATTACCTTCACATTGTCGCCTTTTTTAATGTGAATTTTCATTTTGTTTTTTCTTTTTTTTGTTAATAATCAATTGGTCTTTGTCAATTGCATGTGTATTACACACCCCATTTTTTTGGGGGTGCAAAAATATATAAATTTTATTATGAATGTTAAAGGGACGTTTTTTTGTGTTTTTTCGTTATAAACATCCCAGGTTTCTGCCATCTCCTGCAACTTATATCTCATCACCTTTTTTAAAAAATAGCCAAAATATCATCATTGCATCATGACGGTATTAAAAAAAGTATATTTTTGCCGCCTCAAAACCAACACTCCTCCTTAGCTCAGTTGGTCAGAGCATCTGACTGTTAATCAGAGGGTCCTAGGTTCAAGTCCTAGAGGGGGAGCCAATAAAAAGGGACAGGTAACGCCTGTCCCTTTGCATATAAACATCATTATGGATTGGTTACAAGCGCTTATTTTAGGAATTATTCAAGGATTAACGGAGTTTTTACCTATCAGTAGTAGCGGGCATTTAATTATCGGCAAAGAGTTACTTGGTTTGGAAGTTACCGGCAATATTGCTTTCGAAACCATGGTGCACTGCGCTACAGTGTTGAGCACCATCACTATTTTACGCAAAGAGATTGTTACGTTATTTTTAAAGCTTTTCAAACTTCAATGGAATCCCGAAACGCAATATATTGGGATGATTTTTCTTTCTATGATTCCGGTTATGATTGTAGGGTTGTTTTTCAAGAAAACCGTAGAAAATCTTTTTGGAGAAGGATTAGCCTTGGTAGGCGCTATGTTATTAGTTACTGCGTTGTTGCTCTTATTGTCTTCGTTGCATGGTAGGCGTTACAGGTTACGAATTACAAGTTGTGAGCTACAAGAACCTCACACCGCAAACCTCACACCGCAAACCTCACACCGCAAACCCATAGGATGGGGAAGCGCATTTTTAATGGGTATGGCACAAGCCGTTGCGGTTTTGCCCGGACTTTCACGCTCGGGAGCCACCATTGCCACCGGATTGTTAGCCGGTGTAAAAAAAGAAGAAGTTGCAAAATTCTCTTTTTTAATGGTATTGATTCCTATTTTGGGAGAAACAGTGTTGAGCGCCATGAAAGGCGATTTCTCCGCTGCCGTTTCAGGAATTCCCACAAGCTCATTAATAATAGGTTTCTTTGCCGCCTATCTTAGCGGATGTCTCGCATGCAAATTCATGATAGAATTGATAAAGCGCACCAATCTACTTTGGTTTGCACTCTATTGTTGCATCGCGGGAATTATTGCATTAATCTATGCTTTATGTTAAAAAAAATGATTCATCAAACACGGTTTGAATTGCCCGAAATAGGCATAAATGTAGAAGGTGATTTATTGGTATTTGATAAACCATATCAATGTACTTCGTTCGATTTAGTGGGGAAAGTGAAGAAATATATTCGCCAGGCTGAAGGCAGAAAGCAGAAAGGAGAAAAGGGAAAGGGAGAAGAACCCTTATTTTCAAAAGCAACCTTAGTAGCAGAAAGGAGAAAGGTGAAGGTAGGTCATGCCGGTACATTAGACCCCTTAGCCACCGGCGTAATGATTATTTGTGTAGGTTCGTTTACCAAAAAAATAGAACAATACCAAGCGCAGGAGAAAGAATATACCGGTACGTTTATGTTGGGTGCCACCACTCCAAGTTTTGATTTGGAAAAACCTGTAGATGAAACATTTCCAATAGGGCATATTACTGAAGAAAAAATTTATCAAGCGGTACAATCATTTGTGGGAGAGCAGGATCAAGTACCTCCGCATTTTTCTGCCGTTAAAGTAGATGGCAAACGTGCATATCTATTAGCCCGCGAGGGAAAAGAACCCGAAATAAAGCCCAAGAAAATTACCATTTCTGAATTTGAAATTACAAGAATTGCGTTACCGGAGATTGATTTTAAAATTGTATGTTCCAAAGGCACTTACATTCGTTCTATTGCACGCGATTTTGGACAAAAATTGGAAAGCGGCGCGCATCTAACCGCATTGCGCAGAACGCGAATTGGAGAGTTTAAAGTAGAGGAAGCGATAAATGTACAATTATCTGAACCATGATTTTATTAAGATTTTTAGAATTTTTAGGATTTAATCCTGCCAATCTTATTAATCTTAATAAAATCATGGTTCAAATTTTTATTTATTTTTGCCCCCAAATATCATTCCCATGAAATTTACTTTTTTACACCGCCCCGAGGCACGAAAATATAATTATAAACCACAATTTTACGTGCCCGAAGAAGAAAAACCTGTTAATGAAAAAGATTTCAATCCTGATAAATTCGGAGACAAGCTTAGAAGCAATTGGGACAGCAAGCGACGGAACAGAGGTAACTCAACAGGCAACATGCGAACCGTTATTTGGATAGCATTTTTGTTATTTCTTTTGTTGTTGGTGGGGTGGAAATTTTTGTTTTAATCTGTAAGTTAATAATGTATGTTAGAATATAATACTTCGCGCAACCACCTTGAAATAAAAGAGTACGGGCGGAATGTGCAAAAAATGATCGAGTACGCCATTACGATTGAGAATCGCCAAAAACGTACTGAAACCGCAAAAGCGATTATCCGCGTTATGGCAGAGATTCATCCTGATACTAAAGAGAGTAACCACCAAGCCGATTTACATAACCAATCTATGGATTATTGGCGGAAGTTATGGGATCATCTTTTCATTATTTCCAATTACAGATTAGATGTGGACGCTCCGTTTCCGAAACCTGTTCCCGAAGAAAATACGACTAAAAATGTGAAACATCAGTATGGAAAGTCAAAAATAAGTTTTCGTACCTATGGACGTAATATGGAGGCAATTATCAAAAAAGTAGCACAGTACCCCATGCCACAGCGAGAAGCTATGGGCAAAATTTTAGCGAATCATTTGAAGAAATTATATCTTCTATATAATCGCAATACTGTAAATGATGAATTGATCATCAACCAATTAAAGGAGCTTTCAGATGGCAAAATTGTTCTTCCCGAAGATTTTCAGCTCTTTTCTACAAAAGAAATTATGAAGAGCAATGGTAATGCGCATTTCGTGCAAGTGGGGAGTAATAAGAAAGCGGGTAAGAAGCCGATGAGGAAGAAGAAGCGGAAGCCGGTGACGAATTAAGAGTTAAGAATTTAAAACGGCGGCACTTACATGCCGCCGTTTTTTTTAGATAAAGTTAATTTACATTAAAAAAGCACCGTACACCACCCAAACTTATCCTCCTCCTCACCGTACTGAATACCGGTTAAGCGCGCATACAATTTTTTGCACCACGGGCCTGCTTCTCCATCTTTTGAATATTGGTAAACTGTGCCGTTATCTCTATCTTGAACCATTCCAATAGGCGAAATCACAGCAGCTGTTCCGCAAGCGCCGGCTTCTTCAAACGTACCTAATTCATCAAGAGCTACATGACGGCGTTCTACAATCAATCCCATATCGGCAGCCAATTCGCGAAGCGACATATTGGTGATGGAAGGAAGAATCGATTCCGAATCGGGAGTAATATATTTTCCGTCTCTTATACCAAAGAAATTGGCGGGACCTGCCTCATCAATATACGTTTTCGTTTTAGCATCTGCAAAAATGGCGGTGGCAAAACCTTCTTTTTGGGCACGTTGACCGGCACGTAAGCTGGCGGCGTAATTTCCGCCCACTTTAATGCTACCTGTTCCTTGTGGCGCAGCACGGTCAAAATCACGAATCAATTGCATTTTCACCGGCTTAAATCCTTCTTTGAAATAAGGACCCACAGGGGTTACAAAAACCATAAATAAATACTCATCTGCCGGGCTAACGCCTACTTTTGCGCCTGTTCCGATAAGCAACGGACGTAAATATAACGAACCGCCCGTGCCATACGGCGGAATATATTCTTGGTTTAACTCCACAGCTTTGCTGATCGCTTCTTTAAAAATTTCTTTGGGAACCGACTGCATTAGAATGCCTTCCGCAGATCTTTGCAAACGAAGCCAATTTTCTTCCCAACGGAACAAACGTACCTTATTGTCTTTTCCGCGATACGCTTTCATACCTTCAAATGCTTCTTGACCGTAGTGCAAGCAGGTAGCTGCAATGTGAATATCAATCGTTTCAGAGGTACTTGTTTCAATGGGTCCCCATTTACCGTCTTTGAAATAGCAACGAATGTTACAATCCGTTTTTACATAACCGAAAGTCAGGTTTTTCCAATCAATATTTTTCATAGATTTATGTTTTGTAATTGGGGGCGAAGATAGAAATTTTATTTGGAAAAATATATACTTTTGCCTTCTTAATTCAAAATTACATAGCAATTACACTTTGAAAAAATATCTCCTTGTTCTAAAATATGCACTGTGCTATAAAAGCAACATAGCTTTCATGGTACTGGCAAATATCTTTTATTCTGTTTTTCATGTTTTTTCCTTAACGTTAGTAATACCCTTTTTATCTGTTTTGTTTCAGCAGGTCGCCCCTGTTACTGTTAAGCCTGATTTTGCATTTTCGATAAATGCGATTATTGATACTTTCAATTTTTACTTAGGACGATTAATTGCTACTTATGGCCCTCTTTATGCGCTGATTATGATTGCACTTATGATGATCGTATTGAATTTTTTAGGTAATCTTTTCAGGTATTTGGCACAGTTTTTTTCCGCCCCCATACGTGCAGGAATGGTATATCAGCTTCGCAAAGAATTGTATAGCAAACTCATAAGTTTACCTTTATCTTTTTTCTCAAAGATAAAAAAAGGAGATGTGCTTAATCGTTTCGGTACTGATGTTCAAGAGATCGAATGGTCTGTAGTACAATCTATTATTACAATTTGTAAAGACCCGATAATGATTATTGTGTTTTTGATAACGATGATTAAAGTGAGTTTTCCGTTAACTATCATTACTTTACTTATTTTCCCGTTGGTAGGTTATCTTATATCGCGCATCGGCGCTTCCATTCAAAAAAATTCTGCCAAACTGCAACAACTTTTAGCATCCGTGAGCGCAATTTATGATGAAACCATTGGCGGACTGCGTATTATAAAAGGATATAACGCTATTGACCACGCCAATAAAAAGTTTCAGGAAGACACTGCCGCGCATTTTAAAATGAATAAAAAAATATTCAGAGTAAATGAACTTGGCGCTCCTTTGGTGGAATTGCTATCTGTGTTAACTTTACTGGTTGTTTTATTGATTGGCGGAATTTATGTATTAAAAAACAGCGATTTAAGCGGTGAACTTTTTCTGTTTTTTGTGGTAATATTTGCGCGTATTATCCCTCCTGCACGCCATCTCGCAAGCATGTATTATACTCTGAAAAAAGGGATTCCTTCGTTGCAACGTATTCTTCAAATTTTAGATGCCGATGAAAAAATTTATGAAAAAGAAAATGCGCTTTCTATCCCCTCTTTTTCGCAACATATCTTATATAGAGAAGTTTATTTTTCGTACCATGAAGTAGAGAAAAAAGAAGATTGTAAAATTTTGCAAGATGTTTCATTTGAAATAAAAAAAGGCGAAAAAGTCGCTTTAATCGGTAGTTCCGGAGCAGGAAAATCCACTCTTGTAGATCTGTTGCCTCGTTTTTACGACCTCCCTTTTGGAAAAATTCTGATAGACAATAAAGACATTAAAGACTACAAAATTAAAGATTTGCGTAGTTTATTCGGAATGGTGAGCCAAGATGTAATTCTTTTTCACGATACGGTGTTTAACAATATCGCTTTTGGGCGTTCGGCTTCTCGTGAAGAAGTGGAAGTTGCGGCGAAAGCTGCTTTTGCCCACGATTTTATCATGGAAATGGAGAATGGATATGATACCGTAATCGGTGATAGAGGCATGACATTATCCGGCGGACAACGCCAGCGGATAAGCATTGCCCGGGCGCTGCTCAAAAAACCTGAAATTCTCATTTTAGACGAAGCAACCTCCGCCTTAGATTATGAATCGGAATTAGCCATTCAAAAATCTCTGAACGAAGCATTTAAAAATCATACAGTAATTATTATCGCTCACCGCGAAGAAACGTTACGCAATATGGATAAAATAATCACCGTTAAAGACGGGAAAATTTATGAAATTATCCATTGTGAAAAATAAAACGTTAAAATATTACTTGTTTGGCGGAATTCTCGCGCTGCTTATTTTGTATGTGATCCTGGCTGTTCAAATACCTGCCGTGAAGATGCGCATCGTTTTCTTTGCATTTTGGTTTTTTGCAGAAATCTATCTGTGGATTACCATTCTTAAATCTTTTAAAGATACCTGGAAGAAGAAAATCCCTTTTTCTATCCTACTCGTTTTTTATTGGCTGCCCGCGTGTATCTTGGGAATTACCATGGGCGTTTTAGCCGTAAAAGGAGTACATCAATTAGATAAAACCATCTATTTAACCGTAGTAGGTGTTTGTGTAATACAATATTTAATTAAGTTTCTGATATTTACGTTTGTTTTAATATACGATGTGGTTACAGCGGGCATTAAAATATTTCGTGAAAATGCAACATTTGAAAAAGGAAAAAGAAGGTTGTTGCGTATCTCACTCGGAGTTTATGTAGTATCTTTTATTTTAATGATTTACGGAACAATTTGGGGCGCCGAAAATTTTAAAATTCGAGAAATTACCATAGATGGCTACGGAATTAAAAGCATGAACGATAGAGAACTAACAATCGTACTGCTTTCCGATTTGCATCTTGCCACTTGGAGGAACTCAAAATCTGTTGAAAGAGCAGTGCAAATAGTAAACGACCAACAACCTGATTTCATATTTCTTACCGGCGATTTAGTGCAATTCGTTTCCGAAGAGTTTGCGGAATATATGTCCATTTTATCCCAACTAAAAGCTACTCAAGGCATTTATTCCGTGCTGGGCAATCATGATTATGGACGTTATGCACGTTTTAAAACCGATTCTGCGCGAAAAGAGGATGTTTTTAAATTAGTTTTATACCAAACATTGTTAGGTTGGAAGGTTTTAAATAATGAATCTGTAAAACTTTACGAAGATTCTATCCCTTTGGGACTTACAATTGCCGGTGTGGAGTTTTATTCTCCCAAGAGAATGTTTGTTAACGAAGGAGACTTAACAAAAACGTTTCAAAATGTGGATACGAACGATTATGTAATTTTGCTCAGTCACGACCCACAAGCTTGGGATGATGTGATTCGTAGGAACTTACCGGCAAATTTAACTTTAAGCGGACATACCCACGGCATGCAATTGGGCATTTATACCAACAAAATTAGATTTTCGCCGGCGGCAATACTTTACAAACATTGGGGCGGACTTTATGAAAAACAGGGCAAACTTCTGTATGTGAATGTGGGTTTAGGTTCTGTGGGATTTCCTGCACGTGTAGGTGTGCCACCGGAAATTACGGTGATTCGATTGAAGTAAGTTGCAGGTAATCGTGTATCAACTTCGAACCTGCCTGATAAGGTGAACTTTTCCCCTCTCTTATTTCCGAGACTAAGATGCTTAAGCTTTTCTCAATCAGCGCATTGGAATAAAAATGTTCCTTTAATAAATGATTCATCCAGTCAAAAAAAGTTTTCACAGATTGCTCGGTTCTATGCTTAAAAAAGAAACCATTTCCCTTGGTCAGTTTTTCAAAATCGGAAATGAGTTGCCAAATTCTTTCTATGCTGTCTGTATGATACACCGAGCAAGTGCCCACCGGAGGCATCCAGCCGTTTTCATTTTTTGGAAACAATTGCAATGCAGATTGATATAGAGCTTTTGCTGCAGTAGCTTTTGGAACATTATCGCCATCGGCTTTGGTAATGATGAGGGCATCTGCCATCTCCATGATACCGCGTTTAATGCCTTGCAGTTCATCGCCTGCACCGGAGAGCATTAGCAGCAAGAAGAAATCCACCATAGATTTTACCACAGTTTCAGATTGCCCCACACCCACCGTTTCAATAACAATGACATCAAAACCGGCAGCTTCGCAAAGGATAACGGTTTCGCGGGTTTTGCGCGCCACCCCACCTAATGTTGCTCCTGATGGGGATGGGCGAATGAACGCATTCGGGTCAATGGAAAGCTCTTCCATACGTGTTTTATCTCCCAAAATACTTCCTTTTGAAAGCTCGCTGCTTGGATCCACTGCCAAAACCGCTAATTTTTTTCCGATAGAAGTCAAATATTTTCCAAAAGCTTCAATAAAAGTGCTTTTTCCTGCTCCGGGCACACCCGTAATGCCAATTCTGATGGAGTTTCCCGAATAAGGCAAACATTTCTCAATGATCTGATTGGCAGTTTCAATGTCTTGAGGTGCAGTGCTCTCAATAAGCGTAATGGCTTGACTTAAAACCACTCTGTTGGCTGCTAAAATTCCATCAATATATGTATCGGCAGGTAACCTTTTTTTTCTTTTAAAATGAAGATAAGGAGAAACAGGTTCCGGTTGCGGAATCCCTTCTTGAACATGAAGTGCGGAATTTGAGGGCATTTAAGGTCAATAGTTTATATTGCCGTCAGTTTTAACCGACGGGCTTATGAGTTTTTATCTAAAGCTTCAAATTTTGAATTTCTGCTAATATATTCAGGTACAATTTCTTTCATTAGCTTTACTACATGTGTAGCTTCTTCATTTTTTTCATCTATTAAATCAACAATCTCTTTTTCAATATCATGATAATCATACTTTCTCACATCGGCAATCATAATTTTTTTGTGCGGTGTAGGTTTTGTATTTTCGGTAGTTGCCAAAAGTTCTTCGAATAGTTTTTCGCCCGGGCGTAAGCCGGTAATTGCAATGGCGATATCTTTTCCCAGCGTTAAACCGGAGAGTTTAATCATTTTAACAGCCAAATCATAAATTTTCACCGATTTTCCCATATCGAAAATAAAAATTTCGCCGCCTTCTCCCATTGCGCCTGCAATGATCACCAACTGGCATGCCTCGGTAATTGTCATAAAATAGCGTGTAATATCGGGATGGGTAATCGTTATAGGACCTCCGTTTTCAATTTGTTCCTTAAATATATGAATAGCAGAACCATTTGAAGCTAAAACATTTCCGAAGCGCGTAGTTACAAATTTCGTAGTTTCTTGAGCATAATTTAGCGCCTGTACATAAATTTCGGCAATCCGTTTCGAGGCGCCCATCACGCCGGTAGGATTTACCGCTTTATCGGTAGAGATCATCACAAACTTTTTAACACCGTGTTGCACTGCCAAGTCTGCCAAAATTTTCGTGCCTTCCACATTATTTTTAATGGCGGCGCGCACATTCTCTTCCATAAGCTGCACGTGTTTATAGGCAGCCGCGTGATATACGGCATCAGGTTTGTAAAATGCCATAACCTCTTCCATTTTAACTCTATCGGTAATATCTGCGAGTACGATTTCAATATTTTTTGCCAATTTTTTGCTATTTAATTCTTGTTGTAAAAAGAAAACCGGCGTTTCAGAGTTGTCTAACAAAATAAGTTTTTTGAAGTCGAACTTTAATAATTGTCGCACAATTTCACTCCCAATAGATCCGGCAGCTCCGGTTATTAAGATAGTTTTATCAATAATATCTTTACTAATCAACGATTTATCAATATCAATCACATCACGTTCCAAAAGCTCTTCAATTTTTATTTTTTTAATCTGTTTGAAACTTAATTCGCCGTTAATCCAATTTGTTATTGGCGGCACAACCAATACTTTAACATTATACTTCAGTGCAATTTCCGTAATTTGATTTTTTTTATGCGCCGGAAGATTTTGAATAGATATAATAAGGAAAGAGATGTCATTTTCAGAAAAATATTCATCTAATTGCGAAAGGGCGTGAATGGGCAAACTTTCCAGCTGCATTCCTATTTTTTTTGGGTCGTCATCAAAAAATGAAAGCACATTGTACTTGCTTACCGCGTCTCTATCCAACGCTCTTTTTGTGGTAATGCCACTGGCGCCGGCGCCAATAATTACAATATTCTTCTTTAACTTTGTAGGATTCGTTGTTTCTAAAAAATAGGCTTTAAAACCAAAACGATAGGCTACCATTAAAGTGGTCGTAATAAAAAACTCCATTCCAATGATAGAAATCGGGATGAAACGGTTTGGGTTAAAGTTCAGCATCCAAAGCAAATAGCTCAACAAAAACAAGACAACCGTTCCTAAAAACGTAGCCAAAAATATTTTTAATGTATCTTTTGAATTGGTATAACGTACTACAATTTTCGGAATTTTAAAAAGAAGAAAGAATAATATCCTAACTCCCAAAATCGTAATGGGTATTATAGGAGAAAAAGTAATGATAGATGCATGAGCAATTTCGGAGTAACTGTCTCTAAAAAAGATGGCCAGCATTGTTGCAAAGAAGACAATGCACAAATCTATTCCCAGAATTACCACACTGGGAACGAATCGTAAATTTCGAATGAGAGAATTTGTCATCAGTTTTTTGTTTTGTAGGGGCATTGCGCGCAACGCCTCTACGATTATTGTTACCCTTTATAAAACGGCATTTTAACAATCACCGCCTTCAACAGTTTATCGCGCACTTTGATAAAAATTTCCGTGCCAATTTTGCTAAATTCCGTTTTAATCCAAGCAGTTCCGATAGCTTTATTTATCGAAGGCCCTTGTGTTCCCGAACGCACCAAGCCAATTACATTGCCTTCCGCATCGCACACTTCATAATCTTGGCGTGGAATGCCGCGGTCTATCATTTCAAAGCCCACCATCTTGCGTTTCAAGCCTTCCTCCTTCATTTTCAACATTCTATCTTTGTCAATAAAATCTTTATGATCAACAAATTTGGTAATCCAAGCTAAACCGGCTTCAATCGGGGTAATGGTGTCATCAATTTCGTGTCCGTATAAACAGAATCCCATCTCTAAGCGCAAGGTATCGCGGGCTGCTAACCCGATAGGTTTAATATCAAATGCTGCACCGGCTTCAAACACGGCGTTCCAAATTTTTTCAGCATCTTCGTTTTTCATATAAATTTCGCAGCCACCGGAGCCGGTGTAACCTGTAGTAGAGAAAATTACATTGGGAACTCCGGCAAAAGTCAATGTTTTCACGGTATAATATTCCATATCTTCCACCGGCGTATCGGTCAATTTTTGCATGGCTTTCAGCGCCAACGGACCTTGTACGGCTAATTGCGATATTTCATCTGAGATATTTTTTATCTCGGCGCCAAATTTTTTGTTTTGTTCGGTTACCCATGCCCAATCTTTGTCAATATTTGCAGCGTTAACCACTAATAAGTAATCGTTTTCTGCCAAACAATACACTAAAAAGTCATCCACAATTCCGCCGTTTCCGTTTGGAAAGCAGGAATATTGCACCTTTCCGGGAGTTAGCGCCGTCACATCATTAGAGGTAATATATTGTAGTAAGGGAAGCGCTTGCGGTCCTTTCACCGTAAATTCGCCCATGTGAGAAACATCGAAAACGCCCACTTTGCTGCGCACGTGCAAATGTTCCGCTACCAATCCTTCAAACTGAATAGGCAAGCAAAAACCTGCAAATTCTACCATTTTTGCGCCTTTTTCTTCGTGTAACTTTTTAAATTTGGTCTCTTTCATAAAAATATGTTGGTTTTGTATATGAATGTAAATTTAATTACTGTCCGGTAATTCGTACAAAAATTCGGGGGCAAAATCTGCTCCATTTGCCCATTCTATCGTATTATAAGGAATGGAAAAGTTTTTAAAGAACTGAATCTCTTTTAAAGGTTCAAAAACCTTACCTACTAATTGATCTTTCAAATCCACTGTTTTTTCTACCTGATTATTAAAAATCAAATGGATTTTATAATTATTAATATACTGCGCTTTAACAACTTCTAAAAACATATTCACTATTTTAACGGTTCTATTTTTTCTAAAGGGAGTCCTTGTTTTGCAAGCATCCAGTTTTTTGCTAATTCATCTTTGTGTTTGTCCATCCATTCTAAAACCATTCGCAATGCTCGTGCCGGCATTTCCCCCTTAACAAGCCCATCATCAATTGTAATAATCGCACGATAGTCTCCATACCAAACGTGAAAATGCCCCGGCTCATGGTCGCGGAAATTCATCAAAATAATAATTCCATAAAATTCAGAAAGTCTGGGCATATCCTTTTTTTCAATGTGCAAAAATAGGTAAAGTTTTCAAATGCAATAGAGCTATGGTTATTTTTGAGGGCATGTAAGGTTTTTATTTTATTTATTTGGGCGTGCCCACTCGCTTTCCCACCGTGCGGGCGTTGCGCGCAACGCCCCTGCCACCACACGCTCGGGTCGCGTGGTTACGGGGTTCGCTGTCGCTCCCGTGCTCGCTCCCGCTC
>WQTS01000101.1 GCA_009786185.1 Bacteroidota bacterium
GCGCGCTGAGGTTGTGTGGGGCTTCGTACTACCCCGAGCTGCGCCTTCGGCTTGCACGGGGTTATTCACATTTAACGCCTTCGGCGTTCGGTGCATTGAAAAGATGGACGACAGGCAATTTTTACAACATATCTCGATACTCCTTTTGCTTATCCTTTGAAAGTTTCTTTACCACTTCTTCTACCGAATGCTCTATTAATTCTACAATTAATTTATCAGGTACATCTTTCTGAATATAAACAGAATTCCACATCAAAGTGTTGCCTGCGTAATATCCTTTTGTAATGCCCTCGTATCTTTCTCTTAATTCTATTGTTTTTTCGGGATCGCATTTCATAACAATAAAATGTTCGTTCTCTTTTGGATTCAGAGGAAAGTATGCAAACATTTTATTCATAATCTTATACACCACCACGTCATCTCCAAAAGGGGAGCATTCCTCTACATTTTTTATGGCAAGGCAATGATTTCGTAGTTCTTCAAGATTCATATCTGTTTTTTTAATTTCTAAAACAGTTGCGCCGGTTTTTTATTTGCTATACTTCAAAACCTCTTCCGAAAAAAACTCCAACTGCACCCCGGCTTTAGCAAACATCTCTTCCGATTCCGTTCCGGCATGGTACTTTTTTTCACATACCACACGTTTAATTCCACAATTGATGATGAGCATGGCGCATACTCGGCAAGGTGTCATTCTGCAATATAAGGTGCTTCCTTCCAAAGCAATACCGAGTTTTGCGGCTTGGCAAATGGCGTTTTGTTCGGCGTGCACGGTGCGCACGCAATGTTCGCTAATGCTACCATCTTCATGCAACATCTTTTTCATTTGGTGTCCCACTTCGTCGCAATGCGGCAGTCCGTTTGGCGAGCCTACATAGCCGGTGACCAAAATTTGCTTGTCGCGCACAATTACACAACCACTTCTTCCTCTGCCGCAGGTGGCACGCTTGCTCACCGTATGCGCAATTTCCATAAAATATTCATCCCACGAAGGGCGCACATATTTTTCTTCCATATTATCGTATTCTTAATTTTTGTCCTATTTCAATTTTATCACCTTTAATTTTGTTCAACGATCTGAGTTGCTGTTCAGTGATACCGTACTTTACAGTTATTCTATAAATGGTTTCTCCTTTTTGCACCGTGTGGTACACCGGTGTTGTTTTAGAAGACTCCGGCAATGTTTTCCCTACCTCTTCTCCCTTCCTTTCTCCTTTCTCCTTTTCTCCTTTCTCCCTTTCCTCCTGTTTTACAACCGGCGTTACATTTACTAAAGGAACAGAGATGAAGTCGCTTGGAGTAAGCGTCAACATATTATTTTGTAGTTTTCTTTCCGAAAAATTAATCACTTTTTCAGGGTTGAAAAATTCGTTTAGGAAACGTGTTTCAAAATGCAGCACTTTTCTTTTATTGCCTACATAACCGATAAGATCGCCGGCATTTACTTTTTGTCCTGTTATTACATTTACGTTGTCGAGTAGGGCGTATAAGGTCTCTAAACCGTTGTAATGTCTGATAACTACTGTGTTACCGTATTCTTCAAATTTCTTAACGATGCGCACTACGCCGTCAAAAGCAGCCACCACCGGTTCGTTTTTTTGAACGGAGAAATCAACGCCTGTATGTTGTCTGTTTCTATTTTTTACAAAACCTGTAGAAATAACGCCGGAAATGGGAAATGCAAACGGCGTATTTCCTTCTTGTATCAGCATAATTTTTAACTGATTATCGAAAAAAGGGATCTCTAATTTTTTACTTCTGATGTATAAGGTGTCCCATTCATTTTGGTACAATCCATAAGCCGGAATTCGGTTATTGTTTTCAATGATTGTAATTTGATTTACATTGATATGGGCATTCAAATCGCAGTTTTGAACAGGAGTAGCCATGATTCGGTTTTGGGTGTTTTCGTCAATGTCGATAATCGGTTGTTGCGCGAAAAGGGAGAAAGGAAAAAGGAGAAGGGAGAAGACGGAAAGCAGAAGGCAGAAAGCGGTTTGGGTTTTTATTTTTGAATTGCGCATATCTGTTTTAATTACTATTTTTTTAATACCTGAACTCAAGATATGCAAAAAAATCATTTTTTTTAATATATCTTACTGTTTCGCCATTTTTCAGGTTAAAAAAATTGGGGTGTTGTGAAAATTTTTATTAAGGATAGGATTCTTCGTAAGATACAATAGATTAAAACAACAGCTTGTCGGCAAGCTGCTGAAGATTTAAGCCGCCAAAATTTCCCGAAGACATAAAGGCGAATACCGTATCGATGTTGCTCATCGTTAGCATTCTTTCTTCTAATTGTTTTGGTGTATGATAAACCTCCAAGTCGCTGCGTTGAAATGCATTGAAAATCATTTCTGTGGTAATGGGCGGTAATTTTTTATGAGCCACCGTTTCGGGGCTAAAGAAAATAATGCCCACATCGGCGTGATCCATAGCGCCGGCATATTGTTCTAAAAACTTTTCCGTTAAGCTGCTGAATGTGTGCAGTTCCATACAAGCAATAAGTTTACGATGCGGGAATTGCTCTTTTAATGCCTCTACCGTTGCTTTTAATTTGGAAGGAGAATGTGCAAAATCTTTAAAAATAGTGCAAGTTTCATTTTTGCGCAATAACTCCAAACGATTGCTTGCACCTTTAAATGTTTGAATTGCATAGTAAAACTGCTCATCGGTAACCCCAATAGCATTGCAAGCCAAACGTGCTGCATTGATATTAGTAAGATTGTGCTTTCCAAAAACTTGCAACGGAATTTCTCCAAATGAAGTTTGCAAGAAAGTAATACCGTTTTCGATGCGATGCGGATGTACACTATATGCAATCTTAGTAGCGCGAATGTCTGCATCATCGCTCATCTCTTGCAACACAATATCATCTTTACAATAAATATAAGATCCGTTTTCCGGAATCATCTCTGCAAAGATTTTAAATTGATCTACATAAAACTCAAAAGTAGGAAAAACATTGATGTGATCCCACGCAATTCCACTAATAATTCCTATGGTAGGTTGATACACATGAAATTTAGGACGTCTGTCTATAGGTGAAGTCAAATATTCATCGCCTTCAATAACTATAATTTCAGCTTCGTTGGAAAGTTTCACCATAATATCAAAGCCTTCCAATTGCGCGCCCACCATGTAATCGCAATCGATGTTCAGATGTTGTAGCACGTGGATAATCATGGCGGTTATCGTCGTTTTTCCGTGACTTCCACCCACTACAATACGCGTTTTATTTTTGCTCTGTTCATATAAAAATTCCGGATAGGAATAAATTTTAATTCCTAATTCTTTTGCCTTCAGCAATTCAGGGTTATCTATACGGGCGTGCATTCCCAAAATAACGACATCTAAATCTGTGTTGATTTTTTCAGGAAACCAACCTATTTCCTCAGGTAGAAGTCCAACTTTATCTAATCGACTTTTCGCAGGATCAAAGATCACATCATCCGATCCGGTAATTTGGTATCCTTTATTGTGGAGCGCCAACGCTAAGTTGTGCATGGCGCTGCCGCCTATGGCGATGAAGTGGATTTTCATTTTCGTAATTTTTTAATATAACCTTGCAAATCGGCATAAAACTCCTTTATGTCTTGTTTCGTTATCCAAATTTTTGAAACCGGTATTTTCGAAGTGCGGAAAAAGATAATGACCGCTGTGATGGTGGATGCCATGAAAGAGATGGAGGTGGTAATAGCTGCGCCGTATACATCCATTCGCGGAATGAGGATGAAACTTAGTGCTAAGGTAAATAGCAGACCTACAGATGCGCAAAGCAACGTTCGGTGATATTTACCTATTCCTGAGAAATAATGCCCAAATATCAGGCATATAGAGAAAAACAATACTCCGGGCGCTAATAAACGAATAATTTGGGGTAGTGCACTAAAATCTTCAAATCTAAAAATTAAAACATAAACGGAAGAGGGGAGAAGCGACAAAATCACAAGCGCACCCAAGGATAATATGCCACAGGCTTTTGCTAATCTTAATGTAATGTTTTGAGCGTATGGTCCGTCATTCGTATTGGCAATTCGTGCATATTGCACCACAGCCACGCTGCCGCTAATCAGCCATATCGCTTCCGTTAAAACTATGGCGTTGGAAAAAATACCTACTTTTTGAAAATCGAAATAGGCTTCCAATAAATAATAACTAAGTCTTAAATTTAAAAAACTGACGAAATAAGTGGCTTGATTTAAAAATCCGTAATGAAACAGGCTTTTTATGGCGGGCTTATACTGAATAGATTGGAAAAAGCTGAACGTGCGTAACTCTTTGCGCAATGCCAGTAGCCCTAAAGCCCAACAAACGATATAGGCAACATACAGCGCGAATATATAAGGATATAGTGTTTTAGATCTCAAAAGCACATAAAATACACCTAAAACAATGCACATCATAAGCGGATGCAGCAAACTAATCCAATTCACTGTTTTAATCTTCTCTTTGCCCATTAAAATGGCAATATTCACACCATTCCACGAAGCAATGACGGCTAAAATACTCACATGAACTAATAGATTTCTATCTATTTCTAAAGGTAAAAAAAGCAAGATGCCCCACGCGAACATTCCCACCAATAACGACCAAAGGTAAGAGGGAAGAAATAAGGCGGAGAAAGCATGTATGGGTGTTAGGTAAACTAATGTTTTGCCACTTACAATATCCGAGAAAATTAGCACAAAAGCGATGGTTGTGAGCAATATGGCTTGTTCCCCTTTGCCTGCGGCTCCCAAAGCTTGGGAAATAATAACCGTAATGAGAAAAGTGAGCAGGGCGGAAATTCCCCTCGTTCCTATTGTGTTTATTATTTTGTGAAGCATTTACGCTATGGTTTTTGAATAAAGTTGCAAAGGTAGCGTTTTTTTTGTCATTTCATTTAATTATAAAAAAAGGCTCCCCTCTTTGGGGAGCCTTTAGCTATGTAGGGACAATTGTCCCTACGGATTTTGTATTATTGTTTTACAAATTTCTTAACGCTTGTTCCATTTTCGGAAATAATGCGAACGAAGTAAACACCATTGGTTAGATTAGATACGTCTAAAGTTGCTGCATTACCTGCATTAGGTTGTGCAACAACAGTTTGGCCTAAGAAGCTAACTATTTCAATAGTGTGGAAATTATTATCTGCAGAAATAGTGATACTGTTTGTTGCCGGATTAGGAGCAATTGAGAATCCTGTTTTTACTGCTTCGTTAATGCTAACATAGTCGTAACATTCTGTTTTAGGAGAAGTAGAGCCATTTACACAATTTACCTCTACTTGGTAACACCAAGGATATGGAACGTTAGCCGGAGAAGGAGGATTGCTATGTTGCCAGCAAGTGCCTTCAATTGCAGAAGCTATTTTAGTGTCATTGAAGTAAATGTTTACGGTAGGTATAGATAATTGTACTTTACCTTGCATGTACCAATTGTAAGGAGAGCTGGGTAGTACATCATAAAGCGTTGTCAATCCATTGTAATGCATAACATCACCGAGACCGCTTTTTCTTGGTCCCACGTCAGTTAACGCAGGATATCCTCCTGGTGAAGTTGCTTGACACCAGTAACCAATCCACAGTTCTTGAGTTGCATCAATGATTACCGGCTCGTTTAATATAATGATATTATCATCACCGGAGTCAAAATCTAATTGATCATTATCCAATGCTTGTGAGAAAATTAATGTACCAAGACTACGATCACTGGCATTAGGTCCCCATGTTCCGCCTTTATAAATTCTTATAGTATAATTGTGGCGAGGTATTCCTCCTTGAGTGTCTCCCATACCAGGGATAAAGACAAATTTAGTGAGTTCTCCACCGTTAACAGCTACTAAATCTTCAGGTCTGAAGCGGTTATACACACCAAAACTTAACGAACCACTTGAACCAATAACACCTGTTCCGGGATTGTTGCTTTGAGTAATAGTAATCTCAGGTTTTGCAGCAGGTAAAGTCCAACATACGCGGATACCACCGGCTACATGGTTAGCGGTTACGCCAGTTGCGGGTAAACACTCCAAATTGTCGCAAGGATCCATTGTTTTAGATGCCGGTGCAGACACGCCACCTTCTTCACATGCTACTCTAACAGACCAAGTATGCCCTACAGTCGGGTCAAAATCTGTATCGGTATAAGAAGTTGTAGTTGAAGTGCCTATTTGAACGCCATCTCTATAAACATTATAAGTATAATTGGTAGTACTGCCACCAACATTAATTGTAATATCATCTACCATAAATACGAAAGCGTCATTAGATACACATTGAATAGCTACGTATTTGGCATTAGCAGGAACTGTATATGTATACTGTGTCCAAGTAGCCGGTACGGTTACATGTGTTGTTGCTGAACCTGCTAAGTAGTTAGTGAAACTTGCTTGTGCATTGTTTGTAGTAGAATAACGAACTCTCATTCTTTCTAACGGATATAGAGATGTGAATGTTTTTGCCCAAAAACTGAAAGTAAATTCGCCATCGGCATTAAGCTGAGGAGAAACCATCCAATGGTTATTTGGTTGAATACCACCCTGCGATGGAGGTACAGTAGCAAAACATCCGAAGAATTTTTGACCGGTACGAGGTTGAATGTCTGCCTCGCCAGCCATAGACGGAAATGTTGCACTTGGATTAAATACGATATATGCAAAATTTTCATAATCGCCGGGGAATTCATAATTTTGAAATCCGTAAGTAGGAGATCCATTTTCATAGTATGTCCAGCCTACAGTTCCGGGAGAATTTTGAGCAAAGTTCGGATGATCTTCCGCACCATCAAAAATACCTGATTTAGCTGACGGAGCGCTCCATGTTAAGTTAGCTTTACTACAAGCGTCTGCATAAGTAACTACTAAATTAGTTGGAGAGTTACAATCACCTGCTTCTATCTCACAAGGCTCCATAGCTTTGGTTGCCGGTGCAGATTCGCCGCCTTCTTCGCATACAACAGTAACTTTCCAAGTGTATGCTTCGGTTGAAGTAAAGGTAAGATCATCGTAAGTGGTTGTCGAGATAGGGCCAGCAATCTTAACGTCATTTCTGTAAACATTATATGCATAATCACCAGGATTAGTACTCAATATCTCTCCTCTTAATAAGAAGTTCATTGATTTCATAGGAGCAAGTCCCGGAGCATACGTTCCTGGGATTACCCAGTCAGTATATCCATCCAATAAAGAACCTTTTATATGTACAGAAGCGCCTTTTTCAATATCTCCAATATATACACGATAAACATTATTAGTAGCACCGGCAGTTGTATATATGCCATAAATACTCACCCAGTATTTTCCGGCTGTGTGAATTTCAAATGCTTCGGGTAATGTTACAGTAAAAGGATCTCCCACTACTGCGGCTCCTCCTGCTATAGTTTTCGAATATAGTTCCGTACCGGGTTTTCCACCGTTATCGGCATAAAATTTAATACCAAAGGAAGTTGGATTTGCAGCTGGCGGGATGCCTCCGGTACCGGCATTTACAAATGATCTGGATGTAATTTGAGTAATCTTCCATGATTCGGTAACATCAAAATCATCAGCTTGAACAATATCACCATCAGACCAAACAACGGAATGATATCCGCTGGTTGTTAAAGAACCATGGATGTTAGTATTATCCCACAAAACAGTATTTCTACTTTTTGTCGGTGCATTCCATGTTAAAGTCGCTTTGCTACAATCGGTAGCATAAGTAACGTTCAAATTTGTTGCAGGATCGCAATCCGTCGGATTAGTACCGCCACCTGTGATTAGAATATCGTCAATATTGATGTCATTGCCCCAATTATAATCTGAAAAAGCGTGGAATCCAAGATAAAAAGTACCGGTTGTGGTGGGAGTATAAGTAAACTCCATCTTAGTCCAAGTAGGAACGGCGGAAGTGCCGGGGTTGTTATAAAGTGTAGTACCAGCTTCCATACCGGCAACAGTTTGAGCATTGCCCAAGCATACTTTTAGTTTGTCGCGCTCGTTCTGAAAACCTGCCAATCCCAAGTAAAAGCTGATGGTGTATTGAGTGCCTGCAGTAAGCGTAAAGCCGGTACTGATCATCCATGCATTACGAGGACCTGCGTTCTGCGCCCAAAGATTTGTTGCAAAGTAGTTTCCACTGTTTGGCCATACAACTTGAACTGATCCATTATACAAACCATCAACCATTTCCCACGCTCTGCCGGATCCTGATTTCCAAAAAAACCAACCAGCTGGTTCACTTCCTGACTCAAATCCTTCTGAGAAGATAACATTTTTTGAAGCAGGAGCAGATTGCTGGCTTCTAGCAGCTGATAATATAGCTTCAGCTTTTTCGGTTGCAGAGTGCGGGTTTGCTTGCAAACGTGCACTATTCGGGTACACTACATCTCCGGTTGAAGCTTGTTTCAACACAGTTTGTTTGTGGGTTGGCTGTGCCATATCGGTGAGGCTAGCCTGTTGCGCATACAAAAATGCGCATGATAGGAATAATCCTAAAACAAATAACATTTTTTTCATAATAAATAAATTTGGTTAATAAATTAAGGTTTGTTTGTTTTTTAATTAGCGTGCAAAAATATATTTTTTTTTTAAATGTTTGACATTTTAATTTGTTTTTTGGCAGAATTTTACTTTTTAGTGCAGAAAAAATAAGGTTTTTTATGTTTCTTTGCATGCTATTTTAAAAATAAAGATGATTATGAGCGACATACCTGAAAAAGAAACCCCGTTAGCCAAATATAAATTGCTCGAAAAATATTCGCAATTTATTGATTATAACAATAATACAATATTTTCCTCAGCATTATTTACGGAACACGTTGATTTTGATCTTTCCTATTTCCCTTTAAAGCATTTAGGATACAAAATAATTGTGGCATCCACGATGAACATCCTCGCCATGAATGCTACGCCCACGCAAGTACGTATCAATATGGCGCTTTCCAATCGTTTTGCCGAAGAAGCAATTGACGAATTGATGAGCGGAATTATGTTTTGTTGTTCCAAATTTAAGATTGATCTCATGGGGTTAGATTTTAAGCCGAGTGTGCTGGGACTCACTATTGCTACAAGCATGCTGGGCGAAGTAGCGCCGGAACAAAAAGTTGGCATAAGCGGCGCCAAAGAAAACGAACTGATTTGTGTAACCGGCGATTTGGGCAGCGCCTACACCGGTCTTATTTTATTAGAAAGAGAGAAAAAGGTTTTCCAAGCCGACCCCACCCAACAACCCGATTTTATCGGCGTAGATTATTTGTTGGAACGTTACTTGAAACCGGAACCGCCGGCGTGGGGGTTGCGCGATGTTAGGGCGCAAAATTTTGCGCCCCTACAACCCACATCAATGATCAATTTAACGGATGGTTTGGCAACCGGTTTAATCCACCTCTGCAACGCCTCGAAATTGGGTTGCACCATTTTCGAAGAAAAATTACCTATTGATATATTAACTTTCGATAAATTGAAAGAACTGGGAATCGTAGCCACTACCATCGCCCTAAACGGCGGCGAAGATTATGAGCTTTTATTTACCATTAAACAAGAAGATTTCGAAAAAATAAAGGAAATTAAAGAGATAAGCGTCATTGGCTATATGACTCCGGAATCTTCCGGAAGGCACATTATTACTAATGATAACCGACAGTTTGAATTAAAAGCGCAGGGGTTTTAATTTATTTTAAATTTTGAATTATGAATTTTGAATTAAAAAGTTTCCAATTCAAAATTCATAATTCATAATTCAAAATTCTCAAATCTCCTTCCTCAGCCTCGCCACCGGAATGTTCAACTGCTCACGGTATTTGGCTATGGTGCGACGCGCAATTTCGTATCCTTTCTCCTTCAATTTGCTGCATAACTCATCGTCAGTGAGAGGCTTCGCTTTATTTTCAGTTTTTATAAGTTCAGTAATGATAGATTTTACCTCCTTAGAAGAAACATCCTCATTTCCAATAGATTCTGAAAATAGATGTTTTAAAGAAATGGTGCCGAAGGGTGTTTGCACATACTTGTTGTTTGAAACTCTTGAAATGGTGGAAATATCCAAATTTACCGTTGTGGCTATGTCTTTCAGTATCATAGGCTTCAAATCTTTATCATCTCCTGAAAGAAAGTAGGCGCGCTGTTTATCCATAATAGCGTACATCGTGTTGAAAAGCACCAACTCCCGCAAATTTAAACTTCCGATAAAACTTTTTGCTTGTGCCACATTTTCTTTGATAAACTGTTCTGCTTCTAATTTTTTTTCTTCACTCAAATGAGGATGATGTAACGAAAACTGATTTCTAAATTCTTGATTTACTTTTAGTTTAGGAATATGATTGTTATTTAAGCTCAAAATAAGTTCGCCTTCTTCAATAGTAATGATAAAATCAGGGGTAATTTGTGTAGATCTATTTTCCAACGCCGCCGAAGCAAAAATAGGGTAGGGGTGAAGTTTTAGAATTTCGTTAATAGCATTTTTTAAAGTTTCGCTATTCACATAGAGCAAGTTCTGCAATTTTTCATATTGTTTTTTAGTAAAAGCATCAAAATGTTCGTTTAGAATTTTTTTAGCTAACGTAACTGTTGAGGTTTCTTCTTTCAAATGAAGTTGCAAGATTAAACATTCTTGAATATTCCTTGCGCCAACACCTACAGGTTCAAATTGTTGAATTACGGTCTTTAGTATTTTTTCCACTTCTTCATTTGTAATTTGCAAATTGTAAGTCAACAGAAAATCCATTACAATATTTTGAGTGTCAACCAACAAATATCCGGTTTCATCTAAGCATCCTATAATATACTCTGCAATTAAAGTATCTTTTTCCGAAAGTGCAAACTCCTGAAGTTGTTGTAATAAATTTTCCTGAAAAGAGGTGCTGTAAGAAGTAGTAGGAGAGAAATAAATATCATCTTTCGAGCGGTTGTTTTCTTGTATCCGATAATCATTATAGCTATCATACTCATCGTTATCGTAAAAATCTTCAAAATCTTCAAGGCTGTGTTTTAATTCCGGTTCAAGCGAGTCTTGTTCTTGAATTTCAACATCATTTTCAATCTCTAACGCCGGATTTTCTTCTACTTCCTTTAAAATCTCCTGTTCTAAGTTGGTGGTCGAAAGTTCTACCAAACGCATCAACTGCACGGTTTGCGCTGCGGTTTGCTTCAGTTGCTGTTGTTGTGAAAGGTGGTGTTTTTGCATAAATACCCAATGTTATCGGATTGGCAGGACAAAAGTATTATTTTTTTTCAGCTATACAGGTAGCGCATTCCTTGCCAAGTATCACGTTTTTTTAACTCTTTTATAATTTTCTGTAAAACAATATCATAACGAATCGTTCCCCAATGATTCACCGTTAAAAATCGTGGTGGAACCTCACCGGCAAATCGCTCAATTGCAAAATTTGGATTCAATCTTTCTGCAAAATCAACAATAAATTCTATATAACTATCCATAGTAAAAGCGAAAAACGGTTTTGAATTTGCCAAATATTCCTTTTCCATTTGAGTGCCTTTAATAATTTGCAATTGGTGAAATTTTATGCTATTTAATGGCAATTTATTGATGATTTCGACATCTTTTAACCACATTTCGGGATTTTCTTCCGGCAATCCGAAAATAAAATGCGCACCTGCATGAATATTTCGTGCACTTATTCTTTGCAGAGCATCTACCGCACATTGAAAATCGTGCCCTCTATTTATTCTGTGCAACGTTTCATCATGAATAGACTCTATACCGATTTCGATAGAAACAAACATTTTTTGCGCTAATTCTGCAAAAAAATCTAACTTTTCGTCTTCTAAGCAATCAGGACGCGTACCAATTACAATGCCTTTAATCAAAGGGTGCTCGATGGCAGATTGATAAATTCCTTTCAATTTTTCTATTGAAGCATAAGTATTAGAATAAGCCTGAAAATAAGCCAAATATCCTTCCGCCCTGCGATACCTGTTTTTATGAAATTCTATTCCTTCCTCCAATTGCTGTAACACAGATTTTTTAGGCATACAATAAGATGGATTAAACGCCTGATTATCGCAATACGTGCAACCGTGTAATCCAATAAATCCATCGCGGTTGGGACATGTAAAACCTGCATCTATTGTAAGTTTTTGCATTCTTGCTCCAAACTGCTTTATCAAATAATTTTTATAGGAAAAATAACGTTCCACCGTGTAAGAAAAAATTGTTAATTCGCCGCAAAATAATACAAAATGAAGAATATACGCCACTTTTCTCGCTTTCTTTTTTTATTAAGCGTTGTTTTTTTGCCTCTTGTTTCTTTTGCTCAAACTTCGATTAAAGGTTATGAAATTCGTTTTAAACCGCTAAATGTGAATGATAAATATCTTTACTTAACAGGTATTTATGGTAATCAAACCTGGGTAGTTGATAGTGCAAAATTTGAAAAAAAGCAGTATCTTTTTAAAAATGCCAAACAAATTCTACCTGCCGGTTTTTATACCATCCAATCGCAAAACGGAACTGTTTTAGTTGAATTTATCATTGATCAAACACGAAAGTTTTCCATAGTAGAAACCGAAAGTGGATTTATATTTATAAATTCTGATGAGAATGTTGTTTTTCAGCAATTTAAAAAAGATCTTTTGGCAGAAAATGATCTGCGTTTTTACCACGAGACCGCTCCGGAATCATTGTTAGGCAAATTCGTACTTGCCCAATATATTCCGGTGAGTATTCCGGAATTTTTTTGGGGTAGTCACGAAGGAAGAGAAGGTGCCGCGCAGAAATATTATCAATATATAATAAATCATTTTTATGATAATGTCGATTTTAGAGACATCCGATTGATGCGTACGCCTTTAAATATTGATTTAAGAGATTTTTTTGTTGAAGCGCTTTATCCGCAAACTGCAGAAAATGTAATTGAAAGTATTGGTAATCTGTTCAATCGTATGTTAGATGAAAAACCTACACCGGAACAATTAGACGTGCGGGATTTCTATCTTAAAAAACTAATTCATTTATACATGAATCTTGATCCGAAATTTGATCCGGTATTTGTTTATCTTGTAGATAATTACGTTTCAAAATTAACAGACTCCGAATTTATATCGGACTCTGAAGTCAGTGTTTTTAAACGAATTGCAGATAGAAAAAGGAGAACTTTAGTAGGGCAAACTGTGCCTGTTTTTGAATCTTATATGAAAGACCGCCACGTAATTTCTACTGCGGACATGACTTCAAAGTATACTGTTCTTTGGTTTTGGGATCCCGATTGCGACCACTGTCTTGAATATACTCCGAATTTTTTCGACTTCTATTCAAAATACCACGATGTTTATAATTTTGAAGTAATTGCATGCTCTGTTACAGAAGATTACGATAGATGGATTGCGTTTATCAACGAACATCATTTAGATTGGTTTAACACCAGTTATGCGATAGCTGAACCTAATTACGATGCCATAGAGTTTTTTAATTTTGATGACACACCTGCTATTTTCATTATTGATAAACAACATAAAATTGTAGCTCGTCAATTCCCTCTTGATGAGCTTTTTGAAATTTTTGAATCATTACAATACTAAAAAAACTTAACATGACTTTACAACAATGTTTAGCTACTTTTATTCAAAATATTCTGTTTGAACTATATGAATATGAAGTAGAAATTGGCAGCGGTCTCATACAAAAAACAAAAAAAGAGTTTGAGGGCGATTATACCTTTGTAGTTTTTCCTTACGTAAAAGCCGTGCGCAAATCTCCCGATCAATTAGGTGCGGAAATTGGCGAGAAATTAGCAGAAAAACATTCCGATTTTGTCAAAAACTTCAATGTTATTAAAGGGTTTTTGAATATTTCGTTGCAGGATGAGGTTTGGTTGGATGTGGTATGCGGTATGCGGTATGAGGTACGCGGTACGCACACCGCACACCGCATACCGCACACCGCCTCAGAAAAACGGGGTAGTTTATATATGATCGAATATTCCTCCCCCAACACTAACAAACCTTTGCACTTGGGGCATGTTCGCAACAACCTCTTAGGCAATGCTGTAGCCAACATCCTCGAAGCTTGTGGAAATCAAGTGGTACGTGTAAATTTAGTGAATGACCGTGGTATTCACATCTGCAAATCCATGTTGGCATGGCAAAAATTCGGAAATAACGAAACACCGGAAAACGCCGGCATAAAAGGAGATCATTTAGTAGGGAAATATTATGTAATTTTCGACAAAGAGTTAAAAAAAGAGATTGCAGAATTGGTTTCGCAAGGTTTTTCGGAAGAAGAAGCGCAAAAAAAGTCGCAATTGTTGCACGAAGCGCAAGAAATGCTACGAAAATGGGAAGAAAATAACGCCGAAATAAGAAAAGTTTGGGCGCAAATGAATGCCTGGGTCTATGAAGGATTTGAAAAAACCTACAAACGTCTCGGCATACATTTTGATAAAATATATTACGAATCAAATACTTATTTGTTGGGAAAACAGATTGTAGAAGAAGGTCTAAAATCGGGTGCATTTTACCAAAAACCGGACAGTTCGGTATGGGTAGATTTATCTAACGAAGGATTAGATGAAAAACTGCTCCTGCGCTCCGATGGTACTTCAGTATATATCACACAAGATTTAGGAACCGCACAGTTGCGTTACGATGAATATCATCCGGAAAAAATGATTTATGTGGTAGGCAACGAACAAAATTACCATTTTGACGTATTAAAGCTCATTTTGGATAAAAAATTGCATAAAAGTTTCGGCAAAAACATTGAACATTTGTCTTATGGCATGGTAGAATTGCCTTTTGGGAAGATGAAGTCAAGAGAAGGAACAGTAGTGGACGCAGATGATTTGATGGAAGCGATGTTTCAAGAAGCCAAAACTACTTCGGAAGCGTTAGGTAAATTTAACTTTGAAGAAAAAGAAGCTCAAGAGTTGTATGAAATGCTGGGTTTGGGCGCATTAAAATACTTCATCCTCAAAGTAGATCCCAAGAAAAATATGCTCTTTAACCCTGAAGAGTCTATTGATTTTAATGGGAACACTGCGCCTTTTATCCAATACACACATGCGCGGATAAAATCGTTGTTGAGAAAAGCGGAAGAAAACGCAATAGAATACCAAAATGTGTCTTTCCCTGCAGACTCTACGCTTAGCGAACCCGAAAAAGAGCTTATTAAGCTACTTTATGATTATGAAGCCATTTTAATAAACGCTGCTGAGATACTAAGCCCTGCTCTCATAGCTAATTATACGTTTGAGTTGGCAAAAGAGTTTAACCGCTTTTATCAAGAAATACCTATATTTAAGGAAGAAAACGTGCAAAATCGTGCGTTACGGTTACAAATTGCAGAAAATTGTGCGAAAAAAATTAAAAACGCGATGGGGTTGTTGGGGATTGATGTTCCGGAACGGATGTAGTTGTAGGGGCAGAAAATTTTCTGCCCCTACATGAAATCATTTCACTTCTTCCAACTCCAAATCCTTAACCCGAATTAACCTTGCCTTGCTGTTCTCCAATCCGCCATCCAAAATTCGTCTCCACTGAAATTGGTAAGAAAGTGGCTGAAATTGAACTTCACTTGGGTCAAAATCCGCAAAGTATAAATCAATAAAATAGCGGGTTATATCATAGCCTTGGTAAGAGTAGGCAGCTAATTCGGCAGGCGCTCCATAATTGAAAACATGATCTGATTGGAACTCCTGTATTTTGCTGCAATTGTTATCCACAAAATAATTTGCAAAGAAATATAAATGCGGCATACTGAAAAAGTCTTCCGTTAATTCCGAAATAGAAAGCCATTTTTCAGGCACCACCAGTACATTCGTTTCTTCTTCACGGTTGATGAGTGTATGTACACCATGAATTACCCGGGTAGGCTGCTGAAAGAATGCAATGATCAAGTTTTTATTTTTTATATTTCTAGGTAAAGTTAAGTTACTTACTTCTTTAAAGTGAATGTTATGCGCTATAAAATAATCCTTATAGGCTTGAAGCTCAAAAGATTTGACAGAATCACCCCACAAAATTACGCTGTACTCATCAGGATCTGCAAGAAAGAGCTCTGCAATAGTTTCAGGGCGACTTGAAAAAGGCGGTATTAATTTATATACATACGGATTGCCTTCAACAAAATCGAAGCGAGTGGAAAAAGGGTTAACAATGACGATATTGTGTTGTTCGGCAAACTCGGCAGCTATAGGAAAAAGTGAGCCGTAAAACGGACCTATAATCATATTTACATGTGCCATTAAAACAGAGTCTTCTAATATTTTATTTAGAGCTTTTATATCTGTAACAGCATCTCTTACAATTACATTTATCTTTTTATCCGTATGTTCATATTCTTGAAGCGCCATTTTAGCGCCCAACCAAAACCCCATCATCTCAAATTGTTTTACCCGATGAATTTCAGCGCTGCTTTTGAATGATGAATGTCTTACCGGAGCTTCATTTAAATGGAAAGGCAATAGATAAAGAACGGTTACCGTATTTTCACTTTGGGCATTGCCAAACAAGTAATAAAGTGAAACAATAAAAACAAGAAATAGCTTTTTTTTCATTATAAAAATAAAAAACGCAAAGTGGGCGCAAAGATAGATTATTATTCTATTTTTGCGCCCGAAATATTAACTAAAAATAAAAAGTCATGGCTTTTAAAATTGATCCAGAATTGTGCACAGCTTGTGGTGCATGTAAAGATGAGTGTCCGGTAGATGCTATTGTTGCCGGCGATGTATATCACATTGAAGAAGATAGTTGCATTGATTGCGGCGCATGTGAAAGTAGCTGCCCAAGCGATGCTATTTCAGGCTAATTTGCAGCATTTAGAAAAAGGAAGGCTTCTGTTAGGGAAGCCTTTTTTTATATCTAAAAAACATATCCAAACGAACCACCAAACCAACAGTAACCTAACCACCCCATTCTAAATGTTGGCGTATATGCAATACGAAAAAGGAAACCTCTTTTTTGTGGCTGGTAACGGTAACCGACACGTCCGCTTGGATTAAATTCAACATATTTGTCATTGACAATTACAGTCATCAGCGAAGTTCCTGTCTCAAAATAATGTTTTTTTTTTCCAAATAAAAAATTTACTTCAGGTGTGATATAAAAATATGTGTAGCGTCTCTTTTCAGGACCTCCCCCAACAAAAGTGGTAAGAGGAAAATAACCGATTCCTGCTCCAACAGCTAATTTAATATTATCTTTATGAATTCTGAATAAATAGTCATAATTTACAGAATAAAATATCGAGTTTCCCAACAATTCTGCATAAATAGAGTGGCGTTTAAAGTTAGAAACTGTCTGTATAGTATCATTGTTTTGCGAAAAAGAGTTTGTAGCAAAAACAATGATAAGCAAACAAAAACTTATTTTTTTCATCTGAATATAATTTTAATGATTTTTCCGAGGCAAAATTAAAAAAAATCACTTTCCGAATTATTTTTCACTTTTGTATTACCATCTTCCGTGTTAACACCGCCCCATCTTTCAAAATGATAACCACAAAATACGTACCCGTAGTGGAGGTTTGTAGTTGAATGGTGTTTGAAGTAAGATCTTGGGTTTCGTAAACTGTAGCGCCCAACGGGTTTAGTATTTTGAGGTTGGCGATGTCGAATAGAGGGAAATTAGATTCTATTTGGAAGGTGCCTGGATTGGGGTTGGGAATGATTACAAAACTTGGAGCAGTGTTTCCATCTTGAAACATAATGTTATTAGGCGGGGATAAAAATGTATCTTGGGTTTCAAGTTCGCCAGGTTCTTCGTTTAATGATTTTCCTCCGTTATAACCTATAACAGTAAAATCTCGCCCACCTCTTCTCTTACTATCATCGCAATGGTAAGTATCATAAATAATCCTGTATGTTACATTTTCTAGATAAAAAGGGGGATTCCATAAAAAAACGGTCCCATTATGTGATATATCTTTTACATAAGATTTAGAATAAGAACCATTAAGAGTAGAAATTTCATATTCAATTTTGTGGGCGTATTGTAGATCATGAATATAAAGCCCCTCATTATATTTAATAGAAGATGGAGTCCACCATTTACCGCAAATTTTTCCACAGATTCTTCCACTTCCGGAAAGGTTTCTCCTTTGCGTAGTAAAAGTACAACCATTCTCCGCTTTAAATCCGGGGAGCAAAACAATTGAACCTTCTTTTTCCGTAAGAAAACTTACTGTTTTCCCCGATGCTATTGTCGTAGCGCCGCCTGCTGTTATTTTATTAAAAGCCATGGTTTCCGGACGGAGCTGATTCGTATTTGTTATACTTCTTTCTACAGGTACATCCTCACAAGGCGAACAGGGCCCACCGCAATCCATCTCTTCTTCGTCGGAGTCTTTCAGGCAATTGAAACAACTAGGAGTCGGACAGTCCGGACACGTTCCACCGCAATCGAACCCTTCTTCTCCATGTTCGGGTTCAAATATGCCGTTATAACAATGACAAGGATAATCATCCCCCCGTCCTGAAGAACAACCCGTAAGCGCAAGAGTTTGTGCCCACCAGTGCTTACGCTTTTTATAATTATCATTATTAATATTATTATTGAAATCAGCCCAGGATAAAAAATTTAAACCTCCATCACCATGCGGAGGCTGAGGTGCAGGATCCATATAATAAACAATAGCCGGCATGACCTTTACTCCATGAATAACCACAGTGTGCGCATCCGGCTCCCCAAAGTTAGGATACCAGTAATTCCATTGCGCAACTATGAGGTGGTTATTATTAAGCTTATTTTCAATGTACCAAGTATTTTGAGCGGACTCAAATCCTATACAAAAAATATCGCCAAAATGCATCAAAATACCCTTTACACTTGCCCGTTCATTGAAAACTCCCAGGTTAACACCCTTATTGCAAGGGTGCCGATCCATAGGAATGTTCGGTATTGGAAGACAACAACCATAACCGTTAGGACCGCCATGACTATTGCAGAGTTTCCGAATGTATTCATCCATTATTTTGCATTGACTTATACTTTTACCATCCTCATCTTTTATTTTATAATAATCCAATATACATTTTGCTGCGGCAGTAGAACACCATTCGGTATTGCCCTGTGCAACATGAGATACATTTAACATAATTTCCTGCTGGGCATGCAGAGTAAAGGTGAACCCCAAAAAGAGTAACAAAATATAGTTTTTCATACCATCACTTTTTTAAAAGGTTAATAATCTCACTTAAACTGTATTCGGTCTTTGAAACTTCGTGCGTTTCATAATCATACGACTTTACAAAAATATCTTTATTATCTTTTCGAATAATAAAGAAGCGCGTGCTGCCTATTCTTAAATATCCAATTATCAAATCTTTATATTTATAATTGTTAAGCATTTCATAATTGGCGGTTCCACCACCTGCATTACTATATTGCCCGTTATCCTCAAGTATAACTGTTACCACATAAAAAGGAGGTTCACCATCAGACATAATAGGCACTTCCCAGCTACCTGTGAATATTAAATTTTCATTTACAATGCTATACCAGGGAACAGGTTTTCCCGGATGTAAATTTTCCAACTTCGGTCTGTTTTTTATGCCGCAACTGAAGAGTGCTTCGTCAGAACAGCTTTCTATATGCGAAAAGGCTCTCGTGCACAGCATCTCTGTAAGTTCGGACGTCAATATTAATTCACTTTTATCTGCAACAAAATCATAATATCTACTTTGCTTTGCTTTCATCTTTGCAGCCCAGTCTATTAATAGGGTAATAAGTTCGCCGGAATCATATTCGTTCTTAAAATATTCGCCTGTGGCTTTGTCATATACTTCTACAAAAACATCTTTATGCTCTTTTCTAATAATCAAGAAAGTCATTCCCATATTTCTAATATCTACACCTATAGAGCCGATTACCGAGTCTTTATATTCATAATTATGGAAATGCTCTATCGTATTTTTTATTCCGACTTCTACTAATCGGGGGGCTCCGTTATTAGTTGAAAAATTAATTATACCAAATAAAAGAGGCTCTCCGTCAGACATCACAGGCACATTCCAAACGCCTTCAAATCTTAATGAAAAAGGCTCCCCGGCAGCCACACTATAAGGGTTTATGGGTTCTAACCGTTCATTTACAATATTATACCAGGGAACAGGTTTGCCGAGATGTAAATTTTCTAACTGCGGTTTATTTATGCCATGGTGGGAGTAAAATTCTTCAGGCATGTTTTTCAGCTGCGTAACCACCGCTTCTTCTATTTCCGATGTCATTTTCAATTCATTTTTTTGTATAGTAGCTGAATCTAAAATTCTATTTTCATCTGTTTGGGCGTTTGTTATTAGGCAGAAAGCAGAAAGCAGAAGGCAGAAAGCAATTCTTGTAACATGTAATTTGTAATTTGTAATTTTTTTCATAATTAGTCTCCTTTCTTAATATCTTTAGGGTTAAAATTTATTAGCCGTTCTCTATGTGTTAGCCTGTTCTTTTCCGGTGGAAGATTTATTATCAATGCTGTGGCCTCTTCCGTATTTATGGCAGCCAGCCCCATTACGGCAGTATGCACTTCATATTCATCCTCGCTGCTCAATGCGGTTGCGAAAATAGGAAATGTTTGTTTATGCTCGCCCAGCCGCGCTAAAAACAAAGCAGCATACAGTTTAAATGTTGGCTGCTCCAACTGTGCATTAAAAAAGTCTATGGCAGCGGTTTCTTTCAGGTTAAAATAATTTAAAATGCAAGTGGCAAGCACATCTACCTCTGCCTCATAACATATTTCATCCAAAATGGCAATCGCCTTTTCTTTCAAATCTGAGGTTGCGCCATGCACGCCAAACACCATAAATGCCGTGGCTATGGCTGCCTTTTCCTGTAGGGAAAGCGCGGCTTTTCTTGCATATTCCAATATACAAGGCAGATAATCGGGCTCTAACATCCACGCAAGAGATATAATGGCGTGGCAACGCTCTCTTTCCGAAGGATTGTTTCTGATTTGGTTTTCTAAAAAAATATAAGAATCTTCGCATTGAAAGAAGGAAATAGACCTCAAATAGTTGTATTTTTCCGTTTCTTTTCCGGTGGTGTAATACATCCTAATAAACTCGTAGGCTTTCTTACAGTCAGTGCTTTCATATACTTCTCTCACTCCCGGAGAAGTTAGAAAAAGTTCCTCTTGGGCATATTCATACGGATTATAATCATACTCATCAGTTTGTGCCCTTAATGTGGCTATAATTCCCAGAAAACTTAAAATTAGCACTAACTTTCTCATTATTCACCTCCTTTCGCTTGCTTCAATTCATCTATTTCTTTTTGCATTTGAATAATATAAAGCGTAAGTTCTTCAATTTTCAACAAAAGTTTCCTTTGCATATCTCCAAGCTCAACCCCGTTTTCTTCTACTTCCCGGGCAGATGGTATCTGAGGTAAATGCTTGTTTTGTTGGATATATTGCTCTACTTCGCTCAAAGGTAGGAGGTTGTAGTCGTCTTCAAATACGTAGTCGGGCCAGCCGGGATTATTGTCAATACGTATTCCTCGAGCATATAAGGTTTCCTGAAGTCTCATATTTTGCGCCTGTAATAATCCGGAAATGACGGCTTCTGGGGTGTGTATAGCAGTTCTCACGTCTAAATAACCGCGAATTTCGGCATATGTGGTGTATAGATCTTTTACATCAAGGTTATGATGAATTCTGGCGTATGTTGCATATAGTCCTTCTGTATTGAAAGTGCTGGTGATATTTGCACTTTGCGCTCTAAACGAACCATTTACATCCAACTTTGCTTGCGGATTGTTTTTTCCTACTCCAACTTTTCCATCATCAGTTAAAAATAAGGCATAATCAAAATAGTTTTCTCCGGGGTTCCAGGCTTTCCAAAAATTAAGTCCATAGCCATGTTCAGGTGTATTCATATACTCAATACCCCAACTGCCATTAACAGACTCTGTTATATCACCTCCAAAGGCAATGGATTCGTTTCTGGAGCCGGGTGCTTTGGCTGAAGTGCTGGATATTAATATGTTGCCGTCTACTACGTGCAATTTTTGTCTTGGAACATTAGTGCCCATGCCAATATAGCCGTCAGGGGAGATCGTTAAGCCGCCGGAAGGCCCTTCAATAGAGAAATTGGCTTGTTCATAATGCCTAAAACTAATATCATTATTACTGTAAGATACCACAAAACCATTAGT
>WQTS01000102.1 GCA_009786185.1 Bacteroidota bacterium
CGTAACCTGCTGTTTTGTAATGCTATCCAACGAGGCACACCCGCCATTGTGCCAAACTGCTCGTTGCAAGCAGTGCCATGCCATTCCCCCTTTTTTCTTTTCAGACGAATCTTTCAAAATATCCGATTTTGTCATTTTTGATATTATTCTCCTATTCACTTCTATTTCAGGGTGTGTGGGTAAATGCCTCAAAAATTGCGTTAACAATTTTTGGGCATGAGGCTTACCTTCCGGTAGTAGCGAAGTTTTACTTTTCTGAACAAATCCCCCTGCATTGTCCTGAGCGTGCGTAGGCAAAAGCAAGAGAATGGAGGCAAATATAGGGTAGCGCATATTGTATTTTTTGCTGTACAATATGCTTGCGCGGGGATTTGCTGACATTTTCTTGCGTGCGGTTTTCAAAATGGTATGAACGGAGTGAACACGACTTTGAAAACTTGGTAAAGCGACCATGATTACTCTTTTTAATAACATACCGTTGTTGTTTCATCTCCATTTTCAATACCAGGGCAAATTGTCATATATGCTCTTAATTTGTAAGAAACAGGGGTATACCATCCAGGACATGGAAAGGTATCGGTATAATAAGTATTTGTAGTTGTATTTATGGGTGTACCCCAGTTGCTCTCATTTCCAATTCTGCGATATATTTCATAATACACTGTTCCTGTTGCGCCTTGTGGCGTAGCTGAAGACCATGACAAACTAACGCTACCAGAGGAAGGATCAGCATACAACAAAGGTTTTCTTAATGTTATAACTCGATTATAAGAATTCGTACCTGGACTTGGGCTCTGACCGACATCGTTTACTGCCACCACTTCAAAATGGTGTGTCCCACAAAATAATACACCATCGCTTTCTTTAAAGATATAGTATGTGGAAGTCGTTTCCCTATCATAACAAATAGAAGCATCATTATTGCACATTTTAACTTTATATTTTGTAGCCAAAGAAACAGTATTCCAGTCTACACGAATATTATTTCCATCCTTACTTGCTCGTACATTTGCTGGAGTACCGGGTATGCAAGAATTAATTGTAACATACTTCGGCAAACTTTGTTGTGCGCTTTCACCCGAAGCATTAACTCCTCTTACATAATATGTGCCACTTTCATTTGCCGACAAAGTATTGCTCGTTTCATTAAGTACAGTATTTTCTTTATACCATTTGTATGAAGTAGCATTTGTTGAACTTGCTGTTAGTGTAACAGTTGTAGAAGGGCAACTGTTTATACCATTGCTTGGCAATGCTGATATTGTAGCTCTTGAAGGCAAGCAAGGATTAATTGTGACTTCTTTTGGTAAACTTTGTAGTGTGCTTTCTCCCGATATGTTAATTCCTTTAGCATAATAAATTCCATTTTCTGTAACGATAAGAGTGCTACTTGTCTCACTAAGCAGATCGCTTCCTTTATACCATTTATAAGAAGTCGCATGCGTTGCACTTGCAGTAAGTGTAACGATAGTAGAAGGGCAATTATTTGTAGCATTACTTGGTTGTGAGGATATTGTAGCTCGTGCTGGTATCGTAGGGCAAGAAATAATACTTACAACTTTCCCGTCACTTTTCAGCCCTTCTCCCATAGCATTAATACCCAATACATAATATGTGCCGTTTTTGGTAACCTCGTATTTATCTGCATTAATACCACTAATTGCAGTATTTCCATTATACCATTTGTAGGAAGCAGCACCAGTGGCATTGGCAGTTAGCATTACACTTGTTTCAGGACAAATATTTTCATTGTTACCTGTAATAGTGGCTTTTTCTGGCTTAATGGTTTCTTTGAAAGCACGAATGGTTACTTTTGCGCCTCCTTGCTCAGATGTGCCTACTGAAATATTGTCTTCATTTGAGCCTGCTTGGGGTAATTTTGTCCTATCTATTATAACTGTAACCGTTTCAGTTTTTTTTGGTGCCAAAATACCAAAATCTTGTTCATTACTATGTGATAGTATGCTCTTTATCCAATTGCAGGAATGAAAAATTTTCCACGAAATTTCTACATCATGGTCATTACGGAAACGAAATTGTTCTGTATTTGAACTTACGCCAAAATCAAGCAGTTTGACTTCAATGGTTGGTTCTAGATTAAGAGAAGCGGGCTTTGCTTTTAAAGAATAAGAATATTTATTCGTTGTGTTAATAATTACCTTGATGGTAGTATCAACCTTTGTCTCATAATCTTCTTTTTTTATCTCAATAGAATATTTGCCCGATTTTAAATTAGGAAAACACTTTTCACCACTTGGATCTGTTTTGTCTGAGAAGTTTGTATTATCCGATAATCGTATAAGCGTGAGGGATGCTCCACTTATTGGCTTATCAGGGTCATCAGCGTCATACACTGAGATATACAAATTTTCATATTTGTCAGGAATATCTTTATTGCAAGATAATATTCCTACGACTACTACTAAAAAAAACAATAAACGTTTCATAAATATAATGCTTTAAAATTTGATTACTAATGATACCCCACTGCTTTGAGGCGAAAAATGTGGAATTACAACCAAACCCTCCAAACTCTTCTTTTTGTTTTTGTCGTTATATATCACATTTGCCACATAAGTAGCAGCAACACCTGCCAAACAACCAATTCCACCCCACATAAAACCTTCCTTTCTTTGCAAATAGCGATTTCTCTTGTCATCATCTTGTTCTATGTTGGCATATTTTTTATTTTGAGAATATTCAACAAAACAATACACAGAGCCTGCAATACATCCTCCTTGTAAACTTGCAAATACTATTCCTTTCCAAATATCCTCCTTGTAGTAGAATTGCGATATTCCAAAAGGGAGAAAAATAGATTTGTTGATTAATTCATCTTTTTGCTTATTTAACAATATAGTGGCATCATTTGCAATTCTTTGTATTTTATCTTCTAATACTTTTATTGTATCTTTTTCAAATGGAATCATTAAAATTTCATTTAATGACATTCCAATTTCTATTAGTTTATCCAGTTTGCTATTAATCTCCTCTATTGTTTTAAGGGATTTTATAGTAGATTGACCATAATCTGTTGTAAGTAAATTATAAAAATCACTCAATTGTTTCAGCAAAGCTTCAAAATTCTTATCTCCAATTTGTTGTTGTAGAGCAATTAATTTGTTATATCTTTCTGTAATATAAGGCTCAACGCGTCCAGGATTTGTTTTAAAGTGATTAATATATAAACTATAATTTTTTATCGCGCATTCAATTGCATCTTTATTTTTTGGATTTTTTTCATAAAGATGATAACAAGAATCGCCTTGATGGCGATACGAATGCTGAGCATAAAGTATTTTTGTGCTACATAAAAATACAAAAATAACCAATCTTATTTTTATTGTTATTCGCATTGTTTTAATAATAGATTTATATCAATTGTATCTTTTGTTAGTTGTTTAGCCCATTCAAAGAAGCATTTTATTTCAGAATCACATTTCCCATTTGCTACCGATAGTTGTTCTTTTCCTTTACTCAAAAACTTTCGATATCCCTCATTGTCACTTGAATCTAATAAATATACTTGTTGATAACATACAAAAGATTTATCAAATTCGCAGTCAGTAAACCATTCACGTGCATTGTTTTTCAACTTCTCTATTTTTAAATCAAGTTTGGTTTCCTGATATTGCTCTTCTTGTCTTATATCCTGTTTCGCTTGCCTGTTTTCTGTTTTATTACTTTGACAGTAGGAAAGTACAGAAAAGACCAATGAAACAAACACACCTATTAAACTTACAATTACACCTAATCCTGTCCACCATGACTGACCTCTTTTGAAAAAAAGGTCGGTTTTAAATTTCTTATTATCCTTCTTGTTTTTTGTCATATTCCTTCTCGTTTTCAGATTTCAAATCCCTTTCATCGCTGTCACTGTCTGGGCATTGCTTGCAACGGCAAGCGGCTTTGTGAAGTTGCGGGGGCACCCCACCACTACAATTTCGCAAAACCGTAGATGTACGCAATCATCAGGATTGCATACATCACATAAATACACGCATAAATACATCTTCTTGATTAATAAAAAGTACACCACAAAAGCTGTACTCTTTATTATTGTGATTTAAAATTTTACTCATTTTCAAACGCCTGATAATCACTATAGAAAATATCATAAAATATAAAAGCTCCGGTTTCTTCATCCCGGTAGGCCACCTGTTCCGGAATATTTAAAAACTCGCCATTCGAGCCTATGATGTAAAGGGAACGGGCGGGCATTAGAAAAGAATCTCCGTCCGTTAATTCATCAGGATCTGCAACGGTACCATAATGATAGATATTCTTTTCTCCTGTATTAGAAACATTCATAGTTGCTCTTATGCGGCAAGCGCTTCCGGCTCCTTGACAATCCACATGTATGTGTGAACCTCCTGATGTTACACACCCTGAACAACCTGATCCGGAATGCCCTACCTGTATAGCCATAGCATAAAGAGTCTCTTTGGCGCCTGAAGCGCCGGAAATAATTTCTGCTGAATTAGGCATTGCTGAATCTACTGTTTCTTTGTTTTCTTGTTTGCTGCACGCAAAACAGAAAGCAGAAATTAAAATTGCAATTAAAATTTGTCTCATAAGCATAATTTTTCTGAGGATTAATTTGTCTCGAAGAAAAACAAATTATACATGCAGATTTATGAGATGACGAAAAAAAATCATTTTTACTATTTTTGCAGCATTAATTTTTGTGATTATGAGTAAAAAAAAGATTTTTATAATAGGCATACATGCTTTGTTCTGTATCCTGTTCGTGCATTGGTTTTACAATAATTCGTTTATTCGCCCTTATTCTCTTCTTTATAAAGAAGTAATTAGCGCGTTATTACTTCTTTTTTTAATTTACTTGAATTACCTTTTCTTAATTCCTTATTTTATAAAAAGATCTTACTACACAAGCTATATCTTTCTCTCCTTATTATTGTTGGGAATATTCTCAATAACAGAATTTCTAATAGTAAATCCCGACATTATAAGTCGTGTTCCCAAACATCAATCTTTTGATATTAACACATATTTGCGTAATATTTTATTTGTGATTTTTCTTCGCAATGCGGGTTTCTATCTCTTTTTCACTGTTTTCAAACTCTACCTACAAACCAAAGCAACCGCTTTAATAGAGAAAAAAGAAGCTCTTAGCCATGATGGATTAATTCTTTTATTACCACTTCGAGGAAAACCTATATCCATAAATATTAATTATGTAAGTTATTTTTCACATGAAAGAAATCTTACATTTATTCATGATACTGAGGGGAAAGCATCTTCTATTTATTCCACTTTAAGCAATATTCAGGAGTATCTTGGTGATAGTTGCTTACGAGTGAACAAAGAAAACATTATAACATTCACAAATATAATTAGTTATAATGAACGCGAAGTTATTGTAAAAGACGGTAAAGACAATAAGCAAAGTTCATTAACTTATTCTAAAAAAGATGCCCAAAACATTCTAAATACACTCAGAGAAAAAGTTCCGAGTTTGGAAGAAAAAAGAATTGATAAAAAGAAACAAAATGAGGGTGTAAATGTGCAAAAAGATGACGGAAAATGTGAATTTGAGGGTATAAAAAAACTAATTTTGGAAGAAATTAATAACTTTCCTGGCATAAACACAATAACTCTTACTCAAAAATTTGGCAAAAAATCATCATTAAGCACTATTGAAAGGAAGTTGAAAGAATTAAAAGAATCCGGTTTAATTGAGTTTAGGGGTGCACCCAAAACGGGTGGGTATTACCCTGTCTAACAGCGGATGTCTGCTTGACAACTCGTTGTCGTTCCTTCTGCAGGACAACTCGTGGGTTTGAATCCCGCCGGAATCACAAATTTTCTTGAATAACCTCCACAATAGAATCAATAGAAGTAATTTTAGCTAACTCCTTTAGTTTAAATCGAATATCGAATTGCTTTTCCAACTCGGCGATGATGTTGATTTGCGCCATGGAATCGTAGCCCGCAATGTTTTTTCCGGAAAGCGTTTCAACGGTCGTGAAGTTTCGGTGTTTCAATATTGTTTCAAAAACTTGAATGACTTGTTGCGTAATTTGTTCTTTTTCCATGAAAATTGAAAAATTTCGTCAAAAGTAGCAGAAATATTTGATTAAGCATTATTTTTTCAAAAAAAACCTCCGATATGCATTCTTTTGCGCAAGTTTTAAAAAGTATTATACTTTTGCCACCCTGATATATTTTCTCATGGAACAAGAAATTTTAAAATGCAAAGAGCTTCTATTACAAGGTAAAGTGTTATTGTATCCCACAGATACGGTGTGGGGACTTGGCTGCGACGCCACCAACGAAGAGGCTATAAAAAAGATTTATGCCATAAAACAGCGGCAAGAAAGTAAAAGCTTGATCATTTTATTAGATTCTGCAGACCGGCTTCCGCTTTATGTGTCAAAAATTCCGCTTATTGCTTGGGATTTAATTACACAAACCCATCGTCCAACGACTTACATTTATCCGAATGCTCAAAATTTACCCGAACAATTGCTCCCTGCTGATGGAACAATCGCCATTCGCATTACCACAAATTCGTTTTGCAAAAAACTGATTAAAGCAATAGAAAGACCATTAGTTTCCACTTCTGCCAATGTTTCCGGAGAAGCTACACCGGTAACTTTTTCTGAAATCTCTCAACAGATCATTGATCTGGTTGATTATGTTGTACCTCAAGAATATGCAGATTCTATAGATTATAAACCTTCTCGTTTAGTGAAATTTATTGACGACTATAATTTTACCGTTATTAGAGAATAATCATGATGAAAATTGCCGTTTTTGCCGGAACTTTCGATCCGTTTACCATTGGACATCAAGATATTGTAAACAGAGCATTGCCACTTTTCGACAAAATAATTATTGCCATTGGGGTGAATGAGGAAAAAACACCGTTGTTTTCTTTGGTAGAAAGAATAGAAATAATAGGTAAATCGTTCATTAACAATGAAAAAGTCATTATTGAAACCTATACCGGATTAACCGGCGAGTTCTGTAAAAAAAATAACGCCCAATATTTGATTCGAGGTATCAGAAATGCTATTGATTTTCAATATGAAAATGATTTGGCACAGGGCAATAAAGAAGTTTTTGGCATCGAAACCGTTTTTTTTGTAACTACTCCTACACTATCTCACATATCTTCATCGTTAGTAAGAGAGTTTTATAAAAACAAAGGAAACTATCTCAAGTATTTGCCATAACGCATTATGTTCAGATTTGAAAACGAAAATTATTTGTACGGATTAATTATTATTCCGGTTTTTATTTTAGGATACATATTATTATACTATGCTGCCAAAAAACGTTGGCGGCAATTTGGTGATGAGACATTAATGAACAGATTAATGCCGCTACGCTCCTTTTCCATGCAAACCATCAAATTTTCTTTATTGATGGCGGCGTTGGCATGTTTTATTTTGGCGCTGGCTAATCCACAGGTGGGCAGCACATTGGAAAAAGGAACACGGAAGGGCGTGGACATCATGATTGCCATGGATATTTCCAATAGTATGTTGGCGGAAGACATCCAACCCAATCGTTTAGAGGCTTCTAAGATGGCGCTCTCCCGTTTCATAGATCAATTAAAAGGAGACAGAATCGGATTGGTGGTTTTTGCAGGAAAATCGTTTGTGCAATTGCCCATTACCAGCGACTATGCCGCTGCGAAAATGTTTGTAAATTACGTAAATCCGAAATTAATTAGCGAGCAAGGCACTGATATTGCGGCGGCAATTGACTTGGCTGCCGTTTCGTTGTTGCCGGAAATAAAAGACGGAAATTCCGATCTGAGCAAAATTTCCCAGCTCAATTCAAAAGTAATTTTAGTGGTATCTGATGGCGAAGACCACTTTCCCGAAGCCGTTGACATGGCTGCACAGGCGCGCAAATTGGGCATTACCGTACACTCTATCGGCATTGGAGATGTACGCGGCGTACCCATCCCTGACGGAAGAGGACCCAACAGTTTTAAGAAAGATAGAGAAGGAAATACAGTGATTACCCGTTTAAACGAACAAGTTTTAAAAGAGATTGCAGCGGCAGGCGGCGGCGTTTACGTGCACGCTTCAAACGCAAACATGGGATTTGAAACCATTTTGGACAAAATTAATAATATGAATAAAGTGGATTTAAAAGAGGTTACTTTCTCTCGCTACGAAAGCAAATATCAATACCCATTAGCCTTAGGATTATTATTTTTACTAATAGAACTGATCTGGTTTTCCGTTAAATCCCGCTGGAAAGAACAATTTTCCCGTTTGCAACACCTGCTAAGAATAAAATAGCCCCACACCCATGCCCGCAAACCGCAAACCGCAAACTGCAAACCGCATACCGCGTCTCCTTCGCGCCTTCCTCCTTTCTCCCTTTTCCCTCCTTTTCGGAACCATCGCAGCATTCCGAAGAAAAGCTTTCAGAAAACGCTCAAAAACCTTTGCTGTTCCTACCATTTGCGTGGGAAATTTGCGCGTGGGCGGCACCGGAAAAACGCCACATGTAGAATATATCGCCAATTTTCTGTCTCAAAATCATCAAGTGGCTATTTTAAGTCGTGGATATGGCAGGAAAACCAAGGGATACCTAAATGCCGGAGAAACCCAAAACCTCAGCAGCGAACTCATTGGCGATGAACCAATGCAATATGCCGTTAAATTTCCAAACGTGGAGGTCGCCGTATGTGAAAAAAGAAAAACCGGCATTGAAAAATTACTGCAAAAAAATCCGGAATTAGAAGCTATTATTTTAGATGATGCCTACCAACATCTATCCGTAAATTATTCATTAAGAATACTTTTAACCGAATATCACCGTCCATTTTTTGAAGATTTCCCTTTACCCTCCGGAAATTTAAGAGAATGCCGTAGCGCCACAAAACATGCAGACATTCTCATTGTTACAAAGTGCCCTGAGAGTTTAACAAACGAAGAGAAAGAACGTTTTTTGCGAAAATTGAAATTACAACAACATCAGGATGTGTTTTTTACGAAAATTAAATATGCGGTATGCGGTGAGCGGTGGGAGGTAGGAGGTAGGAGATATGAGATATTATCTCCCACCGCTCACCGCCCACCTCCTGCCTCCTACCTCCCACCGCATACCTCCCACCGCATACCGCATACCTCCCACCAGCTTCTCCTCCTCACCGGCATCGCCAACCCTGCACCATTAGTGCACTATTTAAAAACGCGATATAACAAAATACACAAACTTCATTTTCCTGATCATCATGCGTTTACAAATAAAGACATTGAAAAGATCATTCATCTAAAAGAAAAATTAGGCGGAGAAAACTGCACCATCATTACTACCGAAAAAGATGCGGTTCGGTTACAGGTTTTTCAAAACATGCCGGAATATCATGTTCTTCCTATCGAAATTATTTTTTTAGAAAACGAGGCTGTTTTTAAAGAAAAACTGCTTTCTTTGCTCAAAACATGACGATGCGTAAATTAGTACTGTTTTTTGGGTTTATTTTGTTGTGGAATACGGGGTTTGCCACGCACCAGCGCGCCGGCGAAATTACGTACAAACACGTGAGCGGATTAACTTACGAATTTACAATCATTACTTATACTTATACGCCAAGTACGGCAGATAGGCCTATGATTGATGTATTTTGGGGCGACAACACAAGCAGCTCTATTCCACGTCAGTCAAAAATTTCGGTGGGTCCCGATATTTCAAAAAATACCTACGTTACTACACATACTTTTTCTTCGGCGGGCACTTATGCCGTTACTTTCGAAGACCCGAACCGGAATTACGGCATTATGAATATTCCTAATTCGGTGAATATTCCGTTTTTTATTGAAACCATTATTGTAATTGATCCGTTTTTGGGATCCAACAGCTCTGTTCAATTGTTAAATCCGCCGTTAGATAATGGCTGTGTAGGCGTTACCTATTACCACAACGTAGGCGCTTACGATCCCGATGGAGATTCTTTATCGTACAAATTGATTGATTGCCGTGGCTTGGACGGATTGAACATTCCGGGCTATGTTTTGCCGCAAGCATCGCAATACATTACCATTAATGAAGTTACAGGAGATTTAATTTGGGAAACACCTATGATTCAAGGAGAATACAATATTGCCATTTTGATTTCCGAATATCGCAGAGGACGATTTATGGGAAGTGTGGTGCGCGATATGCAAATTACCATTGCGGCTTGCAATAACAAACCGCCTCAAATTTTCCGCTCAGATACTTGCGTGGTAGCCGGAACACTTCTTTCTTTAGATATTTTGGTAACCGATGAAACCTCCACGCAAATAACGCTTACGGCAACAGGTGCGCCGTTTTTAGTAAATTCCTTGCCTGCAATACCTTTAAATGTGTCAGGAGCGCCACCGTTGCGCACAGAATTTATTTGGCAAACCACTTGTGCGCATGTCAAAAAAACTCCTTACGAAATGTTGCTGAAAGCTACGGACAATGGACCGCAGGTCAACTTAACCTCTTTCAAAACAGTTAATATCAAAGTGATTGCGCCGGCACCGGAAAATTTAACCGCATCAGCCATAAGAAACACCATTGTACTACAATGGGATACTTACAGTTGCCGGAATGCTAAAGAGATTCATATTTATAAAAAAGCAGACCCCTCTCATTTTGAGCCTGATATTTGCGAAACAGGCATTCCTTCAAATACCGGATTTCAATTATTAACAAAAGTAGACACCTCAAAAACAGGCTATTTAGACGATGGAACAATTATTCCATTGACGCGCGGACGTGAGTATTGTTATCGCATTGTAGCTGTTTTTAATGATGGCGCTGAAAGTATCGCCTCAAACGAAGCGTGCGCCGCTGTTATCCACGATGCCCCCATGATTACCCAAGTGGATGTTGAGCAAACTTCTGAAAATGAAGGAGTCATATTTGTTTCATGGCTTATTCCGCCTATGATGGATACGCTTAATTTTCCGGGACCAAAGTACGAGTATCGAATTTTTCGCTCCGCTAACAATAAAAACAATTTTGAATATATTGCCTCAACTTATTCATTACAAGATACTTTTGTTATAGATAAAAATCTAAATACCAAAGAGATACAATATTTTTATAAGATTGAATTTTGGGGTGAAAACAAACAGGAAGAATTAGAATATATTGAAACTTCCGATCCGGCTTCTTCCATTTTTTTAACCATTTATGAAACAGACAAGCGTTTGGAATTAACATGGAATGAGCAAGTTCCTTGGAAAAATGAAGCCTACGTCATTTATCGTTTTAATGAAGGCACCCAACAGTTTGATTCTATCGCCGTTACCACTAATAATTATTATAAAGACATAGGTTTAACAAATGGAATGACCTATTGTTACGTTGTGAAGTCTATTGGATTATACGTGCTTCCCGATACGCTTGCTCCGCTTTACAGTCGCTCGCAGGTAACATGTGGTGAGCCTATCAACAACATTCCTCCCAATACGCCGGATACAAAAATTACTACCGATTGTGAAAATGTTAAGTTTTGGTGGAGTTTTCCACCTTCCGATTCTTATTTAGATGCGGATCAATATTATATCTATTATATCTATTATCAACCCAATTATCAAACGCCATTCGTTTGCATTGATTCTTTCTTTTATGTTTCGCCTTGTGACAGTCCAACATTTTGCTCGCATATCATTCAAAATCTTCCTTCTGTTACGGGTTGCTATGCTATGCTCATTAAAGATGAAATGGGGAATGAGTCGAATATGACACCCAAACTTTGTTTCGATGTGGATGAATGCGATGTGTATTCGTTGCCCAATGTTTTTACGCCCGACGGCGATGGCATTAACGACACGTGGCTGCCTTTTCCTTATACAAATGTGCAAAAGATTAATTTAGAGGTTCATGACCGCTGGGGAAGACGCGTTTTCAAAACCGAAGACCCGGATATTAATTGGGATGGCACGGATATGCGCACGGGTCGCCCACTCCCCGAAGGCACCTATTATTACGGTTGCGATGTTTATTTATATACGTTGGATGGGATAAAAAAGAAACTTCTTACCGGTATTGTAATGATTTTGAGAGATAATAACAAGGCGAAGCAGCGTTTTTAGTAAATAACCCGAAAATTTATATTTTCGCCGCTGCAAAATTTATTTCTCCGTCAGTTGGAACTGACGGCATAAAGCGGCAATTAAATTTTAAATTTTTAAATCTTAAATCAAATTTATTATGAAAAACCTTACCTTATTAGTAGCCTTATCATTATTGCTTTCTGTAAGTTGCACTGCGCAAACGAAAAAACAAGATGCCCTTGTACAAGCAGAAACAACGCCCGTACAAACGAAAACCGAAATTACAGAAGAACCTAAAAAAGAAACTATGCAAGAAGTTGTTATTGAAACCTCTATGGGCAATATCGTGATTGCTCTTTACAATGAAACGCCGCTTCACCGCGACAATTTTATTAAATTGATAAATGAAAAATTTTATGATGGCGTTTTGTTCCACAGAATTATTCAAAATTTTATGATTCAGGGTGGTGACCCGGATTCTAAAAATGCTGCCAAAGGCACACGTTTAGGATCGGGCGGTCCCGGCTACACCATTCCTGCGGAAACTAAACCAAATTTAACTCACAAACGTGGTGCGTTGGCGGCTGCACGTATGGGCGACAATGTTAACCCACAACGCGCATCTTCCGGCTCACAATTTTATATTGTAGATAATCCAAGCGGAGCACACTTTTTGGATGGCCAATACACCGTTTTCGGCGAAGTGTTAAAAGGTATGGAAGTGGTGGATAAAATTGCGGCGCAACCAAAAGACCAAGCAGATCGTCCGTTGGAGGATATTAAGATTATTTCAATGAAACTCGTAGAATAACGAATCTAGTAGGGGCAAGGCGCGCCTTGTCCCTACCGTTATATTAAAAATCAACTTGATCCTTTAAAACAAACGCCCCCGGAAATACAGGTGCAATTTTTTCTAATGCCCTGTATGCTTCTAATTTGGTGTGGTAATTACCTACCCTTAGTCTGAAACTCGGTTCAAAATAAGAAATATCGTAGGGAATATCCGGAAATTGTTGCCTAAATTGAGTCGCAACTCTGTCGATAGAAGTTTTCGAATTTACACCCGAAAATGAAGTGATTTGAATGCGAAACCCTTCAACCTTAGTTACTTTTTTCCACGCGTTAATATATTGCCTTTCCACAGCGTCTATTCCTTTTTCTATGTCATAATGCACGTTTTTTTGTGTGTATGATAAAGTAACGAAGAAAAATAAAAGAAGTAAAAATCCGCCTTGTTTCATAATTAAAAAAGCAAGGCAAAAATAAAAAAATAAAGCAACGATTTATAGCTTATATTTTTTTTATATTTGCACGCTTAATAATAAAAATCCAATTTGATAAAATATCCATGGGCTTATTTTCATTTTTTACTAAAGAATTAGCTATTGACTTAGGTACAGCCAATACCGTAATTATGCATAACAATAATGCAATTATTGAAGAACCGTCAATAATTGCTATAGACAGGGCTACCCGCCGCGTTTTGGCAGTGGGGAAAAAAGCGCTTTTAATGCACGGGAGAACGCACGAAAATATTCAAACTATTCGTCCGCTGAAAGATGGTGTTATTGCTGATTTTCAATCTACTGAATTAATGCTTCGCGAATTTATCAAGATGACGGGATCTAGAGGTTTGCTTTTTCCGCCGGCTTTGAAAATGGTGATTTGCATTCCTTCCGGCATTACTGATGTGGAGGAACGTGCCGTGCGTGACTCCGCCGAACAATCAGGTGCAAAAGAAGTACGCATGATTCATGAGCCTATGGCGGCGGCTGTTGGCATAGGCATAGATGTTTTGGATGCCAATGGAAATATGGTCATTGATATTGGCGGAGGTACCAGCGAAATTGCCGTAATTGCACTGGGCGGAATTGTAACCAGCAAATCGGTAAAAGTTGCCGGCGATGAGTTTAATTACGATATTATGGATTTCATGCGCAAAAAACATAATGTTGCCATTGGAGAAGCCACCGCAGAACAAGTGAAAATTAACGTGGGATCTGCCATTGAAGAGCTGGAAAACCCACCGCAAGATTACGAAGTTTATGGTCGCGATTTGCTGCAAGGTATTCCTACTGCCGTAAAAGTAAGCTATCAGGAAATTGCACAAGCATTAGACAGATCCATATCAAAAATTGAAGCGGCAGTGATTAATGCGTTGGAGAACACACCTTCCGAACTTTCTGCCGACATTTATAAAACAGGTATTTACATGGCGGGCGGCGGCTCACTCTTAAGAGGTTTGGACAAACGTATTGCTAAGAAAACCAAACTAAAAGTGCACGTAGCCGATGACCCGTTGAAAGCGGTAGCGCGCGGCACAAGTATTGCCTTGAAAAACTTTGATAAGTTTACCTTCCTGATTAAGTAGTTATTTTTCATAGGCTAAGATTGCTCTGCCTTATCCGCAAATATCTCCTTACAATTTATTCAGTTCCTGTTCTGCCACGATTTTATCAATGCAGCGCTTAATTAGAACATCCAACGCACTGTTCTCTAAATAATTTGCCGGCGCCATAAAATCAGCACGCTGCTGGCGAACAATTTCTTCGCAAATTTCTCTTGGAACTTTTTTGCGATTTTCGGTCGGGATAAAGTTTTCGTTATACACGGCAATGGTGTATCCACCTTGCATTTTCACCATTTTCATTGCCGGAATGTCGGTTTCTCCGTCACCCAAATAAATCATGTTAGAAAAAGGAACAGGTTTTTCGTTTTCCGGTACAATTTTGTTAATCAACGTGTTATCATAAGAATTATGAATACCTTTATTGATACGGAATAAAAACTGCGTTTTGTTGGTGTAATTTACGCCCAATGCGGGCCAACACGCCACATTATGACCATCGTACATAAAACCGGAAGCAAAAATGTTTTTGAAATGATGGGCAATAGAAGTCCCCTCTACAAATTCGCGCAATCCCGAAGAAATGATATGATGCTCTATTTCAAAGCCTCTTTCCGCAGCATATTGATTTACCCTTTCAAAATATTGCTCTACGCCTTGATATAAAGAGATTTGTTTTCCGTATTGAAAAAAGTCTTCTTTTTTAATGGAAATATTTTTTTGTTTTGCCTTTTCCAACATCAAAAACATGTAGGCTAACACTTCATCCATGTCGTGTTGTTTGGCAATTTCGTTGGCTTCTTTCCAAAACTCGTAAATATCCATCTCCAAATTGGGAATGAAATCATGTTCTTGCATGTTTCCGGGCGCTAATGTGCCGTCGAAATCGTAGGCGATGGCGATTTTGTTTTTAAATGGGGGCATTTTTCGAAAATTTTCGCGAAAATACTATTTTACTTTCCTTTTGGTAACCTTCGGGGTGTTTTTTCAATGATTTTTTCATCGTTTTTTAATTTGCGCTCTACTTTTTTAATGTCTTCGGCAGGCGGATGATTATCGGGAACGCTTAACTTTCGCTTTAAAGTGGCAGTGCTCAGATCGCCTTTAGAACGAATTATGGCGAAGTCTTTGTCATTCACACCTCTTTCGTACAGAATACCTGACAATATTTTTTCTGTTTCTGCCAATTTTTCTCGGGCTTTTACTCGCTCGTAATCTAATACGTTGTTCAACGATTTCTGCCCGTCGGGTTTGTACGGCAAAGTAATTCTGCGCGAAAGCAATTTGTTCTTTTCTACTATCGCCATTTTGCGCAATCAGATAGCAGGCATAGCGTGTAAGCAAGATGTCATCTATCACTTTCTCAGCGCCTTTAGGCATGGCGATCGTTTTCCTGACGTCAGGAAAATGATCACTGATTTGTTCTCCTGAATTATAGCAGGATTCTTTGGCTTTGTCAATTACTTTGGAAAAATTTTCCCACTTAGAATATCCTAAAAGGATTTGTAGTTCTCCGTGCAACAAAACTCTAACCATTTTCATATAATCTTTTCCTAAAATACAAATCCACAAGAGAAAAAATAAATATAATAAAAATGATAATGGGATAAATCTTTGACGGCATTTCAAAACCAATTTTCAAAACAGGAAGTTTAAAATCGGTATAGAAAAATAGATAAATGCCAACAAAACCAATAGCAAAAATACCCAACAAAGAATAACCCAAAACTCCTAATATTTTGTATGTAACCGCTCTTTTACGCGCTTTTTTGTGAATAATGTGCATAATATTGGAAGTTAATTCCAACGGCGATTCATCTGTAATTTTATCATTTAATACTCTGTAAAACAGATTCTTTTCATTTTCATTCATAACGCATGATATTATATAGTTTTTTTCGTATTCTAAAAAGTTTAACTTTCACATTAGCAGCCGTTTGTTCGGTGATAAAAGCCATTTCATCTATCGTTTTTTGTTCATAATAATGAAACAAAATCAGCACATATTCATCTTTTGAAAGTGTTTGCAATGCTTCATCTAACTTTTGATAACGGTGTTCCGTTTCTTTTTTATCAAAAAAATCATCTATTTCATCTATTTCTTCATGAGATATAACCTCATCATCAAAATGAGAAAAAATCACTTTTCTTTTTCTTAATTCATTAACAATTAGATTGTAGGCAATGCGGTACAACCAGGTGAGGAATTGTGATTTTTGCTGAAAACTGCTTAATTTTAGAAATCCTTTTACAAAAATATCTTGGGTTAAATCTTCCGATAATTCGCGATCTTTCGTTAATTGAAATGCCAATTGAAAAATATCTTTGTTGTAATTTGTTACAAAATGAGCGTACAAATCGGTTTCTCCATCTAAAATTCGTTCAATAAGTGCAAATTCTTCTTCTTTCATGTTTTATTTGACACAGAAATCATTTTTTGGTTACAAATTGTAACCTTTTTTCTGTTTTTGCGTCAAACAAGCAAAAATAAAATTTATTATTCACCAAAAAAATTTATTATTATGGATGCAGTTCTTATTTGTGGCATTGTTTTTTATGCCCTTTACAAAATTATCGAATTATTTGTGCGCCAAAAGGAGCGCAGGCTTATGGTTGAAAAATTGGGCGAAATCTCACCCGAAGTTATGCGAACGAATGCAGAACTATTAGGCACTGTTCAAATGAACGGATTAAAAGGCAATCAATTTTTTACGCTTCGTTGGGCGGCATTATTGATTGGAGCAGGAGTTGGCTGGTTTTTAGGCTGGGTACTCTTCAGTGTTTTAAAAAACCAGAATCTATATGTAAGTTATGATACTTATAGTCTAACGCTTGTTGCCTCCACTGCTATTTGCGCCGGCATTGCACTGCTAATTGTTTATTTAATTGAGCGGAAGGCTTATAAAGAAAGGAAGAAAGAGGAATAGTTTTTTAGCACGCAGATGACGCAGATTATTAGGATTACGCAGATTAACTATGATAAACAAAAAAGCGGCGGGTTTAAATCCGCCGCTTTTGTATTTATTTCAAACCGCGTCGTTTGAGCAACGCATCCGGATTAGGATCCGTACCTCTGAATTGCCTGAAAAGTTCTGCCGGATCAACCGTTCCGCCTTTTGAGAAAACAGTTCGAAGTTTTTGCGCCAATTCCAGATTGTAAATATTACCCGATTCAACAAACGCCTGGTACATATCTGCATCCAAAACTTCTGCCCAAAGATAACTGTAATAGCCCATTGCATAGCCACCGCTGAAGATGTGTGTGAAATAAGTTGTACGATGTCTTGGCATGAGTTCCGGAATCAAATGTATTTTTTTAGTCGCTTCTAATTCAAAATCCACGCCGTTTTTCGTAACTTCTTCGGTTATATTATACCAATAATAATCCACCCACGCTGAAGCCAAATTTTCACCTGTTACAAATCCTTGATTGAATTTTCCGGCTCTTTCCATTTGTTCGATGAGTTCATTCGGCACAACTTCACCGGTTATGTAATGTTTAGCATACGTTTTCAAAAATTCAGGTTCAAACGCCCAATTTTCCATGATGGATGAAGGCATTTCAACAAAATCGCGTTTCACATTAGTTCCCGACAAACTGCGATATTTTGTTCTGCTGAACAACATGTGCAAGGCGTGTCCCATCTCGTGAAACAACGTTCCCACTTCGTCAATGGACAACAACGCAGGCTGGTCGCCGGACGGAGCCGTATAATTGCTCACGTTGGTAACAATCGGCATCACATTATTTTTAGGCCAACCCTCTTGTTGACGGAAATACCACATCCATGCACCTCCACGTTTACTTGCACGCGGGTGATAGTCGGCGATAAAAATTCCAATTTCTGTGCCATCGGCTTCTTTCATGAGCCAGGTTCTGTTTGCAGGATTAAATTTCGGAATATCGAAACGCTCTTCCCATGTAACTCCCCAAAGCCGTGTGGTTAGGTCGAAACAGCCTTGAATCACGTTCTCCAACGGGAGATATTCACGAAACGAAGTTTCATCGAAATCGTACTTTTGTTGTTTCACTTTTTCTGCATAATATCTCCAATCCCACGGCTGGAGTTTGAATCCGCCATTTTCAGCATCTATTATTTTTTGAAGCTCTGTAACTTCTTTTTGTAAAACCTTTTGTGTAGGTTTCCAAAGATCCGTTAAAAATTGATAAACCGTTTGTGGGTTTTTCGCCATGCGATCTTCCAAAATGAAGTCGGCAGCGGTTTTGTAGCCAAACAATTTTGCTTTTTCCAATTCGAGAGATGCAATTCTTGAAGTGATCTGATTATTGTCGTTTTCGTTGCCGTTATTGCCTACGTTTACGTATGCACGCCACACTTTTTCACGCAAATCACGATTGTCTAAAAACGTCAAAAGAGGTGTAAATACTGATCTTTGAAGTGATTTGAACATCCATTTTCCCTCGTGTCCTTCGTTCTTTGCACGTTCGGCTGCGGCTGCGACAACAGCTGCCGGAAGACCTGCCAAATCGGCTTCATTGTCGATAATCAAAACGAATGCATTTTGATCATTCAACACATTATTACTAAATTTTGTGCCTAAAACCGACAATTCTTCGTTGATTTTCATCAATTCGGCTTTGGATTCTTCATCCAAATTCGCACCTCCGCGAACAAAGTTTTTGTAGGTTTCTTCGAGTAGCATCAAATCTTCGCCTTGAAGATTTGAACGTTCGTTGTTATAAACTGCTTTCACACGTTCGAACAATTTTGGATTCATAGCAATTTCATCGGCATGTTTTGCCAAAATGGGTGCCATTTCCTCGTCGAGAGCGGCCAATTTATCCGTTCTTTCTGAGGAAATCATGTTAAAAAAATGAAGTACAACTCTATTGAGAAATAGTCCGGCTGCATCAAGGGCAACAACGGTATTTTCAAACGTTGGTTCTTCAGGATTATTCACAATAGCATCGATTTCGGCGTTGTGACGTTTCATACCTTCCAAAAAGGCAGGCTTGTAATGTTCAAATTTGATTTCATTGAACGGATTCACACCAAAGGGCGTGTCCCATTTTTCCGCAAAAAACGGGTTGTGTGAGGTTGAATTGCAGCCCCACATAAGTGCAAGGATTGCAAGAGTGATGATTGATAATTTTTTCATGTTACTTTTGTTTGATTTTTTATAATTTATAACACAGATTTTCACAGGTTTTATATTGCAACTCCCTACATTGCAAAATACATCGGAGTTCCGGGACCTAACGGAAGTTTGAGCAGAATCCAGCTTACAAGGATTATGATCCAACCAATGAAAAGAACAATAGAATAAGGTATCATACTTGCCATAATGGTTCCAAGTCCGGCTTTTTTGTCGTATTTTTGACAGTAAACAATAATTAAGGCAAAATAAGGCAGCAAGGGCGTAATGATATTTGTTGGACTGTCGCCCACACGATAAATTACTTGTGCAAGTTCCGGCGAATATCCCAAAAGCATGAAAATCGGAACAAATATGGGTGCGAGAAGCGCCCATTTTGCGGAAGCGCTACCGATGAAAAGATTCAGAAACGCAGTAAAGAAAACAAACATAATCGCCAAAGGTATCAAGCCGATGTTGGCGTTTGTTAATGCTTCGGCGCCGTTTACGGCAATCAGCATGCCCAAGTTGCTCCAGCGGAACCAAGCTACAAACTGTGCTGCAAAAAACACCAAAACCATGTAAGATGCAAGAGTTTTATAACTGTCGTTCATGCCTTTAACTACGTCATCTCCCTTTTTGAACGTACCCACCGTATAACCGTACACGATTCCGGCGGTACCAAACATCAAACACAAAATTGCGATAAATCCTCTAAAAACAGGGGAACCAAGAACAGTGCCGTCAGCGCCGCGCAAAAGACCGTTTTCAGGAATCAAACCTATTAAAAGAAGGGCAAACCAAAATAAGAAAACCCATCCTGCTCTTTTCAACCCTTTTTTTTCCAAAGGCGTTGCTTGCACGATTTCTTCTCGCGGTACATCGCCGGTGTATTTTCCTAAGCGCGGTTCAATCCATTTGGTGGTTACCAACGTACACGATGCCACAACAAAAAACATGGAAACAGCCATGAAGTAGTAGTTTGCCGTAGGCAACACCTCATAAGTTGGGTCGATGATACGTGCTGCTTCGGTCGAAATTCCTGCCAATAGCGCATCGTTGGTTGTGATGAGGATGTTTGCGGCAAACCCGCCACTCACACCGGCAAACGCTGCTGCGATACCGGCAATGGGGTTTCGTCCCAACGAGTGAAAAATAACGCCTGCCAACGGAATAATCAGAATGTATCCGATATCGGAAGCCACATTCGACAATTTCGCTACAAAAACCACCATGGCGGTAATCAAATACGGAGGAGTTTTCATCAACATCGCGTTGAGGGCGGTTTTCATCAATCCGCTGACTTCCGCAATGCCAAGTCCCAACATCGCTACGAGCACAACGCCGAGCGGAGCGAAACTCGTGAAGTTGGTGATCATCTCGAGGATGATGCGATGAACGCCTTGTCGCGATAGCAAGTTAATCGTTTCTACATGTTCGCCTGTGGCGGGATTTGTGCCACTCCATCCCAAGAGTGAGCCGATGAGTGATAATACGAGCACAAAAAGCGCTAATATTCCGAACAATAAAGTCGGATTTGGCAGGGCATTCCCTGTTTTTTCAATAAAATTAAAAAATCCTTTCTTTGGTTTTTGAGATACTTCTTCCATCTATGTTTTTTTATATTTCTAATGATTTGTTTTTAATACTTTAATTTTTCAAAAAATGTTGGCAAAAGTAGCATATTTTGGCTATAAAGTAACGTAATTGTGTATTTTAGGTTAAAAAAAAGTTTGAGATGCTATGTTCGAGATTCCTCGCTGCGCTGTCAATAACAGTTTTATTTAAACATTTGATTTTCGATGAAAGTGGCTGAAAGCCACGTCATATTATAGCCCAACGCATCGCGTTGGGTTGGGAATACGCCACAATCCATGCGCCCTGAAAGGGCAGCATAATTATTGCCATAAATATTTTTCATCATAATCAATCCGATATTTTTTCAAAAATTGCAAATATTCCTCTTGGAATGTTATCTTTCTATGATGTTCTTTTTGATGTTCAATATAATTTGAGACTATACCAACTTTCGATTGGCTCACGGAATAACCCGAATAACCGCCTTGCCATGCAAAATTTTTATAATGGGCATCTTTTGTTTTAATCCAACGACTACTATTTCGTTTGATTTCTTCTAGAAATTTTGATAAAGATATATTTTTAGACATCTCCGCCAATATGTGAACATGGTTTTGTACACCCCCAATTTTTATTGACTCGGATTCATTTTTTTTAATAATTCCACCCATATAAGCGTATAATTCCTTTTCGTCTTCAGGACGAATAAAAACGTGTTCATTCTTGACATGAAAGATAAGGTGAACGTACAATTTAGCTAATGATTGAGACATGGTATTTGTTTTTAGGGCGCAAATATACATTCTAGAAATGCGTTTGTCAAGAGGCTACTTCATTTTTTTGTTTTTTATTAATATGCTGCCCTTTCAGGGCGCATGGTTCGTACGCGTGTTCTCAAACCCAACGCGATGCGTTGGGCTATAATAGGACGTGGCTTTCAGCCACTTAGTCTATATGACATGTCATTTCTGTTTGTTTTTGGCAAATGCTTGTCATTCCGAGCATAGTGAGGAATCTCGAACAAATAGAACAAAAAATAGCACCTCAAACTTTTTTTTAACCGTATTTTGGCTTTTTTATAAGATAAAGCAAGAAAAGCTATATTTTTGGCACTGTCTCGTCCTAAAATAGGTTTACACAAAACCAGCAAGGAAGTAAAGCTATGTCAGGATTAAAGACAGTCATTCAAAGGCGCAAGTATGCGCACTTTAGCGAAGCGGAGAAACGCACTATTATTGAGGATTATCTTCAAGGTAATCAAA
>WQTS01000103.1 GCA_009786185.1 Bacteroidota bacterium
AAAGAAAAAAGGGGGAATGGCATGGCACTGCTTGCAACGAGCAGTTTGGCACAATGGCGGGTGTGCCTCGTTGGATAGCATTACAAAACAGCAGGTTACGTGGCTCGTAGCAAGTGTGTGTAGCCCGCCACTGCGCCAAGCCGCCACCACGTTAGGCGTCAGCGGGGGACAGTACGGTAGGCAATAGAGAGTAAAAAAAATGAAAGTGTAATTTGCAAAAAAAATTAATATGAAATTGACACAACTTTATAGCAATAGAGAAGAATTCATTATAATTGGTTTGACTGGCGAAACAGGTGCTGGTTGCAGTAGGGTTTCGGAGTTTTTTTCTGAAACTGACTTCAATAATTCTTATAAAGATTTGACTTCTGCGAAAAGCAATGATGAGCGAAAATACAAAATTTGCTACGACTTTCTAAAGCAAAAATGGGAACCTTTTTATGTCTTAAAATATAGTAAGGTGTTAGGTTTGATTGCGTATAAAGACAAGTTAGAAAACTTTAATGAGTTAATTGCAAATACACAAAATGATTTTTTTAAAGATTTTGGAGAAGTTGATTTTTCAAAAGAATTTTCAGAAATAAAAGTATTAAAAACAAAAACGATTTTTGAGGATATAGACATTGAGAATAATATTAAATTATTTGATTTTTTTGAATCCAGCAAGTTTGAAAGTTTCAATAATGAATTTCACAAAACGTTAAAATGTGTGTCTGAAAGAAATAGAATTTTGATACTTCACACATTTTGTAATAAAACAAGAAAAGGAGGTTGCTATTCTTGTAAAACAAAGCCAGATTTGGATAAGATTTACACAATAGCAGAGTGTATTAACCAAATCATAAAGAGTAAACGACATAAAGATAAAGAAAATAGAAAAGTTTGCCGTGTCATAATAGATTCGTTGAGAAATCCTTTAGAAATCATTTTCTTTAAAGAACGATACTCAGGATTTTATACTTTGGCAGTCAATCCTGATAAGAAAATTAGAGAAGAAAACTTAAAAAATAGGTACAAAAAAGAATATGATGACATATTGAAAATTGATAAAATTGAATATGGAAACAAAAATAATCGCAAAGATTTTTACAAACAAAATGTACAGCAATGTATCCAAATGTCAGATTTACATTTGTCCTTTTTGGAAAGTACAGAAAGGTATCCGTTTGACATAAATCAACAAATAGTGATTTTTTACAGTTTGATGTTACACCCTGGTCTTGTAACGCCAAGTCCACAAGAGCGATGTATGCAAATTGCTTACACGGCTAAATATAATTCTGGCTGTATTTCAAGGCAAGTTGGGGCTGTAATAACAGACACTAATTTTTCTATAAAATCAATAGGTTGGAATAATACTCCAGAGCACCAAACACCGTGCTTATTAAGGAATGCTCGAGATTTCTTTTCTAGTATTCCGAAGAATAATGAAGCGTACAGTGTTTATGAAAAAAACAATGATACTTTTAAAAAAGAATTGAAAAGATACTTCAGTTTTCACACCTTTAAAAAAGATGATTTAGAGGGATTGCATTGTGCTTATTGCTTTAAGGATATTCAAAACTCAATAGATGAAGGTAAAAATCAAGTTCACACGAGGTCGCTTCACGCAGAAGAAAGCGCAATGCTTCAAATAACTAAATATGGTGGACAGGGAGTTAGAGGTGGCTTTTTATTTACTACTGCAAGTCCTTGTGAGTTATGTTCCAAAAAAGCGTATCAATTAGGAGTAACAAGAGTTTATTACATAGACCCTTATCCCGGAATATCACAGGAACATATTTTACAGTCTGGAAGTTTAAAAATTGAACTTGTATCATTTACAGGAGCCATTGGGAAAGCATATCATAAGTTTTATGAGCCTTTTATGACTTTTAAAGATGAAATATACATTAGAACAGATATTAATGTGAAAAACAAATTAAAGCAATTAGAGGAGAGAATCCAAGAATTAGAAGAAGAAAATGAAATATTGCGAGGTACTGCAAGTGAATAAAACGACAAAAGTAAATGCCGAACGCCTAACGAGCGGTTTCACGCAAGCGGGGGTGTATGCCCGCAGACAGTTTTGTGGGAATTTGGAAGTTTATCGCCCGCCCGAACATTTGTGAACCCCCCGCCTGCGTGAAGCCGCTCGTTAGGCGCCACCCGGGAAGCGCACGGCAGATTTGACTGATTTACAATAGAAAAAGAATAAATCTGGCAAAAAACTACAAACGGAGAAAACGGCTAACTTACAATTACTAACATCTAAAAAAGGAATAATTATGGCACCAAACAAAAATTTAAGCGGGATTCAAGAAGCAAATCCCAAAAGTGAAGTAAATGAAGCAATGGAGCAGAACCTATCGAAAAAAACGGATTTTCAAAAACCCCAAAAAACAGCAAAGAAAAAATTTACTGTAGCGATGAGGTGGACAAATGTTTCGCTAGTTTTATCTGTTATAATGTTTGCTATTGCGGGATATCATACTTACCATATGATTATTCATACAAGAAAACTGGAAGATTTAGCTAATAATGCGGAAACTCGTTTTGTTCGAACTTTCCCAGACTTTATCCCTCAAATAACTGGGTTAGTTAAAGAGGCAGATAAAAAGATTATTATTTTTAAAGATCAAACAAGTTTTGGTTTGTTTTCTTCTCCTAAAGAGTATCAAGATTACATACATGCACTTTTGAGAAAAGCACAAGATGGAAAAAAAATAATAATAACAGCGTATGATGAAGGTTTAAGATTTAAATGTAGGGCACAACAATTCGGAGTATCCGACACAATATCAGAAGAAATCCAAGACAAACAATTCAAGGAACATTTATTAAAGGAAAAAAAAATAAAAAAAGCATATGAACATTTTATTACATTTTCTTTTGGAGAAGAAGGAGAAACAAAATACGGTGCTTTGGCTAATGATTTTAAAAAATTAAATGAAATTAGAGATCGTATAATGTTTGGTGGTAGTGAAGACCTAAAAAAACAGAAAACTATTGTTCCTTTTAAAGTTTTTAATTTGGCAATGGACTCAATGGCTTATTATTTGGAAATGATACTATGTCGGTATGACTGCAATGTTTCTATTTATGAAAGTTCAAAATATCATAATATGCATTATTGGCTTAAAGACGATAAAGTTGTAATTTTTGCATTTCCACGACATAAATCAGCTGAAGAAGTGGCTTTTCGTACAACAAATGGAAATTTTCTTGAACACATTGGAGCATTAAATGAAATTGACATGAAAGAAGATAATCCCGACATTAAGAAAAAGATTTTTCCAAAAAATTGATTATTTTGCTGTTGGTAGAGATTCTACTTTTGTTAAATTCATTAATAATGTAACACAAATTAGGCAAAGAAATGATGAAAAAATGGGTGGCATCTAACGAGCGGTTTGGCAAGATGGCGGCAGTAACCCCGCAGATAAGGCAGTCAAATTAGCAAGTTGTTACCTCACAGCAAGTTCAGTGAAAGCCGCCACCTCGCTAAGCCGCCACTACGTTATACAATTTATGGCAATGTAACTAAAAAAAAGAAATGAATAACGGATAACTATAAATTATGGATTTTGTATCATCGTCCCGTTATAACCTGTATTGAAGCTGCAAAAGCTAGAAAAATATCAATTGTTGAAGAGTTAAAGACAATATTACTAAAGGTATCTCATAAGAAAATATCTGTTAATATAAAATGCAAGTCTTCTGGCAAAATATAGTTTTTTATTCCCGATTTAAATAAAAACAACAACAATCCGTTGTCGTAAATTGATGCCTATTATTTATTTAATCTATTTCGTGACTCCGGCGGGATTCAAACCCACGACCTTCAGAACCGGAATCTGACGTTCTATTCAGCTGAACTACGGAGCCAATGCGGGCGCAAAGAAACACTTTTTTACCTTTTAATCTTCAATTTGTTCAAGGCGTTTCTATATTTTGTCGCGTTGCGTTCATGTTCTGCTAAAGTAACGGCAAAATTGTGCGCCCCTGAGAAATCCTCTTTTGCACACATATACAAATAGTTATGTTTCGTATATTGCAATACGGAATCTATGGTAGAAGGCGCGGGAAGACGAATAGGTCCCGGCGGTAAGCCTGCATACATATAAGTATTGTACGGCGAATCGGTTTCCAAATGTTTGAATAAAATTCGTTGCATGGTAACATCTCCCACCGCAAATTTCACTGTGGGGTCGGCTTGTAATCTCATTCCTTTACGCAAGCGATTGATATACACGCCGGCAATGATAGGTTTTTCAAATTCTTTGTGATTTTCTTCTTCCACGATAGAAGCCAAAATGGCAACCTCAATGGGAGTAAGCGAAATAGCGTTCGCCTGTTCCAAACGCTTGTCGTTCCAAAAATTATGATAAATAGATAGGAATTTTTCTACAAATTCATCGGCATCAATGTCATAATAGATCTGATAGGTATCCGGAATAAAAAGCGCCGGCAATGTCTCTCTTGTAAATCCTATAGAAGTTAAAAAATTTTCATTTTCTAAGAGCTTTTGTAGTTCTTGAGTTGAAAAAAGGAATTTCTCTTCTGTTCTTTGCAAAAAATCAGGCAACGTGCGCACATTGTTAAAAGTAAAAGTAACAGGATAGCGTTGTCCTTTTCGTAGTTTTCTAATGAGTTGGTAATTCGTTTCATCTGCTTTAATTTCGTATCTGCCGCGCATTACGTACCGATCGTATTTTAAAATTTTCGAAGCAATTTTAAAAGTCTTGATATTATTAACAATGTTGTTTTTGGCTAAAGAATCAAGCACCTGATCAAATGTAGCGTGTTTGGGAATAACTAAAGTAGCATGGGTAGTATTAGGTGTAAAAAAAACAACTTTTCTTGCAATAAAAGCGGAAGCAAATGCAATAGCAAGTAATAAAATACAGATTATTATGATTTTTTGTGCTTTTTTCATAAAATAAATTTTGATCTCAAAAAAAGGTTTTTATTTCTAATTATCGAATACTTGCAATTACCCAATAAATAAACCCTGCGGGCACAGCAAAAAGCACGGAATCGATTCTATCTAAAACGCCGCCATGCCCGGGAAGAATAGCACCGCTATCTTTTTGATTTGCAAAACGTTTTACCATGGATTCGGCAAGATCGCCAAAGGTTCCGGCAATGATGACTACAAAGGTAAATCCCATCCAAAGATAAGGATTAATAAATACATCGTTTTGGAAATAAGGGATGTGTATCAAGAACCAAGCAGCTGCCATTGTGCAAATTAAGCCTCCAAAAAATCCTTCCCAGCTTTTTTTTGGCGATACTTTAGGCCATAGTTTATGCTTTCCAAATGAAATTCCAAACACATAAGCTAAGGAATCGTTCATACATAAAATAATAAAAAGTGCAACCATAATATTGATAGCATTCAATACAATACACCAATATATTAACAGTGCAACCGGCATAATAATCCAAATGATGGGCAAAATTTGTCGTTGCATGATGCGTTGCATGGTATTTTTGGCAGGTGGAAATTTTTGTGCCAAATGAATGTATTCAAATATTGCAATGAATAAAAAAACGGTAAAAATCGCGATCAGTGCATATTTCGAGTAAAAAAATGCAAATGCCATAATGCCCAAATAGGCAATTCCTGTTATGGTGCGCGTGATGAGCGTTTTCATCGTTTTATTGAATTAGCAGTAAAATAAAACGGGGATCAAGGGGAGAGTGATCTTCTTTGCCTTTGTCGTTTACCGGTTTTGTGGGCGTGATAATTTCCACAAAATCATAAAGGCTTCCTTGATTTCTTTCTTGTTGAAAGATAAAAGCATCTTTTAAATCAAGTACTAAACTTTTCTCAAATGCCACTACAATAATATCTTTCGTAATATTTCTAACTGAAGGATAAAGGGAGTATTTTTGGGTAAACAGTACGCTTCCTGTTCTCGCAATAAGCATGTCGGCGTATATAATGGCCACGTCCGCTTGCTGATGGGGATCCATGCAAGTAATGTAATTCAGGTTTTTTTGTGTGAGCGCCGGAGCAATAGAATGATTAGTGTTGAGAATGGTTGTATAATGTTGCCCTGTAAGCACTTTATGTAAAATATCTGCAAAATTTTCTTTGTTGCACACGATAACTTTTCCGCCGGCATTTCTAAAATTGTGCGCAAATTCTGCCAGCATGTTTTCGGGTTTTTCAAAAACTTCAGCGTGAATATCAATATTAGGAAATTTGCTTGTACTTTTTTTGGTAAGTGCATGACGAATTTCTCTTCGCATGTTCTCTTTTGAAGTGGTATTCAAATTATCAAAAATGGCGGTCGAGCTCATTAGATTAATGTTTCCGGTTCATGTTTACGTTTTCCAAAAATAACTTCCAAGTCTTCGGCAAAAATAACTTCTTTTTCGATAAGAATTTCAGCTAATTGTGCTAATTTTTCTTTATTCTCAACTAAAATGCCTTTAGCGCGTTGGTATGCCGATTCTATGAGTTTACTAATCTCTTCATCAATTTGTTGCGCTGTTTTTTCGCTGTAAGGTTTTGTAAGTGCGTATTCTTGTTGTCCGGTAGAATCGTAAAAGCTGATATTTCCAATCTTTTCGTTCAATCCGTAATAAACCACCATGGCATAAGCTTGTTTGGTAACTTTTTCCAAGTCACTTAGTGCGCCGGTAGAAATTTTTCCGAATACTACTTCTTCGGCGGCGCGCCCGCCCAACGTGGCAGTTAATTCGTCGAACATTTGTTCAGTGGTGGTAATGTGGCGCTCTTCGGGCAAATACCAAGCGGCGCCCAGTGACTTGCCGCGCGGCACAATCGTAATTTTTACTAGTGGAGAAGCGTGCTCCAACATCCAGCCCACGGCGGCGTGTCCCGCTTCATGATAGGCAATTACCTTCTTTTCTTCCGGAGAGATCATGCTTCCACGTCTTTCCAAACCTCCCACAATTCTATCAATGGCGCCTAAAAAGTCAGTTTTTTCTACTTTCTTTTTACCATGCCGCGCGGCAATCAAAGCTGCCTCGTTGCATACATTGGCAATATCGGCACCGGAAAAACCGGGAGTTTGTTTGGCGAAATATTCTAAATCTACTTCGGGACTGAGTTTTAAGCCTCTCACGTGTACTTCAAAAATTCCCCTACGTTCGTTTGCATTAGGAAGTTCCACATGAATTTGGCGATCGAAACGGCCTGCGCGCAGCAATGCTCTATCTAAAATATCAGCACGGTTAGTAGCGGCTAAGATAATTACACCCGCATTGGTAGAGAAGCCGTCCATTTCTGTAAGCAGCTGATTTAATGTGTTTTCGCGTTCATCGTTTGCACCGGACATGGCGTTCCTTCCGCGAGCGCGTCCAATCGCATCAATTTCGTCAATAAAAATGATGCAGGGCGCCTTTTCTTTAGCTGTGCGGAATAGGTCGCGTACGCGAGATGCGCCCACGCCCACAAACATTTCCACGAAATCGGAGCCGGATAGCGAAAAGAACGGTACTTTAGCTTCGCCGGCAACTGCTTTTGCCAGTAATGTTTTACCTGTTCCGGGAGGACCCACAAGCAACGCACCTTTTGGGATTTTTCCACCCAATTCCGTATATTTTTTCGGATTTTTAAGAAAGTCAACAATCTCTTCTACTTCATATTTTGCACCTTCTAACCCGGCAACATCTTTAAACGAAATATTGTCATGATTTTTACTGTCAAATAGTTGCGCTTTCGATTTTCCGATATTGAAAATTCCGCCGGGACCGCCACCGCCACGCATTCCTCTAAAAGAAGAGAATATGAATATCAAAAATATGACCATTAATATAAGCCAAAAAAACTCAAAACCCCAGCTTTTACTTGTATCTTGTTTTATATCAAAATTATATTCACTTCTGACCTCCGTTTCATTAGCATCCGGGTGTTGTCTTAAGTATTCTTGAACTGCTTGATCTTGAATATTTTTCACATTAGTGTTAAAAACACTGAAATCGGAAACCGCCATAAAAAATTGAGGTCCTTTGACATTTTTCTCGCGAAATTTGTCAAATTCCGATTTCGTTTTTACCGATTTTTCTTTCAAAAAAATATCTACTCTACTATCTTTTTGAACATAAAGTACTGATTCAATATCTTTATTGATAATTAAACGTTCTAATTTTGCACTTCCAATCTCTTCCCTAACTCCCGATGAACCTGTATTTTGCATGAACAGTAGCAATACTACTACAACAGCAAGGTAGATCCACATCATGTTGAATTTGAATTGATTTTTCTTTTTATTTATCTGTGTTGGCGCTTTTTTATTCTGTACGGAATTTTTTTGAGGCATATTCTTATGATCTATCACTAATTAATTGTTTTAAAACGTTATTTCTTCTATTTTAATACGTCTTAATAAAAATTTCGGCGAAATTAGGGTTTTTTGGTTAAAAAAATTATTTACTTGAGATTGTTGTGCTAATTTCCGACAGATGAACAGCCTCTTATTTTATGTTAAATGGCTTATCTTTAAAAAATAAAAACAGAAAAATTTTGAAAATATTTTTCTTTTCCTCCCAAACAGGTGCCAATAAAATGCGAAAAATAAGCATTTAATGTAAAGTGAAATTTCAATGCTCCACATAACTCATTAGTATTCAACAAAAAACGGGATTGTTTTATATGTTATTTTTTAGTATCTTCGAAGCGACTTTTAATTTAGCTTTTTTAACTCGTTTACTTGTCTTAATTATTCACTTATTCATTATAAAAATATGTGGATTTTTGAAAAAACGCAATTTAGAGAACGATAAGTCGGCATGTTGTGTGTTCCGACCATGCCGGCTATGACCAAGGTGCAACCGCAGGGAAGTACCCAAGCTCTGCAAAAGTTAAATACTTTCCCTGCTATCAAGCACCTTTAAGGATGCGATCACGCACGTAAATTGTTGAATGGCAATTTACGGCACGCCCGTATTTGGAGTGCAAAAGTACAAAAAATAAACACACATTTCATTAGTTTTTGTTGATTTTTTCAACTATTTTTCATAGTATTTCAAGGACTTTGATGCTATGCAAAAATCAAAATGTAAAAACTTTTAAAAGTCCTCATTATTAATTTAAATTTTAAAATATGAAAAAAATTATTCTACTTTTCTTTTTTAGTGCATTCTTTTTTGGAGTAAATGCTCAAAATTCAAGTTCTTCCTGGGAACTATCGGGCAATGCCAACACGTCATCTCGTAATTTTCTTGGTACTACCGATTGTAGACCCCTTATTTTTAAAACACGAAATATAGAACGCATGCGACTATTGAGTGATAGATCGTTTTTAGGAATAGGAGTATCAGATCCTCAAGTACCACTTCATGTACACTATCAAACAGATCCGATATCTTGTTCCTCTTCTAAAATTCCTTCCATCTCAGGTTTAATGGCATTAACTACTTCCAATTTAGGATCATTTCATATATTAATGTCTAACTCTTCACATGCTAAAGCAATTTATTTGAGTCAATCTGAAGAAACCCAATTAATTATTGGACGCGTAGATGCATCAACAATTTTACAGGGTAAGATAGGAGTGGGAACATGGTCTCCGCAACAAAAATTGCATATTAAAGATGGGAATATGCTAATTTCAAAAACTTTTTCCGGAACTTATAATGGTGCTATACTTTTTACCGATACTGGCGATGAGGATCCATTTGAGCATCCACTATGGAGTATTCAGTATCTAAATAATGGGCTTAATTTTGATAGACGGGCCCCCTATGTTGCTTGGCCACCACCACCACCTTACTTATTTATAGCTGATAATGGAAATGTGGGACTCGCCAATAATAATCCGCAGGCAAAATTAGATGTAAATGGTTCATTTAGAGCAACGAGTGCAAATATTACCGATACTTTGACTGCAAACACATTAAGGGCAACCGGTGCTCTAAGTGCGCAAAGCGCAAGTATAATCGGAACCACTCACTTGAATGGGAATGTGGGCATTGGCATTGCACCTGGTCAGGAAAGATTGAATGTAAATGGTTCGTTTCGAGCAACAAGCGCAAATATTACTAATACTTTAACAGCAGGTACACTAACTTCAAATGGAGCGTTGAATGCGCAAACCGCAAATATTACCGGTACAGCAACTGCGAATGCATTGAGCGCACAAAGTGCAAAAATTGACGGTTTATTATGTGCTAAAGAGATACGTGTTTCACTTTCCGGCGCTCCTTGTTGGCCAGATTTTGTATTCGGGAAAGACTATAAACTGCCCACATTGAGTGAGGTAGAGCAATTTATTGCTGAAAACCAACATCTTCCCAACATTCCTTCTGCCGCAGAAGTGGAAGCCAATGGTATTGAATTAGGCGAGATGAATGTATTACTTCTCCAAAAAGTAGAAGAACTTACGTTGTATATCATTCAAATGGAAAAACGCCTCTCCGAGCTTGAAAATAAGAAAGGAGGGGAGTAATGAAGCGTAGTTATATACTTTTATTTGTTTTGGCACTGCTGTGTCAAATAACTTATTCTCAAATAACAAAAGAGAATATGATAAAATCAATGGATTTAAAAACTACTGATTTCTTAATTTCTTTTGACAATAATAATGCAAGTAGATCTCTTAATACCCAATTAGGCATCCCAAACGATTACGAGTTTAGAATTCAAACCATCAAAGGAAAAAGAGACCAAATAAGAGAAACAGATGAATTGGGCTATGTACATGAACGCTATACTCAATATTATAAAAACATAGAAGTTGAGCACTCAGATGTTCGTTTACGCTTTTTAAATAATTCGTTTCACTCTGTAAATGGAGAATATATAGATGTTCCAACTATTGATATTTCAGTGGTCATTTCAAAAGAAGCGGCTATACAAAAAGCAAAAAAGTATGTTGGTGCAACAAAATATGTTTGGGAAGATGAAAGGGCATGCGAGTGGCTAAGATCTAACATAGAAAATATCTCAATATCATGTTATCCGGATCCCGAAATAGTGATCTACCGAAATAGGTTTATTCCCGAAGACACCCTCTTTTACGTGGCATATAAAGTTGAGATTCGTGCTATAGAACCATTAAGCCATGATTACATCTATGTTAATGCTAAAAGCGGGGATATATTGAACAGTATTTCAAATATTTATTATGATCGTGGAAGATCAGGAATAGCAGAAACGCGATACAGTGATACGCAATCTATTTCAACGTTATATTATATTCCCTTTACTATTCCTCCAGGGGGAAAAGATCCGTATTTTACGTTGATAGATAATACTCGAAAAATAGAAACCTGGAATCTGAAAATTAACGGGCAATACTGGCATCACTGGCACTATAAGGTTCATTTTAAGGATGATGATGATTTTTGGTCAGCTCAAGAACACAAAAACAGCCATAAGGATGATGGTGCCTTGGATGCCCATTGGGGAGCTATGATGACCTATGATTACTTCAAAGAGGTACACAATCGGAATAGCTTTGATAATAATGGAAAAATCATCTATAATGCTGTTCATTACTCCATTGGCGACCAGGCTTTTTGGATGGATGATAGAGCGTATTATTGCGATGGATACTATTGTGATATTATGACAACATTAGACATTGTTGCCCATGAAATTGGACATGGTGTTTGTAATTATTCCGCGCAGCTGGTGTATCAAGGTGAACCTGGTGCTATTTCTGAAAGTTTGAGTGATATTTGGGGCGCTTGTGTGAAAGATTATGTGGCGTTAGGCAAAAACATTTGGATAACATCAGTAGATAACAACTGTCGTATGCGCAGCATGTCTAATCCTAAGACATATAATCACCCCAACACATACCAAGGACAATATTGGGGAGATCCTAATTCCAGTTATGATTATGGATATGTACATACTAACAGTGGGGTAATGAATCATTGGTTTTACATATTATCTGTTGGAAAATCAGGAACAAATGATAATGGGAGTGTATACAATGTAGCAGGTATCGGCATTGATAAGGCTGCAAAAATAGTGTATAGAGCACAAACTACTAAAATGACAAAACTTACAAATTATCCTAATGCGAGAATACACACTATTAATGCTGCAATTGAGCTATTTGGAGAAGACTGCGATGAGGTAATAAGTGTAATGAATGCATGGTATGCTGTAGGCGTGGGTAATCAATATGATTGTACAAAATACATAACTAATAAAAACTATAATTCAGGAACACATAATATTGATGGATGTAAAGTAGTAGTTAGTAATACTTCTATTAAAAATTTGGCAACAGTTAATATTTTAGCTGAAGAATCGGTAATTATTAATTATGATTTCCATGCGGCAGCAGGTTCAAAAGTAACTATCAGTATTGGAGATATACCTCCTTGTTCGCCATCCGCTTTACTTCAAAATAATATTACTACAAATAACGATGAAGCTCCAAACTTTCAAATGGTAACAGAGAATTATGGAAATAATGTTATGTATGAGCTCGGCTTCAAACTCTACCCCAACCCCAACAATGGCACGTTCCAATTAGACGCTAATTTCCCTCTCACCGATATCGGCAACCTGAGAATTATAAATCTGTTAGGAACTACAGTTTATGAAACTCAAAATTTCTCTTCAAATACCATTCAACTGCAAACCTCTGCTACGGGTACGTTTTTTGTTGTTATTATCCTGAAAGAAGGCACTGTATTAACACAAAAAATGATGATTCAACGGTAAACCCCTGAATGCATCAAAAAACCAAAGCGGCAAATTCTAAGAATTTGCCGCTTTTTAAGTATATCGGATAAAATAACGAAGGTTATTTCACCATAAATTTAATACTTTGTGTACCAATATCAGTATTTACTTTAATGAAGTAAAGACCGGTAGCAAAGTTTAAAGTATTAACAGTGGTTTTCGCAGCGTTTACATGAGAAGTGTGTACCATTTGACCCATATTATTGAAAATTTGAATGCTATTGATACTTACATTTGACTCAATATTAACTTTGTCGTTAGCCGGATTGGGATATATCAACGTTTTAATTTTGTGTTCTCCTATTCCTACATCGTCTATTATGAAGGTACAAGGAATTGTGAATAAGGGGTTTGCTGCATCGTTTGTAGTAACATAAATAGTGGCTTTGTAAGTACCTTTAGCAAGTCCGGTAGGGTTAAACACAGCATTGAATGTTTTGTTGGTACCTTTTGGAACATTACCATAAGTGTCTCCTGTGAGCGACAACCAACAACCGGGAACAACACCACCTTGCGTAAATGCTTTTATCATATATCTTCCGATAGGTTGTGGGGGATTACTTACTGTAAACATTTGCCTCCAGCCGCCGCCATCGCTTCTGGTCCAGTTACTATTTTCAATAGCGTCTCCTTCATCATAGCTTATTGGAAATCCACCCACCGGCTGGGTAAATTCAAAAGCAACCCAAATATCCTGACCATCTAATAAAACAGGGGTGCTTAAAGTTATCTCATTCCAATTGCCACTCATAGCATTGGTTATGGTTGCCTGTGCCAAAACTTCCCCAGGGCTATTATAGCTACCACTACCGTAAACACGCGCAGTAAGCGTATTATTTGTCACAGGTTGATACATAAAATATGCAACTTTCGTTATATAAGTACCCATTTTATCACAATAAACAGATGTAGGATATTTAGCGGCAACTTCAATTAAAGGCGTAGCATTATTACCATAACCAACACCACCACCTTCATAATCACTCGAATAAGTTATAGTATAATTATTAGTTCCTGTAGGAGGATCAAAATCAAACTCAATCCAGGAGTTATAATCTCCCATACTGGTACCTGTATTTGTTACCGTAATTGGATTTGTTTTCGTTTGAGTAGATCCCGGTGCGGCAAATTCATCCATTTTATTTGGCGTAACATTCATTATTGGGAATGTTTCTCCAATGACGGTACTAGAAAACACAAAATTATCAATATAGAAAGAAGAACCTGCTTGTGGAGGCCAGTAACTAATTGCTGCTAATTGTCTTTGACCAGGAGCTCCACTTTCCTCAATACTGAATTTCCATTCTAGAATCTCCGTACCATTGATACTTATGTTAGCAAGATCATTATCCAAATCAATGGATATTGAAACAGGGAACCAAGTATTATTTGGTGCTGTGAAATTTGTCCTTTGGTCGTTATGTCGAACATAAGTGCCTGTAGCAGGAAAATTTGGTGGTCCTTGTGTTATATTAAAATAAACGCCCAATGCCCATTTGCTATTTTGGGGATTGGGGATGGCGAAGTGATGCAACAAGTTAAAATATGCCGGCGAATTATTAGGAATATACATCTCAAAATCAAATGTATAAGTGCCTGTGGTTAGATCACCTGCTTTAAATACAATATCATCATTCCAGGATACTTTCGCAGATTGCGGTTGAGATGATGCTTGTTCATTTGAAATTACGCCATCATCTGCACCACCGGGGTTATTAGTCCAAGTTGTCCACCAACCGGGATAAGACAATGCCACTGGAGCGCCAAGAGGAACGTCATCAAAGCTGGTTTCAAAAAGAACCGTTGAATTGATTACTTGGTAAAAATCTATATCATCAATGTAGAAAAGTGAAGTGGCAGCAGTATTCGGAGGGTAAATGTTAAAAGCGGCAATGAATCTGTGGTCACTTTCTCCGAAAGAACCTTTAGAGTATTGGTATGTATGAACCATGTTGTCATTTACATACATTTCACAAATGTCATCATCTAAGTTGATGTGAATTTTGATGGGAACCCATGTATCATGCGCAAAGTTAAAACTTGTTCCGTCTGTTGATCCGCCGAAAATTACTCCTACGCCAGGAGTAGGAGTTCCAGGCGCTCCGCCGCCTGGCCCTTCTGTGGTGCCCATATACACTTGAAGTGCCCACGTTGGTGAAGCAGTACTTGGGAAGACAGATTTAATGTTAAAGTAGCCATCTTTACCTGCAGGGATGTAAATTTTGAAAGTAAGTTCCCATATACCGGTAGTTTTTGGATTCCAAACGGTACCTACTTTGTCACCAAGCCTTAAAACGTTGTCATCAAAACTGCTGGAAGACACCAAAGTAGCTCTTAAACATTTGTTTCCGGCCGGCATTTCTGCAACAATGCCGTCTTGACCGCCACCGGGATTAAGATCCCAAGTAGTCCAATACTCTCTGCCCTTTTCATGGGCTTGTTGGGCTATTTTTCCGCCTACGTTGTAGTCGGAAAAGTTTTCACTAACTTGTGCGCTTAAAGTAAAGAGCAAAAACGCACTCACAATAGATAATAATAATTTTTTCATAAGCATTAATTTGGTTAATAGTTTATACATTATAAGATGGCGCAATAATACAAAAATAAATACAAAATATCAAGTATAAAATGAAAAAAGCAGCATTTTGTATGCTGCTTTTTGTAAAAAATTGATATATAGCAAAATAACTATTAATCTTCCTCTTTATTTTCCTCTTCGTATTTCTTAATAATTTCGTTTTGAACATCTGCCGGAACTTGTTGGTATTCTGCAAATTTCATTCCGTAAGAAGCGCGTCCTGAGGTGATGGAGCTTAACGTGGTAGAATATTTGTTCATTTCTGCCAAAGGAACTTTAGCGCGTATTTTTTGGAATTCTCCTTCGCTGTCCATGCCCATAACTACGCCACGACGTCCTTGTAAGTCGGTCATTACGTCGCCCATTCTTTCGGAAGGAACAAAAATTTCCACATCATAAATCGGTTCCAAAATTTTAGGGCCTGCGTTTTTAAACGCTTCGCGGAATGCGTTACGTCCGGCTAATTTAAACGCCATTTCGTTAGAATCCACGGGGTGCATTTTACCGTCGTAAACATTAATAACGATATCGCGGGCGTAAGAACCGGTAAGCGGACCTTCTTCCATTTTTTCGTTAATACCTTTCATAATGGCGGGCATAAAGCGCGCATCGATGGCGCCGCCCACAATACAGTTGTTAAAAACTAATTTTCCGCCCCAGGGCAAATCGTATGTATCGGTACCGCGAACGGGATATTTGGTTTGGTTCGGCATGCCTTCGTAATACGCTTCCACCAACATGTGCACCTCGCCGAATTGTCCGGCGCCGCCCGATTGTTTTTTATGGCGATACATCGCTTCCGAAGATTTGGTAATGGTTTCACGATACGGAATTTTCGGTGCGTAAAATTCGATCTCAATTTTACTTAATTTCTCAATCATCCATTTGATGATATTCAAGTGCTGTTCGCCTTGTCCTGAGATGATTATTTGTCTTAATTCTTTCGACTGCTCGCCTAAGAAAGTTTGGTCGGTTTTCTTAAATTCGTTTAATATGGCGCCTAATTTTTCATCATCGGCGCTGTTTTTCGCACGCACGGCAGTACGGAATTTCGGTTCGGGGTATTCGGTTGGAATAATCACCTCATCGCCTGATTTTACTAAAGTTTGTCCGGTTTGCGTACCTTTTAATTTGATGGTAGCGATTATATCTCCGGCAACTGCTTTTTCCACTTTTTCGCGGTTTTTACCGGCAATGCAAAGCAATTGAGAAATACGTTCTTTACTGTTTGATACACTGTTTACCATATCCATTGCCTCGGTAATTTCTCCGCCATAAATTTTCATAAAAGAAAGTTCACCAAGATGCTGTTCAATAGTGGTTTTGAAAACGTATGCAATTGCAGGATCGCTTGTTTTGCAAGCAAATGTTTTGCCACTTTCGGTTTTCACGCCGGGCATTTCGTCCGGAGCAGGAGCGCTTGATTTCAGAATGTCCATTAAACGGGTTACGCCTTGGTCGTTTTTCGTAGCCACGCAAATTACCGGAAACGTACCGCGGTTAATAATTCCCAATTTCAATCCTTGCGCCATCTCTTCTTCGGTTAACGTACCTTCCTCGAAGAATTTATCCATTAACTTTTCATCGTTTTCCGCAGCGGCTTCAATCAAAGCGCCGTGCATCTCTTCTGCTTTATCTTTTTCGCCGGCAGGAATATCTTCTACGACTGTTTTTCCTCCGCCCACAGGGAATTTCAACAATTTCATCTGCAATAAGTCAATTACAGAATCAAAGCCAACCCCTGCATTTACAGGATATTGAAATGGCATTACGCTACCACCGAAATAATGTTTCAACTGACGTAATGTTTCATCGAAATTCGATTTTTCGTGATCTAATTGATTTACCACGAAAAACACCGGAGCATTCATTTTTTTAGTCCAACGCCATTGAATTTCAGCGCCTACGTCCACACCGTTTTGCGCGTTAATTACCATAAGTGCAGCATCGGCAACGCGGAGTGCGCCGATGGCTTCGCCAATAAAATCATCAAACCCCGGACAATCAATCATATTAATTTTGCAACCGGCATATTCAGAATACATTACCGTAGAAAAAATAGATTGTTGTCTTTCCAATTCTACGTCTCTATAATCTGAGATTGTATTTTTATCGTCGATAGTTCCACGTCTGCTAATTACGCCTCCATGAAACGCCATAGCTTCTGCCAATGTGGTTTTTCCGGTACGATTTCCACCGATAAGGGCAACATTTCTGATTTCTTTGGTTTGATAAACTTTCATTGTTTTTGTTATTTGTTTGATTTATAAAATATTAACACTTTCTTAAAAGGGGGTGCAAATATAATAAAATTTGTAAATAAACAGTGCTTTAAAGAGATTTAAAATGATTATAATTGTATTATTCCATTGTTTATGCAAATTTAAAGTATAGCTATAAAAATGCATAAAACCATTTATGAATAAATTTTCAATACTTTTTTTTCGTTTTTTTCGTTTGTTATTGATTAAAAACAAGGCTTATGCTTGCATTCACCCCCAATTCTTTGATGATCATATCAATAATCGCCATTATTGGCTTTCAAATCGGGTTATGGTTTATTTTTAATAAAGCCGGAGAAAAACCTTGGAAAAGTTTGATTCCTATTTACAATATGTGGGTATGGCTCAAAGTTTTATCGCGCCCAAAATGGTGGATATTGCTCATTCTTTTCCCATTTATCAGCGTTTTTATGTTTTACTTAATGGTTTGGAAAACTATTCGATTGTTCGGAAAGACAAGCTATCTGTATCTTATTCCGGGCACATTTTTCTTTTTCATCTATTTGCCTTGGCTTGGAATTTCTAAAGATGAACACTATACAAGATTAGAAGATCTTCCAAAGTTTAAGAAAAGCGGTGCACGTGACTGGATTGACGCTATGATTTTTGCTGTTGCCGCCGCCTATGTTCTTCGTAGCTTTTTAGTTGAATTGTATGCCATTCCCACCTCTTCTATGGAAAGTTCGTTGATGGTGGGCGATTATTTGGCGGTAGATAAAGTTTCTTACGGCGCCCGAATTCCAATAACCCCTATAGCAATTCCGTTTGTGCATCATACGTTTCCATTGACTCAATTTAAAAAGGCGTACGTGGAGTGGGTAAAATTGCCCTACTTGCGTTTCCCTAAAATTCATTCCGTTCAAAGAGGCAATGCCGTGGTTTTCAATTATCCAGATGGCGATACCGTGGCGTTAGAACGCCAATCGGAAAGCTATTACGCCATAGTGCGGGAGTTTGAGATCATGCTCAACCCCAATGCTTCAAAAGCCGAAGCGGAAAAAATATATCGGAGATACCCCGTGGAGTTTATTAGTTATGTAGCGTCAAGATACCCGGGTCCTTACTATCACGGGAAAGGGCGAGAGGCTGTGAAAAAAGAGTATCGCGTAACGGCAAGACCTGTAGATAAACGCGAGTTTTTCGTAAAACGCGCCATCGGGTTACCGGGAGAAAAATTAGAAATCATTAATACCCAAGTATATATTGATAACGAACCGATGCAAAATCCAACTCGCATTCAGTTTTCGTATTATGTTACGGATCCTAATGGTATTGGGCTTAATTCTAAAAGACGAAAAGCGTTGAATATTAATGAAGAGGATATGGGGAAAGTTAACAATTATACTACGCAATACAGCTTGACTCATGCACAAAAAGAAGAAATTGAGAAAATGGGATTTCTTGTAGAAAAGTTGGTGGATGAAAAAGGAGCATTAGACTTAAGTATTTTTCCGCATGACCCGCGTTATCCATGGAATAGAGATTTCTTTGGACCGATTACGGTTCCTCAAAAAGGTGCTACAGTTGCTTTAAATGATTCAACCATTGTGCTTTATGAGCAAATTATTCGTAATTATGAACTGCACGATTTGCAAATAAAAGACGGGCAAGTTTTTATTGACGGCAAACCCGCTACCGAATACACATTTGCACAAAATTATTATTTTACGATGGGCGATAATCGTCACAACTCTTCCGATTCGCGTTTTTGGGGTTTTGTTCCCGAAGATCATATTGGCGGCAAAGTTTGGTTTGTTTGGTTGTCGTTAGATAAATACAAGTCGTGGGGCGAAGGTAAAATTCGTTGGAACAGAATGTTTAGAGGCGTTAAAAACGAATAATGTTGCACATGTTAATATTTTATTATTTTTGTGCCGCCAAAAAAGTTTATTAATTAAAATATACCGATATGAATTCAAAACTATTCTCTTTTAAATCAATAGCATTGCTCGGCGTAGCATTGTTGTATATGGCAACCGGCGTTGCTCAAAACAATCCAAAATCAACAAATGAGGAACAGAGACCGCCTGATTTGATTATTAATTTGACAAACATTGTTCCTACGCAAGAGAATCCTGAAGGAACACCTGTTCAGGCAGTGAAGATGGAATTTACGGCAAATGGCTCCGTCGTTCAAAGAGAAGTGGAAATTACAGATGCCAACAGTCCTTTTATGGCACCTTCCGAACCGCCCATATATATTGACGGAAGACGAGGATTTATTGATCAAATCGCAAGTGCAACCCGCTACCCTGCTTCATTATTGAAAGATAAAGTACAAGGCATTGTTGTGGTTCAAGTAATTGTAGAAAAAGATGGTTCTTTTAACAGTCCAACAGTCATTGCACCGGTGCATCCTAAATTAGATGAAGAAGCGTTACGCGTGGTTTCCACGTTGAAAAGCTTTAATCCGGGGAAAAATAACGGAGAGGTAGTGCGTTCCTATACTCAGATTCCCGTGCCCTTCTTGTTAAGTCAAAAAAGATAATCATAAATACTTTTTAACCAAAGAAATAAAAGCATCATCTATCGCTAATATTTCTGCAACTTTAACCGCTTCTTCCGGAGCGGTTTTTTCATTACAATCTTCTAACTGATAATCAATATATTTGTTCAGTTCGTGTGGGTTGGTTTTAATATGTTCCAATTTATCCCATTGTATGCCTTTTACGCGCAAACGGCGAAACTTCCCTTCTACATTATAATGTGTGGTTACCAAACATACCGTTTTTTTATGATTCATCATTTCAAGAAACGCGGTTACTAAGGCGCTACCCTCTTTGGGGTTGGTGGTGCGTGCAAATTCATCCACCAAGACCAACATTTTTTTATTTTCTTTCACTTCTTGTAGAATATGTTGAATATGAAAGATCTCGTTTACAAAAGAGGATAATCCTGTGTGCTCCGTATCGCTATCGCCGGCAACAAAATGAATTTTTTCTACCGGAATAATGGAGGCTTTTTGTGCCGGCACGTAAAACCCAAACTGAAACATCCACTGGCTGAACGCAATTGCCCTGAGAAAAATTGACTTTCCGGTCATGTTGGCGCCGGTGATTAAGCAAGGCTCTTGTTTCAATTCAATATTAATAGGTTGGAAATCCGTATTTTCTTTTTTTAACCGATGTGAAACCACCGGGTGGAAAAGTCCGGCGTAAGAAATTTCGTTATCGGAAATTTCAGGTTTGCAGCAATTCCATTCCAAAGCCAAGGCCGCTTTTGCCAACCACAAATCTAACTTAGCGATAAACTGTAAATTATGTTCTAAATGCGCAGCAAAAGGAATGAGCTTTTTTACCAAACTTTGCCTTATTTTATCCTCTAATTTTGAAATTTGCCACAATAAATCCTCTTTTTCTTCCGGCACGGTGGTCGTATTACTTTTATTACGCAAAGCGGTTAATTCCTTACTATAAGATGAATATATATAGAAATGAGGCAATAAGCTGTTCTCAGGATCTAAGATTTTAATCACATCACTTATATTATGTAATGTAAAAAGCGGAAAAGGGGTTGTGGTTAGTATTTCACTCAACTCGTGCATAATTAGTGCACTTTTTTTGATTTCAAAAAGTTCGATGTCATCTAAAGCATCGTTATTTTTTAATCGGGAAAGCGTGCCGGAAATGTCTTGTATGGAAGAAAGTAATTGTTTAGTTTTAGGCAAGTTGTCTTTGTAACATTCTTGCCAAATTAATACTTTTTCAATTTCATTGAAACAAGTTTCAAGTGTTTCATTTTCAGCAATAAAAGAAGTTTGCAGCAATTCTTTTCTTCCAAGCGGAGAACAGAGATGCACATTATCATATACAAATCTAAATATGGGAACGGTGGTGATGCAATCTTTGAATGTGAGCATGATTGTTTTTTAATACAAATTGAAACGTGCAAAAATAGGCAAAAATAAATACACTTTTGTCTCGATTTTGCCTCCCTAAAACAAATAATGAGCAACTCACGTTTGTAAATTGCTCATTTATTGAATTTTAAAAAGACTTTGTGCGGATGAAGGGACTCGAACCCCCACTTAATTCCACACGTGTTATTATTTTTACAACTTGCTCTATAGCAAGTTAATATATTTTATTATTGTTTTTAATTTGTCTTTTGTTTGTCTCGTTTTTGTCTCGTTTTCATTAACACAAACATCCTAACTTTCAATATTATCATTCTTTTGACAACAAAACAATCTGTCCATATAGAGTTCCGATAAAGCAACCCTATAACATGAAAGATTAATAACTCAATTTTTTTGTGAGAATAACAGGAAAAAAAAGAACGTTGTAAATGTTTTTCTCAAAAATAGTCATGTAATTAAAAATTATAACTATCTTTGCAGCAAACACTTACGTTTTATATAGGCATCCTGTACGGGGTGTCTATATAGAACGCAAATATAGAACATTTATTAACATAATTTGCTAAAACACAAAAAAAATGAAAGATTTATTCTGTCTATCAGAACGAGCGATTCAGGTCATAAGAGAGCCTGCTGTGAAATGGAAAATTTTGTACGCAATTGAAAGTACTGACATTGCCAACCGTATTTCAGAAGTACAGTATTCACCTGTGCCGCCCCAAGAGTTAGAGCGCATCCGTAAGGAGTACACTAACAAAGCTGAGCGCTACATGAGTAGTGTTGTTGAGACACTGAAAAGATATTCAGCAGATTACACGGCTTACTTCACCTTTGCCGGAGACAACGCCCCACCATCCAAACATATACGCCGTGATAATACAAACAAGAAAATATTTTTAGCATAATGGAAACATCTAATCAAATTATAATACTCATTTCCGCCATCCTAAATTTGGGTTTAGGAGGCACAACCATTTGGAGTATCATTAAGTATTTGGGCGAAAAACGGTTACGCGCTTTGGAAATGAAAGAAAAAGAGAGCAACCTCGAAAGTCAGCAATTCCGGGCATTGACCGAACAAATTGAATATCAAAAGAAACTCATCCAAGAATTTATTGCCAACGAGCGAGAACGCGATGAAATAAACGATAAACAGCGCGAACTCATACTAACCATCAAGCGTCAATC
>WQTS01000104.1 GCA_009786185.1 Bacteroidota bacterium
TTCCACGAAGCACGTTAGGCGAGGAGTATAGCGGAAAGCGCGACCCGAACGTGGGTTGGATTGTAGGGAAGGGAGTGAGGGGAACGCCCAAAAAAATAAAAAAAATAATGATTTTACCCCGGAAAAAACTTACATCCCATAATACAACGAAACCCCCGGTCCCAACGGCAAATTGAACACAATCCAAATGATAAGCAACGCTGTCCAGCAAATGAAAAACGTTATCGTGTAGGGTAGCATGGTGGCAACAATAGTGCCGATACCTGCTTTCTTATCGTACTTTTGATAGTAGACAATAATCAAGGCGAAGAAGCTCATCATAGGCGAAATGATGTTGGTAATACTGTCTCCTATGCGGAATACGGCTTGCGAAAGTTCAGGAGAATATCCCAAAAGCATGAAGATGGGAACAAACACCGGTCCCATAATCGCCCATTTCGCGGAGGCGCTTCCCATTAAAAAATTGGTCATTGCTGTGAATAATATGAAAAGGATAACCAAAGGAATCAAACCAATATCGGCGTTTTTCAAGAAAGTTGCACCATTTATGGCAAGCATTATTCCTAAGTTACTCTCTTTGAACCATGCAATAAACTGCGCTGCAAAAAACACCAAAACAAGATATGCAGCGAGAGATTTCATGCTCTCGTTCATTCCACTCATTACATCAGCACCTTTTTTATATTTACCTACTGTAAACCCATAAACGGCTCCCGCAGTAGCAAATGTTAAAAATAACAGGGAAATGAATCCTATAAGGGCGGGAGAATTAAGCAAACCTCCACCTGCTCCGCGTAAAACGCCGTTTTCCGGAACTAATCCGATACCTAAAAGTACAAACCATGCCAAGAAACAAAGTCCTGCATTTCTCAATCCTTTCTTCTCTAATTTAGTGGGTTGTGCAATTTCCTCTTGCGGTACGTCTCCGGTATATCTTCCTAAGCGAGGTTCTACCCATTTCACGGTAACAACGGTGGCAACAATCGTAACCATAACTGCAGAAGTCGCCATAAAATAGTAGTTTGCCGTTGGCAATACAACATAATTCGGATCGAGAATTTGTGCAGCTTCCTGTGTAAGCCCTGCTAATAGCGGATCTAAAGAAGTGATTACGAAATTTGCACTGAATCCTCCGCTTACTCCCGCAAATGCTGCCGACATTCCGACCAACGGATTTCGTCCCACGGAATGAAAAATAACACCTGAAAGCGGAATAATCAACAGATAGCCCAAATCGCCTGCCACTTTTGAAAGCACCGCTGTAAATACAATCATAACGGTGATAAGATGTGGCGGAGTTTTTGCCAACATCGCGTTGATAGCAGATTTCACTAATCCGCTGTGTTCAGCAATGCCGATTCCCAGCATGGCAACCATCACAATTCCGAGTGGCGCAAAACTTGTGTAGTTTTTCACCATGCTGAGCAGAATGAAATGAATGCCATCGCGCGACATCAGATTAAAAACTTCAACTTCTTTGCCCGTTGCCGGGTGAACACCTTGCCAGCCTAAAAGTGAGCCTATTCCCGACAATATGAAGATTGTAAGTGCAAATATTCCGAACAATAAAGCCGGATGAGGTAAGGCATTTCCTCCCTTTTCCACATAATAAAAAAAGCCTTTTTTGGATTTCGTAGATAATTTTTCCATAGATTATATTTGATTAATACAATATTTTGCAAGCACATATAACTAAATACATGAAAAAATATTGTCCTAACTCAAAATTCAACATTAAATATTAAAGACTATTTTCGCCGCCAAAATCATACTCTATGAAAAGACAAGACCTATTTATTTTGCTCGGCGTTGCTTTGTTCCTCGCTCCTTTTTTTGTTTTTCAAGAAGTTTATCATGGCTATGAAAAAATGAATCAGCAACTTCCGTTAATTATGGCATTTTTAAAATTTGCTATTTTGGCTACTTTTGGCGAAGTGTTGGGCTTGCGCATTCGTACCGGAAAATACAATATGCCCAATTTTGGCATTCTGCCGCGTGCAGTAATTTGGGGATTTCTCGGAATGTGGATTGCCGTTGCCATAGGTATTTTCAGAAGCGGCGTGCCGGCATATTTAGATAAATTTCAAGCATTTTCAGGAATTTCCGAAGCCATGCAAGGCGATTTCTCCGTACTAAAACTCTGGGGTGCCTTCTGCATCAGCGTAATGATGAACACTACCTTTGCGCCGGTTTTCATGACATTACACAAAATTACAGACACGCACATTACCCAAACCGGCGGTACATTAATGGGGTTTTTCAGCAAAAAAATCCCTTTTCAACAAATCATTTCCTCCATAAACTGGAAAGTGCAGTGGGGATTTGTATTCAAAAAAACAATTCCGTTGTTTTGGATACCGGCACACACGCTCACTTTTATGCTACCACCAAATGCTCAGGTATTGTTTGCTGCTTTTCTTGGGGTTTGCTTGGGAGTGATTTTATCTATTGCCGCCCTACAAACTCCCAATGTTCAAAGTTCAAAATTTAAAGTTTAAGGTTTTAAATCTTTAAACTATTAGCCACTATGAAGTTACTCATATCCCTTGCCCTTCTCATCTACACCATCTTATTGTTTTTAGTCTCATGGCTAACCTCCCGAAAAGCCAATAACGACACTTTTTTTATCGGAAACAGAAAATCGCCATGGTTTGTGGTGGCTTACGGCATGGTTGGCGCTACTTTATCCGGAGTAACTTTCATGTCGGTGCCCGGCGATGTAGCGAATACGCAATTTACTTATTTCGGGCTTGTAATTGGTTATGCTTTTGGTTATTTGGTTGTTGCTTTTCTTCTACTGCCCCTTTATTACAAACTGAACTTGATCTCCATTTATCAGTTTCTCGGAACACGTTTTGGAACAGCCGGGCAAAAAACCGGATCGTTATTATTCATTATTTCACGATTAACAGCTTCGGCGTTAAAGATGTATCTTACTATTTTTGTTTTACAAATATTTTTGTTCGACAGCTGGGGGATTCCGATATGGGCAACCGCCAGTCTTATGATTCTTACCATTTTTCTTTATACATTCAAAGGAGGCGTAAAAACGGTGATATGGACAGACCTCCTTCAAACTACTTTCTTCCTTGTGGCGCTTGGCGCTACGATATACATTATTTTCAAGGATATAAACTTGTCATTTGGTGAAATATCCACTTCGCTTCAAGCCTCCGGTCATACAAAAATGTTTGCAACTGATTGGAAAGCCCGCAACTTTTTCCTGAAACACATTTTGGGCGGCATGTTCATTACCATGACCATGACCGGCTTAGATCAAGACATGATGCAGAAAAACTTGTCTTGTAAAAATTTGAAAGACGCCCAACGCAACATGATGTCATTTACCGGTATTTTGGTAATAGTGAAAGCGTTATTTCTGTTACTGGGCGGTTTGCTTTTGGTGTACGCCCAACAAAAAGGCATTGACCTGACGGGAATGAAAAGCGACCAAATCTACCCTGTTATCGCCCTTAACCATTTGGGCATTGTAGCCGCCGCATGTTTTGTTATCGGTTTGGTGGCTTCCGGTTATTCCAGCGCCGACGGCACTTTAACCTCGCTCACCACCACCTTTTGTTTCGACATTTTAAATATGAACAAATGGACGACCTCCGAAAAACAGCGCATTGTAATCCGGCGGGCTATGCATATATTGATGTCGCTATTATTTTTGGGTGTCATTCTTATTTTTACGAATTACCATAACGATGCGATGATTCGCATTCTGCTTATTGTTGCCGGTTATACTTATGGACCGCTTTTAGGATTATTTGCTTTTGGAATATTTACCAAAAGAGAAATAAAAGCAGGATGGCTTATTCCGGTTTTGGCGGTTTTGGTACCAGTACTTGTGTTTTTTCTTTCGAAATATTCTGTGGAATTATTTGGGGGGTATAAGTTTGGGTTTGAGTTGTTGATTGTTAATGGAGGGTTGGTGTTTCTAGGATTGTGGATTGTTTCGGTATTGCAGGGAAGGGATTCTCAACTTTGATAAGCTTTGTAAAATTCCACCTCTTGTGTGCTAACATTGTTTTTTATATTTTTGCCGAACATTTTTAATTATAAGATTATGACTTGTTGTGAATTATCAATTTCCTGGCTTTGGTACATTGTTGCCGTTCTTTCCGTATTTTTTATCGGCTTTCTTTGGTATAACCAGCTATTTGGCAAAAAATGGCTGTGGGCGGTACGCTATGATGAGTGCCCGTGCGGCGCCGATCTTTCCAAAAGAGAAAAATGCACCTGCAAACCCAATTTTAAAGCCTTCTTGCCTATGATTGTGCAATTTCTTGCCATCTGCTTGTTAGGCTTAATGTATTTCGTTTTAGTAAAATTCAGCATTTGTTTAGCTGTTTTCGTTTGGTTTGCCAATTTCGGATGGATGAAAGCAAGCCTGCTGTTCAAAACACCCAATCGCAAACGGTTTATGTCGTTGCTTCTCATTGATGGCGGGTATTTTCTTGTGACAGCATTGGTGTTTATTTTGTTCGGGTTGATTTAAGGATTAATAAACCTCATTTTCACCTTATTTAAACAAGATGAAAATGAGGTTTTCTTATTCTTAATTTTTTCTTTTACAAAAAAGTTTTTATTCAACAATAAACCTCTTATTCACTATACCGACTTTTGTTTGAACTGAAATAAAATAAAGTCCTGTGGGAAAGCTTGTAGTATTTAATTTAAACATAGAGTCATTAACACCGGAGGTTGTATTTACAATTTGCCCCAAGCTATTATAAACTTCCACTTTATTAATAGTCGCATCTTTTAGTTCTACATGAAGTACACCGGATACAGGATTAGGGTATAACTTTAGTTGATATTCGTTGGGGACAATCTCAGGAATATTTCCAAAGCGTTCTATCATAAAGTTGTCAAAATTTACACCCCTAGAACCATTTGAGTAGACTCCTTCATAATGAAAAGCAAAAAAGTAATTTCCGTCAGTTTCTACATCAAAAAGTATCATATTTTGCGTCCAATCGGAAGGATCCGGAATAACCACTTTCAATAGTTCCATTTCTTCAACGTTATATGTCGTTCCGTAAAGAACTTTAAGATTATCGTTACCTAAACGATATGAGTAAAAACTGAGTCCGTATGCTACACCTGCATTCATAGCTATCGGATCAGTAACTAAATACTCATCAGCGCCATAAGTTTGGCACAAAACCTGCAAGCAACCATAGCCTCCGTCTGCATCCGTAATCAACCAATTATCATATTGCCACGAATAGCCATCTCCGTTTCCATCAATAGTTGACCATCTTAACATGCTACTTGGGGTAGCAAAATCATCAAAGAATGGTACTTCAATTACCTCAAATTTTTTGGTCAAACCTGTGAGGGTATTGTTATATGGGTTTGAATCAAATTCGTACTCTACATGCGCAGTTACTGTATAAAAACCTATTGCAGAGAAATTGACTTTTGCATCAAAAGTATAAGTAATTTCTTCGCCAGGAGCTAATTCGGAGATAAAATAAGTTTCAATTATTATATAATCTTCGTCATTTACTACATACGACAACTCAACTTCGCCTGTAATATTCTCTATGCCATTGTTATAGAGAACAAGCGAAATCTCTTCCTGATCAGTTAAATCCAAAGAAGGCTGTGGCAAGATAATTTTCGACATTTTAATATCATTCGGTGCTTCAAAAACAACATAACTTTGCTGTTCTATGGTAAAAATGTATTCAAAACCTGCAACAAATGGGTAGCCATATCCTGCTGCCAAGTCGTCTGTTCCAGCCCAATTGCATAGCCATATAAAGTCATCTTGAGGCGTAGGCCTTAGAAAAATGAAATCGTAAACACCGCCGGGAATATCAACCGAGCCTGTACCATCAAGAATTACTTGTGGGTTATTCAAATCGGCGCTTGCGTTTTCCGGAATTTTATATTCACTATTGCTGTAAAACAGTTCCGGTTCAAATATCCAATCATAAATGTCAAACCCTTCCGGTAATACACCATCTGCATACAAGCACATTTGAAATCCGGTTCCATTGCCCCAAGGGTCACCAATAACATTTAAAGTAATGGTAGCAACATCCTGTTTCCCTGATTTTTTTGTAACGAAACCTAACTTGGTTTTTACCACACTTTTGTCCGGCACACTTGTAGCGCCGGTGAGCGAAACTTTCTGTTGTGATACATTATCAAAAAGCCCTGTCACTTTTCCATCTTTTTTAATCAAGCTGTAACGCTCTGACTTATTGTTAGAAATTGCCTTTTCATGCACACCTACCGGTGCAAGGCGTGAAGTAGAATTTTGGGCATGCAGCCCTAAAATTAACAATGTTGATACTACAACAATAAAAAATAACTTTTTCATAATAAAGTGGTTTTAATTTAGGTTAAAAAAAAATCTAAACTGTTATTGCTTAACTATTTTTCCTCTATAAGCATTCCCCTGATTATAGATGCCGTAAAAATAAACGCCTCCCGTTAAATGACTTCCATTCCATGTGAACGAGTTTGTATGATCGCAGCTCATTTTTTGTTGGTGAATAATTCTGCCGGCTACATCATATACTTCAAAATAAGTTTCACCGGATAGGGGTTGCTCAAATTCAATAGTTATTCTGTCTGTAAATGGATTGGGGTAAATTAGATGGTTTTTCTGCATTTGCACTTGCTCGTTAATTCCCACTTTTTCGCCGTAAAGAAACAGCGGCTCAAATATTTGTGCAATTTTATTTCCTGCTTCATCGGTTAAAACAATACTAACAGTAATCCACGCAACATTCATACCCACTACTTCGGCTAATGAAGCTAAACTTACTTCAAAAAAGTTCCCGTACGAAGGATGGAATTTAGAAACGTCTTCCACTACAGGCAATTCATAAATTACGGTTGCATCGTTGTATGAGTACCAAACTTCCATATTTGGCTTTCCTACATATTTCAATGCCCAGTACTTTTCATCATCTTGTGTAAAATCGCCTGCGGTAATTTCAAGTCGTGCGGTTTGCGGATTTAATACCGACATAGAGATCTTTTCATTATCAATAACCCGCAACATGGTTAAAGCCGGAGGGTTTGCATCAGCTTTGGAGAGGTCGAAATTGATTCTCGAACGGTTAACCATATTTATACCGAAAGCAAAAATCTGATCGTTAGTAATCTCCATTTCATATTGTGATTTTGTAGCATCTATATCCCAAGCATCATTGAATTTAAAAATACTGTCATTAAATACTACAGTACCATCGCCGGTAATTTTTACTGTTACATCGCCGTGGTTATATTTTTGCTCGTTAAATTCTCCCTGAAAAAGCAATCCGCCACGCACAAATGCAAAACCCCAAGGGCTTGTTGTTGCATTGAAATTGCTTGGCTGATAATAGAGATGAGGCGTTCGGTAGCCTTCATAATAAAACTCTTCTTTATTCCAAACTCTTGCCAGTGGGCTTTTGCCTAAAGTTAACTCAATCCCCTCTCCATCGTTAAATGCCCAATCACTCAATACTGTATGGGCATTTAGAATAAGTTCTCCATTCTTGTTTATGGCTATCGGCATAGAAATAACCGATCCGCTATAATCGGTGTGGCCGTAAATGTCGAAAAATTCCCAAAAAATCGGGCTAATAAATAAATTCATATCTCCGGTTTCAGGCGTATCATTGTATTTAACATTGGTGTAAAGCGAATATGGTTTGTCTTTATCATGAGGCCTATAAATTGACCACGCGGAACCCGTCATAATATAGCCATGTTCTTCTGTATCAAAATCATAAAAAATATGTATATAGCTCATATTAGAATAAGTATCCTCTGTAAGTTCTTTAGAAATATTAAACTTTTGCTCATAATGAAGCACTTCATTCTTTTGATTAGTCAACACAATATTTCCTGTAAGTCCATCTTCAATCATAGGCATAGTATAAAAATAGTGATCGCCATCTGTAGTTAAAAGATCAACGGTTATCAATAATTTGTTTCGGGTTCCCATATCATTTACATACAATTCAATATCGGGAAAGAATCCACCATACGTATTTTGAAAGGTCATACCGATGGTATGGTGCATAAAAAGGTAAAAAGCAATTTCCGAATCTAGGAGCTCAACGTCACTTAGTGGATTTCCATTCATATCAACGGGAACAATTTCAACTTTGTGAACAGCATCATTCATATTTGCATTTAGTTCAGTATTTTGATTAATCAACACTTGCTCATAAAAGATAAAAGCGGGACCACCCTCCGGAGTATAACCTGAAATTGTAATATCATAATAACCTTCGGGTACGATTTCTTCATACGTATCACCAAAAAATTGGTAGGTCATATCAAAAAAATCATCTCCATTACCTATTGCCATAGACCACCAATCGCCTTCAATGTTAAGTTTAAATTCATAGTTACTCTTAGTTATCGAAGGATTTTTTTTAATATCCTTATGATACACAAAATGATGATCGCCAAAATTTGACATTTTTAACTCTGAAGAAGTTTCAATTCTTTGATACTTTGTTTTATTGGAATTATATACATCGTATTTGTTTTGTGAATAAACAGAATGGACAAAACAAATAAAAGCCATCAAGCATACAAATTGTAAAATGTTTTTCATGTGAAATTTAGTTTAACGTCGGCATCCTTAAGCAGACAATAATTAATATTTTAACGCTGCAAATATAAAAGAATCCAATCAAATTTAGCTAAAATGTTGCAATAAGTTTTTTATTATTTTTGCCAGTTAATATAAATGAATATGTCAAACGTTATCTTCTTAGCAGCATTATCTTTAGGCATTATTGGTCTTATTGCCGCTGTTATTATATTTTTTGTATCGAAAGCATTTTATGTGTATGAAGATCCTCGCATAGAGCAAGTAACGGAAAAATTGCCCCTTGCCAATTGCGGCGGTTGCGGCTTTGCAGGCTGTAAAGCGCTGGCAGAAGCGATTGTTAAAAACGGCTCAATGGATGGGTTCATGTGTCCCGCCGGCACCGACCAAACGATTGCAGATATTGCTAAAGTACTTGGTGTTGAAGCAGTAGCAGCGAATCCGCGTATTGCGGTGTTGCGTTGTAATGGTTCTTGTACTAACGCTCCCGTAAAAGCATTTTACGATTCCGCATTAAGCTGTGTGTATGCCGCTTCTATTTTTGCGGGCGAAAGTGCGTGTCCCTATGGCTGTCTCGGTTGCGGCGATTGTGTCTCCGTTTGCCAATTCAATGCCATTTTTATGGATCCTGAAACAAAACTACCCAAAATAATTGAAAATAACTGCGTAGGTTGTTCTGCTTGTGTTAAAGTTTGTCCACGTAAATTATTAGAAATTAGAAGAAAAGGGAAACTTGGAAAAAGAATTTATGTGGCTTGCACCAATCAGGAAAAAGGAGCGGTGGCTAAGAAGAATTGCTCCGTAGCGTGCATTGGCTGTGGAAAGTGTGTAAAAATTTGTCCTTTTGAAGCCATTACACTTGAAAATTACTTGGCATACATTGATGAGGATAAGTGCAAGTTATGTCGTAAATGCGTGCCGGAATGTCCTACCATGGCGATTCATGCTGCTAATTTTCCTCCGCCAAAAGTAAAAGAAGAAGTTAAGCCTGAATAATGAACAATAGCTCGACGGCGGTTGTACCGCCGTCGAATTATGAAAATAATATAAATGAATAGATTACAAACCACTATCAACGGTGTTGTATTTAAAAACCCCATTATTGCCGCATCGGGCACATTTGGATTTGGTGCAGAATACAACGAATTATACGATGTAAGTATTTTAGGCGGAATTAGTTCCAAAGGACTTACACTACAGCCAAGGGAAGGAAACTCCGGCATTCGCGTGTGGGAAACCGCAAGCGGCATGATGAACAGCGTGGGGCTACAAAACCCCGGCGTAAAAAAATTCATCAGCGATGAGTTGCCCCGAATGAAAGAATTTGGGAATGTGGTATTGGCAAATCTTGGCGGCGCCACAGTAGAAGATTATTTAGAAGGTATCACATTGCTTAATGATTCGGATGTTGATTTCATTGAATTAAACATTTCATGTCCCAACGTGAAAGCGGGCGGCATGGCATTGGGCATTAAAAATGAGATTGCTTACGAGGCGGTTAAGGAGTGTAAATCTATATGCAAGAAGCCATTAATGGTAAAGCTTTCCCCAAACGCCGAAAATATTATCGAAATGGCGCAAGCCTGCGAAAAAGCGGGCGCCGATTCGTTATCTTTAGTGAACACATTCAAAGGATTAGCCATTGACATCAAAAAACGCAAACCGGTATTCGACAACATTTATGCAGGCGTTTCCGGCGCAGCCATTAAACCGATTGCCTTACGCATGGTGCACGAAGTTTGCAAAAATGTGAGCATTCCGGTAATAGGCATGGGTGGAATTTACACGGTAGAAGACGTTGTGGAATTTATCATGGCGGGCGCTTCGGCGGTGCAGATTGGCACTGTGAATTTTAGTAATCCGCTTGCAGGTAAAGAGCTGGTAAAAGGATTGTGGAGTTATTTTGAGCGGGAGGGAATTTTAGGGGTTGAGGAGATTAGGGGGATGATTTGAAAGAGCGTGGAATGATGATAAGTACAGCTGTAAGCGTATTTTGAGTTGGAATAAAATAATTATTAACAAATTAATTTTTTAAGTAATGAACAAAAAGAATTTAATTAAATTTTTAGCAATTGGTTTGATGATTATATTCTCAGCCACAAATTTTAATGCCCATGCCTGCACAAGTTTTTTGATTACTCGAGGCGCTTCAGCAGACGGATCAACGATGATTACATACGCCGCCGATGCCGCATGGCTTTACGGTACATTGCGTTTTCGTCCCGCTGCTGTTCATCCTCCAGGAACGATGCTTGATGTTTACCACTGGCACGACCATAGGTATCAAGGTACCATCCGGCAAGCCGAACAAACGTATTCGGTTGTTGGCAACATGAACCAGCATCAGGTGGTAATTAGTGAAACCACATTTGGCGGACGTCCGGAACTTCAAGACACAATCGGGATTATGGACTACGGCAACTTGAAGTACGTTGCCTTGCAACGCGCCAAAACCGCCCGCGAAGCAATTCAGGTGATAAGTTATTTGCTTGAAACATACGGCTTTCACAGCACCGGAGAATCGTTTTCGATTGGAGACCCCAACGAAGTTTGGATTATGGAACTCATCGGAAAAGGCGTTCCTATTTTGGATGCTAAAGGGCAAGCAGATACAAAAAGATGGACAAGAGGTGCAGTTTGGGTGGCCAAACGCGTTCCGGACGGTTATATCTCCGGACACGCAAACCAAGCGCGTATCACAACTTTCCCGATTGCTAACCCAAGAGCAAGAGTTGTAACGTCCATAACTTGCAGAGACATTGCAAGATTGACGACCACGCCAAGCATCGAAGTGGTTTATGCGCACGATGTAGTAAGTTATGCTCAAGGCATAGGTATATATGAGGGCAAACACGAAGAATTCAGTTTTTCAGATGTTTACGCACCGCTTGATTTTGGCGCCATGCGTTTTTGTGAAGCCCGTGTTTGGTCGGGTTTTAGAAAAGCCGACCGCAGCGGTGCCATGGATAAATTCGAGGATTACGCTCGCGGTGACAATTCCGGCAACCGTATGCCGCTTTGGATAAAACCCGATAGAAAACTCACGTTGCAAGATGTGATGTGTATGATGCGCGACCATTATCAAGGCACATCGTTGTGCATGCTTCAAGATAACGATCCGGGAGCAGGTCCCTTTGGAAAACCATACCGTTGGCGTCCAATGAGGTGGAATTTGAACGGAGAGAACTTTATTCACGAACGTGCAATTTCTACACAGCAAACCGGCTTCTCTTTCATTGCGCAAATGCGCTCGTGGATGCCGGATCCTGTCGGAGGTATTCTTTGGTTTGGCGTTGACGATACTTACACCACCCTTTATATGCCGATGTATAGCGGCATGACCAGAGTGCCACACATGTTCGAAGAAGGCAACGGAGACATGATAACACATTCGCACACCTCAGCATTTTGGTTGTTTAATTTGGTTACAAACTTTGCCTATTTGCGCTATCAAGACATGGTCGCTGATATTAAAAAAGTGCAAGGCGAATTGGAAGAAGGTTTTATCAGAAAAGTGGCGGAAAACGATGCTGCATGGAAAAACATAACCTGTTACGAAGAATTGGCTCGCAAAGCCACAAATTTTTCGTTGGAGCAAGCACAATACGGATTTGACACTTGGAAAAGCCTGTTTTATGACTATCTTTTGGTAAAATACATTGACGGAAATATCCGCAAGAAGGGACCGGACGGGCAGTTTGAAAGAAGAGGAAACAGCCGAAGAAACTCTGCGGATTTGGAACATCCAAGATATCCGGATTGGTTTTATCAACAAATCATTGACCATTCCGGCGACAATATAAGATATAATGAAAACAAGTGAAAATGAAATACTGAATTCGCCGATTTTCTCTTCGAAAGTGTGGCTTTGCAAAAAGTTACATCTTTTTTTATATTTTTGCTTCTTTAAAAATAAACAGACATGTCTATCCAACTAAGTGAGCAAGAAATTATTAGAAGAGAGAAATTGCAAGATTTTACCAATCTTGGCATCGATTGCTATCCGGCAGCATTGTACGAAGTGAATGTTACTTCCGAAGAAATTTTGGAAAATTTTCCCAAAGATAATACTCTATATCAAGATATCAGTTTCGCGGGAAGAATTATGAGCCAACGCATTATGGGTGCAGTGGCATTTTTTGTATTGCAAGATACCGTGGGTAAAATTCAAATCTACGCCAAACGCGACGAACTTTGTCCGGGCGAAGACAAAACGCTTTATAACAGTGTGTTTAAAAGATTGGATATTGGTGATATTATTGGAGTGAAAGGTTTTGTGTTTACCACGCAAACCGGCGCTACCTGTATTCACGTAAAAGAGTTTACCATTCTCTGTAAATCGTTGAAACCCTTACCTATTGTAAAAGAAAAAGAGGGCGAAGTATACGATGCTTTCCAAGATCCTGAATTGCGTTACCGTCAGCGTTATGTAGATTTGATTGTTAATCCACATGTGAGAGATACTTTTATTAAACGCACAAAATTGGTAAACACCATGCGCAACTTCTTGAATGAGAAAGGATATTTAGAAGTGGAAACGCCAATTTTACAACCGCTGTACGGCGGTGCAGCGGCACGTCCATTTAAAACGCATCATAATAAATTGGATATGACGCTTTATTTGCGCATTGCTAATGAATTGTATTTAAAGCGTTTAATAGTTGGCGGATTTGACGGCGTGTACGAATTTTCAAAAGATTTTCGTAATGAAGGAATGTCGCGCTTTCACAATCCGGAGTTTACGCAAATGGAGCTGTATGTAGCGTATAAAGATTATGAATGGATGATGAACTTGGTGGAAGAAATGGTAGAAAGAGTAGCATTAGCGCTGCATGGAACCACACAAGTACAAGTAGGCGAGAACATTATTGACTTTAAACGCCCTTGGAAACGTTATACAATGTATGGCGCCATTGAGCATTTTACAGGCGTAGATGTTTCTAACATGGATGAAAAAGAGATGGCGGATTTTGCCAAGAAATGCGGCATACAAGTGGATAAAACCATGGGACGCGGCAAATTGATTGACGAAATTTTCGGAGAGACCTGCGAAGCGCATTTGATACAGCCCACTTTTATTTACGATTATCCTATCGAAACTTCGCCGTTAACTAAAAAACACCGTTCCATTCCTAATTTAACCGAACGCTTTGAAGCAGTTTGCAACGGAAAAGAGATTTGCAATGCCTATTCCGAGCTAAACGATCCGATTGATCAACGCAAACGCTTTGAAGATCAGTTAGAATTGGGCAAACGCGGTGATGAGGAATCTATGGTATTGGATGAAGATTTCTTGCGTTCATTAGAATACGGAATGCCGCCTACCGCAGGTTTGGGCATTGGAATTGATAGATTATCCATGATTATGACTAATTCTAATTCGATACAAGATGTATTATTTTTCCCGCAGATGCGCCCCGAATAATTCCCCTTCAATTCATTGAAGGGGTGGCTCGCGAAGCGAGACGGGGTAGTTAAATCATTAAAACTTTAAAACTTTGAACAATATAAAAAATGAAAAAAATCTTATTTGTTATGTGTATTGCTGCAGCAATGATTGTGGGATGTTGTAAAAAAGACTCCCAAAACCCATTCTTTCAAACGTGGACTACGCCTTACGGCATTCCTCCGTTCGATGAAATCAAGTATGAGCATTATTTGCCTGCCTTTGAAAAAGGTATAGCGCAACAAAAAGCCGAAATTGAAGCGATTTGTAACAATCCGGAAGAACCTACTTTTGCAAATACTTGCGAAGCGTTGGAGTATAGTGGCGAGTTACTTTACAAAGTTACGATGGTTTTCTTTCCATTAAAGTATGCTTGTAATAGCCCTGAAATGGAAGAGATTGCAGAAAAAGTAGCGCCTATGCTTTCTGCACATTCCGACGACATTAGCTTGAATGCAGCCCTTTTTGAGCGTATCAAAATCGTTTACGAAAAAAGAAATGAACTGAATTTAGAACCGGTGGAAAGAAGATTATTGGAAGAACAATACAAAGGTTTTGTTCGTGGCGGCGCCAATATTTCTGAGGAAAAACAACCAAGATTTAGAGAAATTAACGAAAAATTATCATTGCTTTCTTTAAAATTTGCAAGCAACGTTTTAAAAGCCTCCAACGATTACAAGCTGGTAGTGGAAGATGAAACGCGTTTGGAAGGTATGCCTGCAAACGCTCTTGCCGCAGCTCTTGACTTGGGCAATAGAGACGAAGCCACCAAAGGGAAACATGTTTTCACGATTCAATTGCCAAGCTATGAACCGTTATTACAATTTTGCAAAGACAGAGAGTTACGCAGAGAAATGTGGACAGCTTATGCAACTCGTTGTTTAACAGGAGAATTTAGTAACGTAGAAATTATTGACGAAATGGTGAATTTGCGTTTAGAGCGCGCTCATATGTTCGATTGCAATACGCATGCCGCTTTTGTATTGGAAAATACAATGGCTAAAACTCCTGAAGCAGTAGAGAATTTATTAACACAAATGTGGACGCCCTCACTTAGAAAAGCAAAAGAGGAAGCTGCGGAATACCAAAAAATGATTGATGCCGAAGGCGGTGATTTTAAATTGCAACCTTACGATTGGAGGTTTTATACTGAAAAATTACGCAAAGAAAAATATGATATTGATGAACAAGAGCTTGGCGCTTATCTTTCTTTAGAGAGTGTAAAAAACGGCGCGTTTGAAGTAAGCGAAAGATTGTTCGGCATTACTTTTCATCTCAATCCCAATCTTCCAAAATATTATAAAGATGATAATGAAGTATTTGAAGTAAAACGCAATGGTGAGGTGATTGCCATTTTATACATGGATTATTTTCCAAGAGAGAGTAAAGGCAGTGGCGCTTGGATGACGAGTTTCCGCGAGCAATGGTACACCCAAGAGGGCAAAAATGTAATTCCGATTGTAAAATTAGTGATGAACAATGCGAAACCTACTGCAGAGCTTCCTGCACTTTTATCGTTTGATCAAGTAGAGACGTTTTTCCACGAGTTTGGACATGGTTTACATGGCATGCTTGCCAATGTCAAATATCGTTCATTATCAGGCACAAACGTTTCTCGCGATTTCGTAGAACTACCTTCACAAATTATGGAACATTGGGCTTCCGATCCGCAAGTGCTTAAAATGTATGCAAAACATTGGCAAACCGGCGAAGTAATTCCTGATGAATTGATTGCAAAATTGGAAGCTACCGCTACTTACGGGCAAGGTTTTATTAACACGGAATTACTGGCATCCTCCTTCTTGGATATGATTTACCACACCATTACAAAGCCAACCAAAATAGCCCTTCCCGAATTTGAAGTCAATGCAATGAAACAAATCGGTTTAATTTCTGAAATCATCCCGAGACACAGAAGTACTTACTTTACACATATTTTCACAAATAGTTATGATGCAGGCTATTACTCTTACACTTGGGCAGCTGTTTTAGATTCCGATGCTTTTGAAGCCTTTAAAGAAAAAGGTGATGTTTTTGATAAAGAAACCGCTGATTTGTTCCGTACTTTTATCCTAGAAAAAGGAAATACGCAAGATCCCATGGAGTTGTATATCCAGTTTAGAGGTAAAAAACCGGTAATTGAGCCGTTGTTACGAAATAGAGGATTATTATAACATACACGTAGGGGCACAAAATTTTGTGCCCCACATAAAAATTACATATTATGGAAATAATACAAGAAAACGGAACTACAGAAGGCGTTTTTTTGGCAACAGAAGACGGCAGAGTAATCGGAGAAATGACATACGTATGGTCAGGAAATGAGTATTTTATCATTAATCATACGGAGGTAAGTGATGAATATAAAGGACAGGGAGTAGGGAAAAAAATGGTTGAGAAAGCGATTGAATTTGCCCGTGAGAACAACTATACGATTTATCCTCAATGCTCTTTTGCTCAGGATGTTTTTGATAGGAATCCGGCGTACAACGATGTAATAAAAAATTAGACCGCAAACTCTAAATTAGAGACTTTTTAAGCCACCTCAAGACAGTAGCGCTAATCTTTCCATTACCAACGGTTTATCTTCTTGATACGTTACGCCAAACCATACGGCATCACAATCAATGATTTTTATAGTAGCCAAGCGATTGGTTATAAAATAATTAATTGCTGTAGGGATAGGAAATTCTGATTTTGAATTGTTGTTGTTTTCTTTCAAAAATTGAACAAAAAGATCGTTCAAAAAAGTAAAGAAATAGGGTGTAAATCCCCAGAAATTCATAGAAACCGGCTCATCGCCCGTAAGCGTTACCGTACCTTTTTCATCCGTATTTTGAATAGTATTGCCTATTCGTTGAATTTTTGTCATCTCTGTAATGGAAACCAGTTCTCTATTTTCATTGGCTTGGCACACGCCGCGTGCTACCGTTCCGTGCTCCGAAAGCGTGTTTTTTAATTGATAGCCAATCATGGCAAACACCGGTTTTTCATTATAAGTAGGTTGTCGTAAAAAATCAGCCATGGCAACAAAAGCTTTACGACTATAAAAGTCATCGGCATTGATTACGGCAAACGGTTCTTTTATAGCATCTTTCGCCACAAGGATGGCATGCGCCGTACCATACGGTTTTTCGCGTTCCGGATTTTGATGAAATCCTTCCGGAAGCGAATCCAACTCTTGATACACATATTCACATTTTATCTTATGCTTATATTTCGATAATATTTGAGCTTCGAAAGCCTCTTGCATACTTTTTCTAATCACAAAAACTACTTTGGTGAATCCTGCTGCAATGGCGTCATCTACAGAGTAATCCATGATTGTTTCTCCGTTGGGACCTAATTCAGCCAGCTGTTTCAATCCGCCGTAACGGCTTCCCATGCCGGCAGCTAAAATTAAAAGGGTAATATCTTTCATATTCTATGTAACACTTTCGTTATTAATTCGTCCATCTCTTTGTTGTATTCTTTTAAAAATTGGTGGGTAACACGATTGGCAATCGCCAAGCAAACCGTTAATGTTCTATGACCAAGTACATTTCCTAATCCATAAATCGCAGAACATTCCATCTCCAAATTTGTAATTCGTTGATCTTGATAAACAAAATCTTCTATTCTCTCATTAAGCTGAGGGAATGCTAACGGCGCCCGAACTACTCTGCCTTGCGGACCAAAAAAACCGGGTGCGCTTGCCGTAATACCTTGCACCATGTCGAAAGCAATGGTTTCCAAAAGCGTTTTGTCGGCAGGATAGCAGTAAGGATAAGGCAATCGCTCGCCCCAACCGGTAAACTTCACAAAATGCGCCACTAAGTCTTCATAACCGCGCGCATCATGTTTGTAAAATTGTAATAATCCATCAAACCCAAAGCCTTGTTTGGCGGCAATAAACGAACCTACCGGAATATTTTCTTGAATAGCGCCGCATGTTCCAATGCGTACCATGGTAAGAGTTTTGTGTTCCGGTTTGACTTCCATTTTCTGCAAATCAACATTCGCCAAAGCGTCCAATTCTGTCAGCACGATGTCAATATTATCTGTTCCCATTCCGGTAGAAACAACGGAAATTCTTTTGTTTTGAAACCATCCCGTGTGTGTGGTTAATTCTCTATGTGAATGCGTAAATTCAACAGTATCAAACTTGGCGGAGATGGTTTCTACGCGTCCCGGATCACCCACTAATATAATTTTATCGGCTAAATTTTCGGGATGAATGCCAAGGTGGTAAATGGCGCCGTTGGGCTGCAAAGGTAATTCGGATGGGGGTATTTTCATGACGTAAATAATTTTTTTTCAATTCAGGTGTTAATATCTAAGATCACTTAAGGTGCGAAAATACATTTTTTGCACCTTAATATGTATTTTTGCAACAATTTTATTGAAATTAAATATGGTACGATTATCCGGAATCACAAAAAAATATCCCGATGGGGAAAATTCGTTCAACCATGTGTTACGTGGCGTAAATATGAATGTAGAAAAGGGTGATTTTATTGCCATTAAGGGAGCATCCGGCTCAGGAAAAACCACGCTGCTTTTGATTTTGGGAACGCTACTTCAACCCGATGAGGGCAGTTATGTACTCAACAATATGCAAATTAATACGCCCGGAGTGGATTATTCCGCCATTCGCAACCAAAAGCTTGGATTTGTTTTTCAAGACCACCGGTTAATGCCACAACTTACAGCGTTGGAAAACATACTGTTACCAACATTGGCTTTTCAAAACAGAACGGAAGACTTGCAGATAGACTATGCCAAGCAATTAATGGAATTAACGGGCATTACTTCGGTTGCGAACCAATATCCCGATACGCTTTCGGGAGGAGAAGCCAGTCGTACGGCTCTGTGTCGTGCGTTGGTTATGAAACCGTTGCTCGTTTTAGCAGATGAACCCACCGGACAACTTGATGCGGAGAATGCACGCAATGTAGCTTTGTTACTGGCAAAGGTTAATAAGGAATTAGGAACCACCATTATAATGGTAACACACTCGGACGAAACGGCAGCTATTGCCCACAGAAGACTGACCTTACAAAACGGAGGTTTATCATAAAAAATAAAAAAATGAATACCCGGCATCTCATCCTAAGAAGCATTTCTCGATATAAATCCTTTTACCACTTGATTGCTATTGCCGTGATTGTGGCAGTAGCCGTTATCACCGGAAGTCTTATGGTGGGCGATTCGGTACGCAACACGTTGGTTAAGCGCGTGGAGGAACGGTTAGGAAAAACGGAAACGGTTATTTTTTCACGGTATTCGTATTTGAATGAAAATATCATTGCATCGTTGAATGTGGGGACGGAAAAACGGGGTATTTTGTTAATGAACGGTTTCGTTTCCGTATCAGGAAAACTCATTCCGGTTACGGTTTGGGGCACAGATGATTTGGATATAAAAAAAGGACAAGCCAAAATAAATACTGCACTTTATAACGAAATTAAATTCTCACAAACAGAACATCTTGTTTTGCGGCTACCTTCCGCAGGCATAGTGCCCTTAGGTTCTATGTTTGTAACAGACACTTATACAACGAGTTTGAGATTAGAGCTAAATTCCGTTATTTCTGTGGAACGAGGCGGAAATTTCAATCTAAAAAATGAACAGACGATACCTTTCAATATTTTTGTTAACAGAGGAGAATTGGCTGAGGTAATGGGTGTTTCGAGGAAAATTAATGTAATTTTATCTGATCATCTTATTTCGGAAGATGAATTTGCGGCTGCGTGGAATTATACACAGTCGGGGTTGAATGTTCATACTGAAAACCAGATAACAACTATTACCTCTGACCGTATTTTTATTCAAGATCAAGTGGTGGAAACACTTTGTGAGCATGATTCCTCATCAAACCGGATTTACACCTATTTGTCAAACTCTATCAGTACTAATGAAGGTATTTCTCCCATCCCAACTGCTTACATTTTTACAAATGGAGGTAAGACAGAGGAATGGACTCATAGGAGTGCCAACAGCATTCCGTATTCATTCATTACTGCCGTTGATTATTACAAAGGGCAACTGTTAAATCCCGATGAAATCATACTTTCGGATTACGCCGCCCGAAGGTTGAATGTCGGATTAAACGATACCGTTTCCATCAGTTATTTTGTTTCGCGGCAATTTAAAACTTTGATTGAAGATTCTGTTTTTCTTAAAGTTGCAAAAATAGTACCCTTAGCAGATCTGCAGGCCGATAAGACCTTGAGTGCCGATTTTCCCGGTCTATCCAATGTAGAGCGGTGCACGGACTGGAATAGCGATTTGCCCATCAACATGAAGTTGATTACAGCTGAAGATGAAGATTATTGGGCAAAATATAAAAATACACCCAAAGCTCTTGTCCCCTACCCTACTTTGGCGCCGCGTTGGGAAAATGCTTACGGAAGTGCTACTGCCTTGCAAATTAACGACACAAACCGTTTAAAAGATTTGACGTATGAAATATTTGATGTTCAGCTGATTTACCCGCGCGAGGCAGGAATTACCGCCGCCAAGTCGGGCGTTGATTTTTCAAGCTTATTTTTATCGCTCGGTTTTTTCATCATCATTTCTGCCGGCATGTTGATGATCGTTCCGCTGTCTGAAATGCTTTTCCGCAGACGTGATGAACTCAATCTGTTAAAGGCTACAGGATTTTCCGGCAAACGTATTTTGCGATTGCTATTAAGGGAATCAGCCCCCGTAGTATTTATTTCTGCTATATTAGGCGTAATTGTCGGATTGCTTTATACTTATTTGGTTTTATTTTTGCTTGGTAATATTTGGAAAGGGGCAACACATACCGAAGATTTTAGTGTATATCCTAATTTAATAACAGTTTTAGCAGGTTTGTTTTCCGGCATTATTTTATCTCTGTCGTTGTTGTACATTTGTATTGTTCGTACGTTGCAAAAGAAACATTTAACCACAAAGTGCACAAAGAAAGCGCAAAGTACACAAAATAATTTTTCCACTATAAGATTAATGTGGGCTTCAATATTTTACAGCAAAAAACAAGCGTTGTTATCGTTTATATCTTTGGCATCGGGAATACTCATCGTATTTTCGGTGGGACTGAACCGCCGGAGTTTTGCCGACAGTTCCCAAATTCGCACTGCTACGGGCGGGTATTCGCTTTGGTGCGAAACGAGTGTACCGGTCTATCATAATATTCAAACCGAAGAAGGGCGCACTAAATTGGCACTGAACGATTTACCTAAAGATGCACGTGTGATGCAATTATTAAAATACAGCGCTGATGATGCAAGTTGCCTTAACCTGAATAAGGTAGCAAACCCGAATGTGTTGGGGATAGATATGAAAGAATTGAAAAACAGTGATTTTAGAATTGGAAAAACCATTTTTGACGATTCCGGTGAAAACATTTTCGATAAATTCAAAACTGCCGAAAATTCTATGTATCCCGCATTAGTAGATGAAACCGTTTTAACATGGAGTCTGGGGAAAAAATTAGGTGATACCCTTGTTTACATAGGCGAAAAAGGTGAAAGTATATCCATTCTATTAGCTGGCACGCTCCAAAACTCCATTTTTCAAGGCTACATACTCCTTGATAAAAGTCTGTTCTCAGAAATCTGGAGTGAAATATCGGGCAGCGAAATCATGTTAATTAAAGCACCGGATGCAGAAATTGACGCTACAAAAACGCTCATTTCACAGGCATTGAACAACTACGGCGTGCGTGTGATGCCCACCGGGGAACGATTGAAAATGTTTTACAGCGTTACCGACACTTACCTCACTATTTTTCTCACTTTGGGAGGTTTGGGTTTGTTGCTCGGCATCTTCAGCTTCATCATTGTTGTGCGCAAAAACATGCTTGCGCGAACGCAAGAAATAATGCTATATCGCGCATTGGGGTTTGAAGAAAAACGGATATTCAAGTTGCTTTATAAAGAGAATATTATTGTGCCGCTTTGCGCTATTTTAACAGGAACGTTGGGCTCTCTATTGGGAGTAAGTATGGGATTTGGGAATGTAAGTGCGGGAACTTGGGGACTTGCGATGATATTTTTAGTGGGATTTATTATCTGTGTGTTGGGATTTGTAAGAGCATCCTTAAAATCACTCATTTTCTCCCAGTAAAATATCCGCAATATGAATTGTTTCCAACGTAATATCAAGCGTATTCAACACAGCATCAATATGCTGTAAACAATGTATATCAGTGGAGGTGATGTACTGAGCGCCCATTTGGTATGCACGTTCAATAATTTGATTACACAAAACATCGGAAACTTCCGGATTGGCAAGGGCAAAATGGCTATTGGCGCCGCAGCATGTATTTAATTCTGTATCAATAAGTAAATCTAAGCCTTTTGTATTGCTTAGTAACAATTCGGGTTCGTCGTCCAATTTATACAAATTTCGTGCAGAGCAGGATTTAAAATAGAATACCCGATGATTAAAAGTATTATCTAATTTTTCAATAGCCTTAATATTAACAATATAATAGCATAATTCGTAAACATTTTGGGTAAAGTTGCGGAGCATATTTACTTCCGTAGTATTTTCAAGCAACTCTTTGTAGTAGTTTTTTATGTATCCCACACACGATGTTGTGGGAACCACCATGGGATATTTCAAATCATATTCCAATATCAACTTGTTGGCTAACTCTTTGGCAAACTCTAATTCTCCAACTTGATAAAGCCTTCTACCACAACATGTTTGTTCAGGATTATATATTACTTCATCACCCAAACGTTCCAATACGGCAAAAACGCTACGGGGCACCGCCGGACTAAACATATCCATGCAGCAAGGGATAAAAACATTTACTTTAGCCATAGTTATTATTTAAAGATTTAAATATTTAAAATTCTTTGCGACTTCGCATCTTTGTGAGAAATTTGAACCTAAGCTTTCATTTCATTTGCAAACGATTCTCCAAATTTTACAATCGCTTCTTCTTCTATTTCAGAAGGAATAAACTTCACAAACATCGATTCAGGATAGCAATTGAGTTTTAGGTTACTGATATTAGAAACAAGGTTTTGTTTGGCTTCTCCCGACCAGCCGTAAGCGCCGAAAGCGGCGGCGAGTTTTCCTCTGTCGCGAAGCGGCGTCATCAAAGCAAACAAATGATACAGTTGCGGAAGCATGTTTTGGTTAATGGTAGGACTTCCCAATAAATACGCATTAGCTTTGGCAATTTTTTCACCCAAAGTTGCCGAATCCATAGTTTCGATGTCGCAAAAATCAACTGCAATACCGGGCACTTTTTCCGCGCCCTCTTTCAATTTTTCTGCAATAGTTTTCGTATATCCGTAAGCGGAAACGAAAGCAATTAATATCCTATTTTTTTCAGGGTAATTCTTGAGATATTCTTCACACAGATATTTTGTTTTTTCTATTATTTTCATAGAAGTTTCCCTTAGTAGTGGTCCGTGCCCGGTGCAAATTGCATCAATTTGCAAGTGCGAAATTTTCTCAATCGCATTCAAGAAAAACTTGCTGAACGGTTTTAAAATGACATCAAAATAATATTGGAATGCCTCACCATAACTTCCCACTTGGTCATCATACATTGCTTCGTGGCAAAAATGCGCCCCAAAAGCATCGCAAGTAAACAACACTTTATCTTCCTGCAAATAATTAAAAACCGTATCGGGCCAATGCAAATTAGGTGCACTAAGGGTGGTTACTTTCTTGTTGCCCAAATCGGTAACAAACCCATCGTTTGCCGTTATGTATCGAAACTGCATATTCAACTGCTCTTTCAAATTCATAATGGCGGAATTTGATGCCACAATTGTTGCGTTAGGCGCTATTTTTAATAATCTTTTTAAGCCTCCGCTATGATCGGGCTCTGTGTGGCTTACAAAGATATAAGCGATTTCTTCAGGTTGGCATACTTGGCGCAATTTCGCTTCAAAAACAGGGAAAAATTGCTCTTTCACTACATCCACCACCGCTTTTTTATCCGCGTTAATGAAATAAGAATTGTAAGTCGTTCCATACTTTGTCTCCATTACAATGTCGAAAACGCGAATATCTTTATCTAGAGCTCCGATCCATTGTACATCATTTGTGATTTGTAATATTTTGGTATCCATAATAATATAATTTGAAACCTTCATTAATTTATGCGTACAAAATAATGGGTTTTTTTTACAATAATCATATTTTGACGAAAATATTTTCATTTTTTCATCAGATTGCAAAAAAAGTATATTTTTGCCGCCTCTTAAAACGGGCTGGTGCTGTAGCTCAGTTGGTAGAGCAACGGACTGAAAATCCGTGTGTCGGCAGTTCAATTCTGTCCAGCACCACGCGCAAAAGTCGCTGATAATCAACAAAAAAGATTGTTAGCGATTTTTGCTTTTGTGTGGGGTTGGTGGGTGGTTTTGCGACGATTTTACTGTGTTTTAGCGCACAAAGTTAAACCGAGAGTTAAACCAGAATTAGCAATGACAGCAGGTATTAACATCTTGTGTTACAAGTCAAAAACACTATCAAATGGCGAACATCCTTTAATGATTCGCGTCTGTAAAGACGGTAAGAAGAAATATTTGAGTATAGGTATTTCAGTTTTGCCGCAATTTTGGGATTTTGAGAAGAACAAACCCAAACGAAACTGTCCTAATAAAGTGCAGATAGAGAAGATAATAGCAGAGAAAAGCCAACAATTCGCCCAACAAATTATTGAATTTAAGACGGATAATAAGCAATTTACAGCCACATCACTTATTGAATCAGTTGATAAGCCCGTAAATTCCCGAACAGTAGGCGAACTGTTTTTATCACAAATTGAACATCTAAAAGAACAGAAGCGTACAGGCTACGCAATGACATTTTTAGAACTATCTAACTCGCTCAAAAAGTTTAATGGGCATTTAGACATCTACTTTTCAGACATAGATATTAATTGGCT
>WQTS01000105.1 GCA_009786185.1 Bacteroidota bacterium
GAAAACCTTATTTTTAAAAGCAACCTTAGTAGCAAAAAGGTGGGGGGGGGGTTCATAGTAATTGAATTTCTATGGTTAATAATTTGAGCGAATTAATATAAAATCTTCCAATAATATATAGACATTATAAAAATGGTAAGAAAAAATATATTTTTGTGAACTAATATTTTTTATTATGAATACAAAAATCAAAAACCTCCTTTCTGCTACTAAGGTTGCTTTTAAAAATAAGGTTTTCCTTTCTGCTTTCTGCCTTCTGCTTTCTACCCTTTTCCCTTTCTATAGTTTCGCACAGTCTCCCACCGACCTCCCCGCCACAAACAATATTTATGCGGAAGGGATTCATAGTGTTAAACTTACGTTACAAGGTGCAAATTTTGGGCAGCCCATCATTCAATTAAACTCCGGAGAAAGATTGGAATTATCTTTTGACGATTTACTTCAACAAGATCGTTTTTTGAAATATACGCTCATTCACTGTACGCACAATTGGCAGTATTCTCCATTAAATCAAATAGAATATTTAGATGGATTTATGGAAGATTTAATTGAAGATGTTTCCTTTTCATTCAATACCATAGTGCCTTATACGCATTATAGTTTGGTGTTTCCCACAAATCAAATGCGTATTCTCAGATCGGGAAATTATTTATTGGTAGTGTACGACAACGATATTTCTAATCCTGTGTTAACCAGAAGATTGATGATACTTGATAATAAGCAGGCGGGTATTCAAGGCGCCGTTACATGGGCGCAAGATTTGAGATTCCGTGATACAAAGCAACAGGTTGATTTTACGGCTTATACGGGCTCGTATTCTATTCGAAACCCCGCCATGTATTTGCGCGCTACCATTGTGCAAAACGGTCGTTGGGACAATGCCATCGAAAACTTAATCTACAGAACGGCGAAACCCGGCGAATATGGTTTTAATTACGACAATTTGAACACAAATGTTTTTAATGGAGGCAATGAATTTAGAACCTTCGATATTAGAACTTTACGCTCAACGGCAGATAGAATTACTTCCATTAATTTTAACAATAGAATTAACCAAGCTTATGTGGTGGAAGATTTAGCTCGTCCGTGGGGCGCCTTTGTTACAAACACCACACTGAAAGGACATAACATATTTGCAAACAGCGATTTTCCGGGACGAAACACGGAAGATTACGTATTGGTGCATTTTACCTTACGTATTGATTTTCCGGTAGCAGACGGCGATTTGTACGTTTTCGGCGAACTCACCGATTGGCGAACTGACCCCAAAGCAAAGATGGCTTTTAATCCGGAGAATAGTTATTGGGAAACGAGTTTCTTTTGTAAACAAGGTTTCTACAACTACATATATGTGTTTGTACCCAAAGGCTCCGACACCATTGATGATGCTTATATTGAAGGCAGTCATTGGCAAACGCCTAATAATTATACCATTTTATTGTACTTGCAAGAAGAGGGAACTTCATATGACAAGTTGATCGGAACTACAACAGTATCTATTAATGCGAATGATTAACTATATCACCGGAATCGCTTCAATCAATTTTTGAGTATATGCGGTTTGCGGATTCCGGTAAATTGCTTCTGCATCATTCAATTCCACAATTTTGCCTTTTTGCATCACAGCAATTCTGTCCGACATGTATTTGACCACAGATAAATCGTGGGAGATGAACAAATAAGTAAGATGGAACTCTTGCTTTAAATCGTTGAGCAGGTTTAACACTTGCGCTTGCACGGATACATCTAATGCAGAAACCGATTCATCGCATACAATGAATTTGGGATTTACGGTCAGGGCGCGGGCAATGGCAATACGTTGGCGCTGTCCGCCCGAAAATTCATGCGGATAACGATGCAGGTGTGCTTCGCAAAGACCCACACGCTCCAACAAGGCTATCGCTCTTTTTTTCCGTTCTTTATCATTATTCAAAATATAGTGCACTTTCATTGGCTCTAAAAGCATTTGGCCTATAGTTAACCGCTGATTTAAAGAAGAGTACGGATCTTGCAAAACTATTTGCACTTCTTTCCTCAAGTTACGCATCTCTCTACCGGAAAGCGTCGTTAAATCAGTTCCTTTATAATAAATATTGCCGGAATTTGGCTCAATCAGTCGCAATAAAGTTCTGCCCAACGTTGTTTTTCCGCATCCCGATTCGCCTACAAGTCCCAGCGTTTCTCCTTCATAAATAGTTAAGTTAATGCTCTCTAATGCTTGAAAATAGGATTGTTTTTCAAACAGTTTTCTTTTGCGGATGGGGTAGAGTTTGGTGAGGTTTTCGATTTGGAATAGGTGGTGAGCGGTGGGCGGTGGGCGGTGGGCGGTATGCGGTATGAGGTATGGGGTGGGAGGTGAAGCTACCAATTCATCTTCATTACCGATTGCTAACCGCTTGCCGCTCACCTCCCTCATACCGCATACCTCATACCGCATACCTCCCACCTCATTTCGCATAAAATCCTCCACCGTCGGCAGCCTTCCCGGCTTTTCATCCAATTTTGGGCGACATGCCAGCAAGCCTTTTGTATAAGGATGTTGCGGGTTTTTAAAAATGGTTTGCGCCTCGCCTTGCTCCACGATAGCGCCTTTGTACATCACCACCACGCGGTGCGCAATTTGTGCAATCACGCCCAAATCGTGCGAAATGAAGATAATACTCATGCCGGTTTTTTCTTGCAACTGTCCTAAAAGTTCCAAAATGTTTTTTTGTACGGTAACATCTAAGGCGGTGGTCGGTTCATCGGCAATTAAAATATCAGGGTTACAACACATAGCCATAGCGATCATCACGCGTTGCTTTTGTCCGCCGGAAAGTTCGTGAGGATACGCATGATACACTTTCTCCGGATCGGGAAGTTGCACATCTTGAAACAGTTCGATGGTTTTTTGCTTGGCTTCTTTTTTCGACAAACTTATATGCAGTAACAGTGCCTCTGTAATTTGCTTCCCGCACTTGATGACAGGATTTAGCGAGGTCATCGGCTCCTGAAAAATCATGGCGATTCTGTTACCGCGAATTTGTTGGAGGGTTTTTTCGGAGGTTTGGGTTAAATCTATTTTTAAACTACCCCGTCCGGCTTCGCCGTCCACCCCTTCAAATTTTGAAGGGGATTTTCTCCCTTCTCCTTTCTCCTTTTCTCCTATATCAAAAAAAATCGCCCCCTCTGTAATTTTTGCCCTTTTTTTCGTAAGCAACCGCATTATAGACAAAGCCGTTACCGATTTTCCCGAACCGGATTCTCCTACTACGCCAATGGTTTCACCTCTTGTTAACGAAAAAGAAAGAGACGATAAAATGGGCTTCCAAGTTTCGTCTTGTTTTAGTTCTAATGAAAAGTTTTTTACTTCAAGAAGATTCATTATTTCAAATTTCCAGCACTATTTCTTTATAACCGTCAGCGTTTTCTTTATAACCGTCAGCGTTTGCAAAAATAAACATTTTTAAAACAGATTGTTTCTTATGAAAGCCGATTGCCATCAAAATTTTACTATCTTCGCCCCTCTAAAACCATTAACATAAATCATTAATAGTATGAACAATCAATTATTTAGCTTCAAGCAACCGATCAATGAACCTATCTATTCTTATGCACCCGGAACGCCCGAGCGCGCCGCGTTGCAAGCCGAACTCGAAAGACAATACAATCAAGTGATAGAGATTCCCTTGATTATTGGCGGAAAAGAGGTTAAAACCGGAAAAATGGGTAAAGTGGTGATGCCCACCGAGCACAAACATGTATTGGCAAATTACCACCAAGTAACGGAAAAAGAAGTAAAAATGGCGATTGATGCCGCAATGGCTGCCAAAAAACAATGGGAAGAGATGCCCTGGGTAGAGCGTGCCTCCATTATGATGAAAGCCGCTGAGCTTATGGCGAAAAAATATCGCTATGTATTGAGTGCCGCTACAATGCTCGGTCAAGGCAAAAGTCCATTCCAAGCTGAAATTGACACGCCTTGCGAATGTATTGACTTTTTACGCTTTAACGCGTATTTCGCTTCGCAAATTTATGCGCAACAACCCGTTTCCGACACTACTACAATCAACAGATTAGAATACAGACCGTTAGAAGGATTTGTATATGCCATTACGCCGTTTAACTTTACTGCAATTGCCGCAAACTTGAATATTGCGCCTGCATTAATGGGTAACGTAACCATTTGGAAACCTGCAACTACCTCTATTCTATCAAACTATTATTTGATGCAAGTGTTTAAAGAAGCCGGTATTCCTGATGGTGTAATCAACTTCTTGCCGGGCAGCGGATCTACTATCAGCAATGTGGTTTTCAAATCGCCTGATTTGGCAGGTGTGCACTTTACCGGAAGTACGGAAGTATTCAACGCGTTTTGGACAACGATTGGAAACAACATCAATAATTACAAAACGTATCCGAAAATTGTAGGTGAAACAGGCGGAAAAGACTTTATTTTTGCTCACCACTCTGCAGATTCTCGCGAATTGGCAGTAGCATTACTACGCGGTGCATTTGAATATCAAGGACAAAAATGTTCGGCTGCTTCTCGCAGTTATATTCCTAAATCGTTATGGGAACCAACATTAAACCACATTAAAGAGATGATGAAAACGGTGAAAATGGGCTGTGTACGCGATTTCTCCAACTTCATCAACGCTGTAATTGACGAAAAATCGTTCGACAATATTGCCGGTTACATTGATCGCGCCAAAGCTTCTCCTAATGCGGAAATCGCGCTGGGCGGCGGTTATGACAAATCAGTGGGCTACTTTGTAGAACCCACAATTATCGTGGCAAAAACTCCGGATTATGAATCCATGGTAGATGAAATCTTCGGACCAGTATTAACCGTTTACATTTACGACGATAATAAATATGAAGAAACGTTGGAGTTGTGCGACAAAACTTCTGCTTACGCTTTAACAGGATCTGTTTTTGCCAGAGATCGTTACGCATTGAATTTTGGAATGGACAAATTGCGTTATTCCGCAGGAAACTTCTACCTCAACGACAAATGTACCGGTGCGGTAGTTGGCAACCAGCCATTCGGTGGCGCACGCGCTTCCGGAACGAACGACAAAGCGGGTAGCGAATTGAACCTGTATCGTTGGATTAGTCCGAGAACGATTAAGGAAACGTTGGTGCCGCCGGTGGATTATGGGTATCCGTTTTTAGGATAATATCATTGTAGGGGCACAAAATTTTGTGCCCCTACGGACAATTAAAAAAATCCTCTCCAAGTTTGGAGGGGATTTTTTTAATTAAAATATCATGCCCCACAACGCCGTTATAGGACAACCCCATAATCCCCTTCAAATTTTGAAGGGGTGTCTCGCGTAGCGAGACGGGGTAGTTTATATCTGTAAATGCACCTGAAATTTTTAAAAAAATAACAAAAGTTAGCTTTAATTTTGCATAGTGTGTAAGAAAGGTGCGGAAAAGTGTAATTTTGCAGCTGGAAAACGCAATGACTGAAAAAAGATTTAAAAACGATGAGGGTTGAGGTATTCTAAGTGAGCATGAATATGAAAAGTGTGTGTATTTATGGGTTGGCTGCAAGTGTAGGGCGACAGTACGTAAAAACAGCGTTTGACTCACATTTGCGACAAAGAGAGGCAAGGCCTGCGAAGCCGTTAGAACAGGATTAAAAGTTTAAGTAATATGAGTTTTTTTAGAAGAAATAAGAAATCGTTAATTGTATTTATAGTTAGCATTTTAATTTTGGGAATAATAATTGCAATATTAACTATTTTGACAAAAAACGAATGGACTACAATTGCGTCTGTTGCCCTATCTATTGGCTCTTTTTTTATAGTATTTGTTATTTTCTTAATCCAAATGAATAAAAGTGAAGCGCAAAGTACAGTCTTGGTTTCTGCGATAGAAATTATTGAAAAAGCAAGAGAAGAAATTAAAAATAATCAAGAAGGCATAAATAGAGTTCAAGAAAATCAAAGTACTCAAGTTTATGATGATTTTCCCGATAATATTCCACATATTACAAAAAAATTGCAAGAATGGGCAAAGTTAAGTAGTAAAGACAGGAAAAATCGGAAAATTATTATTTCTACAGATGTTACTGGATATGGAGTGTTAAGTAATAATAAGGCATTTAATGAATATTTTGAAAAATTAAGGAATATTGCTAATAATATTGATATACAATGGTTTTATTATAATGATAAACTTCAGAAAGAACCCAAAACTTACTGATATGTTTTATGGCATCGTAAAAGATTTTACCGATGAAAAATCAAATCGCATTCAAAAACAAGAGAATAAAGAAAACGAGTTCTTGCAACCAAACAAAGATATTGATAATAGGAATGAGGAAGAAAGTTCAAAATATCCAGTAAGGAAAGATGATACTTCATCAATGATTCGCTGGTAACTGTACGATTACAGGTTAGGGAATATTATATCATATACTTGAAATTGATGAAAATGAATAAATGATTTAAAGTAAAGACTGATAAATAAGAAAACACCTGCAGCCAACGAGCGCGCCTGTTGCACAGCCCCGATTTTTTAAAATTCAATATTTTCAAAGAAACAACTTCAAAACAGTTGTCTTATCCTAAAATACATTAACCATTTTAACCCAAAAGATTAACATCTAAAAACAAAAAGTAACTACGCGGAGATAAAAACACTTATTCCCCGCAAAATTTGCGGCAAATATTATCTATATTTGCCGCAAATTTTATTGAATATGGCAAAGTACATCTATCAGCACGAAAATTGGATAAATTTTACTTGGGATTATAGTAAAATTGCCGTGGTACTCGGGGAAGTTCGTAATTTACAAGGCAAGTTGTTGGGCACAATGAACACTTTGGGATTTTCTTTAAAATCGGAAGCGATGCTCGAAACTTTGACACTCGATATTATGAAATCGTCTGAAATAGAGGGGGAAAAACTGAATCGTAAACAAGTTCGCTCTTCCATTGCAAAACGCTTGGGTTTGGAAGTAGGTGGATTAGAATCCATTGACAGAAATGTAGAAGGTGTTGTAGAAATGTTACTTGATGCAACTCAAAATTACACGGAGGATTTAAGCGAAGACCGGCTTTTTGGTTGGCATTCAGCACTTTTTCCATCAGGTAGAAGTGGAATGTATAAAATTGAAGTTGGAAAATATCGTACAGGAGAAATGCAAGTGGTTTCAGGAGCAATGGGATTGGAAAAAGTCCATTATGAGGCAATTGAGGCAAAAAATCTAAAAGTAGAAATGGATAAATTTATCCATTGGATAAATGAAAAATCCCAAATAGATTTAGTCATAAAATCGGCTATTGCTCACTTATGGTTTGTAACAATTCACCCCTTTGACGATGGAAACGGACGTATGGCAAGAGCCATTTCGGATATGCTGTTGGCGCGTAGCGATGGCAGTTCGCAACGATTTTACAGTATGTCAAATCAAATTTTGAAAGAGAGAAAGAGATATTATTCGGCATTAGAAAAGACGCAACATGGTGATTCAGATATAACATTTTGGCTAAATTGGTTCCTTAATTGCTTGAAAAGCTCGTTGCTTAATACAGAAGTTGTTCTTAAAAGCGTGTTTCGTAAGGCAAAATTTGGAGAAAAACACAAAGATACTCAGCTCAATGAACGGCAACGATTTGTAATTAATAGGCTATTTGATAATTTCCATGGCAAACTTACTTCCTCGAAGTGGGCAAAAATGACAAAAACATCTTCGGATACTGCTTTGCGCGACATAAAAGACTTAATAGAAAAAGGTATATTGAAACAAGATGAGGCAGGAGGGCGAAGCACAAATTATGAACTGATCATTGAAGATGAAATCACCATCACTACAAATACAACGCATCCCTATTAATCTTAATATACTTATTCACAGAAAAAAGAGAAATAACCAACGTAAACACCACCGAAAACACAAACAACCCGCCAAGCAGCATCGCTACGTGCTTAATGTATTGAAAATCTATAAATTCGGGGAGTACGATGTTGCCTTCCCATAGGGTTAAAGCTACTAAAACACAAGCGATAAATCCGCCCCAAATGCCCTGCACCAATCCTTTAATTAAGAAAGGTTTGCGAACGAATGAACGGGTGGCGCCAATTAACAACATGCTTCTGATACTGAAACGTTTGGAATAAATAGCCAAACGGAGAGAATTTCCGATTAACAGCATGGAAATCAGCATAAAAACTGCACAAACGATTACAATAACTACCTGTACTTTTATAAAATTATCCAAAATGGCTTTTACAATAGATTCGGGGTATTCAACATCCTGTACATTAGGATTTTGTTTTAATTTTTTTGTAATGACTTTGAGCGAATCGCCATTGGCATACTCAGGAGTAACACTCAGAAGTATAGAAGCATTGATAGGATTGGTGATGATCTCGGTAAAATCGTTTCCAATAGCTTTGATGGCTTCGGCAGTATTATCGGCTTTTGAACAGAAACGAGATTGAGAGATATAGGGTTCTGTTTTGAGCCTTTGCTCAAAAGCCATGATGTCAGATTCTTTTACATCGGAATAGAAAAGTATTTCTACCTCAACTTTTTGAGACAGGTCTTGGAAGTATTTCATGGAGAAAAAGGCGAAAAACACCAATATTCCAATAAAAAACATCGTCAGTGCAATACTGAAAACGGAGCCTACGGATGAAAGAAACAACCGCATGCGCGTAATTCTGTCAAGTGAAGATTGCGATTTTGCCATGGTTTTATCTTAGCTCGAAGCTGGTTTCACCTAAAAACTGATTATCGGTGAAAAGTTGTACAATATACTTGCCTTTCACTGCTTTATCATCATCTTTTAAATCCCAGGTAATGGTAACGGTTTCGGCTCTGTTGTCATAATTTACCGTTTTTTTAGCGGTATATTGTAATTTTTCTCCATTGAAATTAAATGAAAAAGCATCACCGGAACCGGGTGTTAAAATTCTTCCGGTGCCCGGAATGGCAATACGGAGATAAACCGTAACCGGACCCGCCGGAATTAATGAGTTTGCCCCTAAAATAAAAGTGGTTTTAATTTGATCCACGCGATTCGTTTTTTCGGTAACCACCTCTTCATTATTTCTGTTTTTAAAATAAACCGCCCTACTGTGAATATTATAGGCTTGATGAACCGCCGCCGTGCTGATCGTTTGGTTTAGATCCTGTTTGTCTTTTTTAATAGCCTCTATCTCTTTTTTTGTCTCTGTCAATTGAGCTCTTACTTGCGTATTTTCTTCTTTCAACTGCCTGTTTTCGGTAAATAGCTGGTCAATTTCTTCCACATATTCTTTCGCAATGTTTTGCAAACGTTCTAATTGACGCTTAATTTTGCGATAATCGGCTTGACCGGCAATCAATTTTTTAATTTCGGCAGCATTGGCTAAAATAACGCTGTCTTTTTCGGCAAGTTGTTCCGACAAATCGCCATATTCTACTTTAATACGCTCATGTTCCGTTAATAAAGAATCTAATTCCGATTGCAGATATTCGTTTTCTACCACCGCTTTAATAAATTCCTGATTGAACACCGGTTTGGCAAAAAAGCCGAAATACAACGTGGTTCCAAAGAAAACAACAACTAAAATTGCTAATAAAATGACCCATTTTTTTAATGGATTTTTTTCTGCTACTTGATCATTCATGACAAAATAATTTTTAAAAGTAACAACGAAATTTAGGCTAAAAAAGTATAAATTCCTCGAAAATTAATTCATTCCGCGTGCTTTTTTAATGCGCTCATACGACTCATTTAGTTTGGTAAAACGTTCTTCTGCAGCTTTTCGGATTTCATCGCCCAAATGATTTACTTTATCGGGATGATGTTTCATGGCTTGTATGCGATACGCTTTTTTCACTTCATCATCGGTTGCGGAAGGCTCAATTTCAAGCACTTTGTAATCTGTTTCAATATTGTATGAAGGGCGATAACCGGCAGAAGATCCGGTATAGCCTCCACCGCCAAAATTACCTTGCCATCCGAAGAACATGGCTTTCAATGATTCAAAATCGCGGTCGGAAATTCCCATTCCGTTGGAGATGAAGCGAATGGCTTCCATTTCGGCAGGGTCAACCGTTCCATCGGTAGCCGCAAGCCCGAATAGGAATTGCAACATCATCAATTTTTCGTGAATGGAGGAATTTCGTCCAAATTGTTGTGCTACAGCAAGAACATCAAACTCTTGGTTCAGCATATCGCGAAGTACTAATAACGCTTCCTGCGTTTTTTCCGGACCTAATATTCTTAATAGGTTGGTTCTTATAAAATCTAACTCGGAACGAAGCATTTTTCCGTTGTCCGATTTTACCACTACGGTCGTAAAAATGAGTAAAGTTTTAATAAAGTCGTCGCGGGAAGTGGTTCTCCTATGGATAAAAACTTTTGCTCTGCGGGCAGAATCTATGAAACTCCCTATGATGAAGCCTAAGAGCACGCCCCAAAATCGTTCGGTTAAAAGCCATCCTAGAAATGCACCGATAAATTTGAACATAATCTAAGATTTAAGTGCCTCCGCTCCACTCTCAATTTCATTTAACTCATTGGTAATCACTGCTTGTCGTGCATTATTGTATCTGAGTGTCAACTCTTTTAATATTTCGGTGGCATTGTCGGTAGCTTTCGACATGGAGGTCATGCGTGCTCCGTGCTCCGAAGCAATCGAATCTAATAACGCTTTGTATAATTGTAACTTTAATGTTTTGATAACCAGCTCATCCATCAGCTGTTTCTGAGACGGTTCGAAAATAAAATCCGTATTTTTTGTTTTTTCGGAAGATTTTTCTTCCGCATTCGTAACAGGCAAGTAATTCTCAAACACAACTTTTTGGGTTGCCTGATTCACAAAACGATTATAAACAATAGCAATTTTATCTATTTTTTCATGAGTAAAATCGTTTATCAAATCGGTTGCAAGTTTGGCAACTTCCTCAAAATCATGAGTGTCGAGCAAAGATTCACTGGCATAAATAATATCATAGTTTTTTTGAAGTTGTTCAACCGCTTTTTTCCCGATGCAAACCAATTTTAGTTTTCCTTCGCGAAGTTGTTTGGTATATTTTTCATTAGCGACACGGTGTACTTCTTTGATTATGTTTGAATTAAACGCACCGCACAATCCTTTGTTGGAAGTAATGGCAATCAGCACCACATTTTCCGGCTCGCGCTTGGCAAAGACCGGATGGTCGATAGAAACCTCAACAGAAGCAGATAGATGTTGAAGTATCACATTGAGTTTGTTCGAGTAAGGTCTCAAGCTAAAGATGGCGCTTTGCGCATGACGCAATTTCGTTGCCGAAACCAACTTCATCGCCGAAGTAATTTTTTGTGTAGATTGCACGGAGGCGATGCGGATTTTTATTTCTTTTAGGTTGAACATAATTGATTAGATGATGAGATAATGAGGCGATTAGATGATCTGTAGAGACGTTGCGCGTAATGTCTCTATAAAGGATTGCAAAAATAGAGAATTGGGAATTGCCTTTCCAATTTCTTCTAAAAAAATAAAATTCGGATGTCCGTTTTTATTTTTTTTATCGTCAAAACAATAGTTTGCAATAGCAGTTACGTCAGATTCCGATAGTTTTACGGGTTTATAAAAACGTAGAATATATTGTTGAATAGCCTCAACATCTTTCGAGGCAATAAATCCTTTTTCATGAGAAAAGCGCAGTTCGTAACACATGCCTATAGCCACTGCATATCCGTGTGACATCGCGCGTTTTTTCTCTGCAAACAATCTTTCAATGGCGTGCCCAACGGTGTGTCCGAAATTCAAAACTTGCCGTATTCCTTTGTCGTGCAAATCTTCGGTTATCAATTTTGTTTTGAATTGTATTGCCTCATCAATCCATTCATTTTTAATGATTTTATAATTAATTTTTGTAACGTATTGAAGCTCTTCCCATAATTTTTTATTTCCAATGAGCGCATACTTAATTAACTCTGCGAATCCGTTTAATAGCTCTTTTTTAGGTAATGTTTTTAAAAATGCAATATCAATAATCACATCTTCAGGTAAATAAAATGTACCGATTACATTTTTTTGATGATGCAGGTTAATGCCATTTTTTCCGCCGTGTGCAGCGTCAATCATGGCTAAAAAAGTGGTAGGCACGTTTACGAGCCGGATGCCGCGTTTAAAAGTAGCCGCAATCATCCCGCCAATGTCGCTGATGATGCCGCCACCCCAACTGATTAACAAGCTATTTCGATCGAATTTTTGTTCCAACAAAAAATTCCATCCAAAAATAATAGATTCAATATCTTTGTTTTTTTCTGATGCCTCAATGGAAATGTAATGCACTTCTGCCGCTTCATCTAAAAAATGAAAATAATCGGGATATAATTGCCATACTTTTTCATCGCAAAGAATGGCAATTTTTTGAATATTATTGGAGGAAATGAAATTTAGTAGTTTATTCATTGTGGCAAAAGTATTAAAAATTCAAATATTCTGCTGTTTTCATAACTTTTGAGCAAAAAAATGCTTTTTTAAAACCTAATAATGAAAAAAACATTTTATTTTGCAAGTTGTTTGAAAAATCGCATTATGATATTGATTGAGACTATTGAAAAACTTAAAGAGGTCCTTTTTAGGATTAAAAGTAACGGAAAAACTATTGGCTTGATACCCACGATGGGCGCACTGCACGAAGGTCATATTTCATTGATCAAAAAGGCAAAAGGCGAAAACCAAGTAGTTGTGGTTTCCATTTTTGTAAATCCGTTACAATTTAATAATCCGGATGATTTGGAAAAATATCCGCGTGATTTGGAAAAAGATTTGCTGCTGATAGAAGGCATTACCGACATCGTTTTTGCGCCTTCGGAGAAAGAAGTTTTTCCAATTGTACCGGAAGAAACGTACAATTTTGGAGAATTGGACAAAATTATGGAAGGCGCTTCCCGTCCGGGACATTTTAATGGAGTTGCCACCATTGTGAAACGATTATTCGATCATGTGCAACCCGATAAAGCCTATTTCGGAGAAAAAGATTTCCAACAATTGGCAATTATTCGTGAGTTGGTGAAACAATGTAAAATGGATACTACCATTGTATCATGTCCTGTGGTTCGCGAATCTAACGGATTGGCAATGAGCTCTCGAAATCAACTGCTTTCTTTTGCCAAACGGAATATCGCTGCGAAAATATTTAACATTATTAATAAAGCAAAAGAATCAGCTGCGCCTAATGTGAAAAAAATCAATGATTTAGTAATTTCCGAAATTAAAAAATTAGAGCCGGTTACGTTAGATTATTTCGCCGTTGTAAATGATGCTACTTTAAAACCGGTGGCTTCATTGGATGATGCGAAAGGCGTAGTAGCTTGTGTAGCCTATACTATTGGAGATGTAAGACTTATAGATATGATCAGATTCAAATAATACTTTTTTACATGAAAATTGAAGTAGTAAAATCGAAAATTCATCAAGTAATCGTTACCGAAGCAAACTTACATTATGTGGGAAGCATTACGATTGACGAAACGTTGATGAATGCTGCTAATTTAATTGAAAATGAGAAAGTTCATGTGCTAAATTTGAATAATGGTGAGCGCTTGGAAACCTACGTCATAAAAGGAGAGAAAGATTCGGGGATCATTTGCTTAAACGGACCTGCGGCAAGAAAAGTGTATATTGGAGACGCGGTAGTTGTAATTTCTTACGCCTCAATGGATTTTGAGGATGCAAAAATTTTTAAGCCTTGGATCATTTTTCCTGATGAAAAAAATAAATTAAAATAATTGAAAGCTCGTTTTAACACATTTTATAGATTGCTATTTATAATTTGTGCCTCATGGAGCGCCTGTTTTGCGCAACCAAAACCGGTGCATGTAGACGCTCATAATTTTATCAATTACAAAGCCGATACTTTATATATCGCCCAAAGCAATCCTTCATTTCTTCAATCCTTCATTACTAAATTTGATTCTGTTGTAACACATAAATCAGGAAATATCAATATTATACATATTGGCGGCTCGCATGTGCAAGCCGGCACATTTCCGCATGCCGTGCGTCAAGAGCTTTTAAAGGCGTATCCGGATTTGACGGCAGGTAGAGGGCTTGTTTTTCCATACGCGGCTGCTCCAAAATGCAATAATCCAACAGATTATAGAACAAGATCTGTAGGAAAATTCGGGTTGGTTAGAAATGTGTTTAAAGAACATGTAAAACCGCTCGGAGTAGCAGGAATTGCCGTTTATACATTAGATTCTATTTCTGAAATACGAATTGTGCAACGCGATTCTTTAACAAAATTTAAGACTACAAAAATTACATTGATAGGATATGCTGAAAAAGATTCCGCATTTATTCCGATTTTAAAAATTGATACCGCCACTTTTTTGCCTACAAAAATTATTCCCGAAAAACGACAATTTATTTATGAAAACATTTGTACCACAGATTCTTTTACTTTTTCTTTGGTGCATAAAGGCAATGATTCTTTTACCATTACCGGCATCTTATTAGAAAATGAAAATCCGGGAATTACCTACCATTCCATTGGTGTAAATGGTGCAAGCGTGAATGCTTTTTTGCGTTGTGCACATTTTGAGGAAGAGATTCCGCTCTTATCTCCTGATATGGTTATTTTCGGATTAGGAATTAATGATGCCAGCGAATCCTCTTTTGATCCGGCTGTTTTTAAAGAAAATTATTTAACTTTGGTGAACCAATTCAAAAAAGTAAATCCCAACTGTTTTTTCGTATTTATCACTAACAACGACAGTTATAAAAAAGTAGGAAACAAATACGAAGTAAACAGAAAAGCATTGGATGTGAGGAAAATAATGTACGAATTGGCAAACGAGACCGGAGGCGCAGTATTCGATCAATTTGAAATTATGGGTGGTTTATATTCCATGGAAAAGTGGCGCTTAGCAAAATTAGCCCAAAACGACCGCGTGCACTTTACCAAAACCGGCTACGAACTGATGGGAAAGCTTCTGTTTAATGCTATAATCAGGGAGTTGCAATAAAAAAACCGAGCCATAGAGACTCGGTTTAACTTTACCTAACTTGCAACGTTTATTTAGTTAACTACAAATTTACCTTGTGCAAAAATCGTATTACCTTCCATTAATTTATAGATATAATTTCCGGTGGCAAGTGCAGAAGTATTTAATTGGCATTGTGTCCCGCTAATATTTTCTTCCATTATCAAACTTCCGGTTACGTTATAAACCATAACTTTTCCGGTAAAAGGCTCATTCAATTCTATATTCAAAATATCTGTTGCAGGATTTGGAAATGCTTTAGCTTTTAGTGTAGAAAAGAGGTTTTGCTTAATACCATAATTGTATCCCAAAGAGATATTATCAACCCATAAAGTGCTTCCTATTTGTCCTTTACATGCCATCAAGTCATCAAAATTAATGGCGGCGCTTGCCACAAAAAGCACGCGAATATCATCAAATTCGACCTTATGATATTGCGGCGGAATAGGAATAAGGAAATGTGTCCAATTACTTGTTGGGGCTTTAATAATTCTTGATTCTAATACATAAATTCCGGAATAATCAGAAGAAACTCCTATTTCAATTAATGCAGAATCTCCGTTCACAGGATTGTACTGGTACCAACCTTCCAAATAATGTGGGGTATCCCAAACCCAATCCTTAGTAATGGTTACACTGCCTCCGTTACCAATAAACTCTTCCACAAAATCCTTGTTAATGGTTCCCACCATTCCGGGCAGAAATATATGCTCTGATCCTACCACAATTTTTCCGGATTTTAATTCAATACAGTAGCTGCCATGTTGGGCATTCCCTACTCTACGAGCAGTAATGTCTCCTTTTTCAGGCACTGCAAATAAAGAGTTGAGGGTATAAAAGAAATTTGTTTCATACTCTAGATAAAAACTGCCATGTGCGGGATACTGCTTCCAACCGGTTTCAAAACTACCATCGGGTAACTGGTGATGAAACTGAGCATTAAGGAAGAAAGGAGAAAGGAGAAAGGAGAAAGCAAAAAAGTAGATAATTTTTTTCATAATGTTTTATTTTGGGGGGTTAATAAATTTAAGATTCATGGATTTAAGGATTTAAACGATTAGGAGTTTTATTGCTTTATTGGTTTTTTAATTTTTTAAATTCTTAAATCTTTAAATTTTAAAAATAAGCTGTAGCGTATAAGTTCTCGGAGGTTCTGCATAAAGGGGCCGAAGTGCATATAAACGATTGGTTACGTTTTTAACAATAAAACTAACAGTCACTTTGTTAAAATAGCAACTTGCCCGTAAATCGAGCGTTAAAGCTCCACCTTTATTAGCTTCAAAAAAATTATAAAAATTATAGAAGGGAATATTGCCCAAGCCCGGAATCAAATTTCTCCAAACTTCATCTAATGTGGGATTATTTGCATCATATTGAAACATAAAATTATCTACATTTCTCATGGCGCTATAATAAGTTAGTGTACCTCCCAGCGCAAATTTTTTGAAGAAAGCAAATTCCAAATCCCCTTTTACCATGTGTTCAATCCTATATTTCAACACATTACGCGTGGTATCGGAGCTCGTATTTAAGAATGAGTATTCGTCGGTTTCGGGAGAGTCCGGAAAAGTCTTATACTTATAATAAATGAGCGCCGGATCTTTGGTAGTAGGATTGCTCCATGTATAAGCAAGCATAAATGTGCATTTTATGTCTTTAGAAATTCTGCCCTCTCCTATAAATGAGAGATCTACACCGTTTACTTTTGCGGGACCAATATTTAAGAATTTGTATCCGAATCTTTCAATGATGTTTGAGCTGCTTCCCCATGCACCCATCGAAAATTCAATAAAGTCTTTATAGTCTTGGTGAAAGTAGCAAACATCGAACATTCCTCTTAAACCGAACACTTGAAACGGTTGCATAATTCCTATTTCGGCATTCCAGCTGGTTTCTGGTCTTAATTGCGGATTGGGATAAAATCCGAAATTGCCCACGGTTAAAGAGATGAACTTTTCGCCAATGGTTGGGAAACGGTAGCCTTGCCCGAATGAACCCCGTATAGCGGTCTTTGTTGTAAAAACCTGATAGTTCGCACCTACTCTAAAAATAGGTTTGTTCTTTTTTTCCGACTCAATTTTCGGACCCCACAAATTGTAAAATTCCCATCTTCCGCCTAATTGAATAGTGAGGTTTCTCTTTTTGAGAAACTTTTGTTCCAATTGCGCATACATTGCAAAATTGTTAGAAAATGCTGAAGAGGGTTCTTTAGTATCTTCTACGAGATGCGGGTCACCTTCGCCGCTAAACACGGGTCCGTAAGAAGTGGAATATTGATTACTTGCCCCTGCAATAATGTTCATTCCAATTTTTTGAATTGTTTTATTGTATTGATATTCATCAAAAACCATCATAGCTTGCGCATCTAAGCTTCCCGTCAACTCTTTGCTGTCGGCAAACAAAATTCTGTTTCGGAATGTGTGAGCGCTTCCTTTTGTCGATAAATATTTCACACAAGGGTCTATATAAAAAGTGAACTCTTTAAATCCATACATTGAACCCTCGTAGGTTCTAAAAATGTTAGTGTCTGCATCAAACCAAACGTAAGACTGTGCGTTTTTTGCGTACATAAAATTTCCATTCAAGCTCACCGAAAGTCCTTTTACTTTTTCAAACCGGTAGCGGGTAGCAAAATTGATACGGTATCTTTGGTCAAATTTGCCTCTTGTGCTTGAGTTATAATTCCTTGAAAGTGCAATTCTTTCTTGCGGTCCAATATAACTTTGGTCATTATACACTTCTCCGCCAATTACAAAGTCGAAGTTTTTTTTGATGATTCTGGAATGCAAAAACGAAAGTCCCATCTCTACCGGATTGGTATGAAGCCAGCTTGTTTGATATGGATTTCGTGGTTTGTTGTACAATGTAGCAAACGTAGTAACAATGGTTTGTGGTTTCGAGCGCGGATATGCGGTAAGCACATTGATGGCGCCGGTAAGCGCCGCCGAACCGAAAAGCACGGAAGCCGCGCCTTTTAAAATTTCCACTTGTTCAATGCTTTCCATAGGAATGAAATTCCACATAGGGCGACCGGCATCGGGGCGCAGCAACGGCATGTCATCCAGCATAATCATTACGCGGCTGCCCATTCCGGAACTAAATCCGCTTCCACCGCGAATTTGGGGTTCATTGTCCACTACTACAATCCCTCCGGCACTGTTCACCAAATTATCTACAGATACAAAATTTCTATTTTCAGCATCTCTTGGTTGTAAAACTACCAACGAGGTGGTTGCAATTTCCGGTTTGGTTTCGTATTTTGAGGCGCTCACTTTCGCTTCTTCCAAACGTGTTGCCATGGGATACAATGCGATAGCATCTCTTATCTCTTTTCTTCTTGATGAAAAAACATACGTTTTTTTTACAGGCTCAAACATGGCTTGAAAAAATTCTACTTCGCAACTATCTTTATTAATTTGAACCGAAAGATCGCCGTTTACATCCGTTATAAATACGTCGTTTAAACAATTTACACGTATTTGCGTATAAGGGATTGGTGTATTTTCATACGCATCTTTTACCGTAACTCTCAGTGTATACTGGGCAAACAAGGAGGTTTGCAAAAACAAGCAACACAATAAGAGCAAAATGTAATATTTCTTCATTAATATATTTTAATCGGCGGCAAAAATAGTTTTTTATTGATACCAATTTATATTTAACGAAAGAAAGTTATATTATTTCGTTGATTTTTAGAAAAATAAAAATGTTAATAGGTGTTAAATTTCTTGAACTATGATTTTCACAAGATTTTTAAGATTAGCAGGATTATAATCTTGTGAATCTTAAAAATCTTGTGAAAATCATGGTTCAGACTAATTCTCTTCTAACGCTTTAATTCCGGGGAGCTCAATTCCTTCTAAGTATTCAAGCATAGCGCCGCCGCCGGTGCTGATATAAGAAACCTCTTTTGATAGCCCGAATTTGCCGAGTGCGGCAATAGTATCGCCGCCGCCAATTAAAGAATATGCGCCGTTTTTGGTGGCTTCTACCACCGCCTCTGCCACCGCTTTTGTTCCTCCATCGAATGTATCAAACTCAAAAACGCCTACCGGTCCATTCCACAAAATGGTTTTGGAGCCTAAAATCACTTCTCTAAACAAGTTACGAGTATTGGGACCAGCGTCCATGCCCTCCCAACCGTTTGGAACATTTTGATCTTTCGTAAGCAGCACATTAGCATCATTTGCAAATTTATCGGCACAAACATAATCTACGGGCAAATATAGGTTGATGCCTCTTCTTTTAGCATCCTCTAAAATTTCTTTAGCTACGGGCACCATCTCTTCTTCAAATAAAGAATCTCCATAAGTAAAGCCTAAAGCAGCTATAAAAGTGTAGCTCATGCCGCCGCCAATAATCAAGTTATCTACTTTTTCCATTAAATTCTTCAAAATATTGAGTTTTGTAGAAACTTTTGCGCCTCCGATAATCGCAGTGAAGGGCGATTTTTTTTCTTCCAGCACTTTTTTCAGGCTTTGTACTTCGCTGTAAAGCAGGTAGCCGGCGTAAGCTTTTCCGGGAAAAAGGCGAGCAATGGTAGCAGTAGAAGCGTGTTCGCGATGTGCCGTGCCAAAAGCGTCGTTCACATAAATATCGCCCAATTTGGCAATTGCTTTTGCAAATTCGAGGTCGCCTTCTTCTTCTTCTTTGTGAAAACGAAGGTTTTCCAATAATGCCACATCACCGGGGTGAAGCCGGTTAATTTTATCCTCAATATCCGCATCTAATACATCGCCGAGAAAAATGACCGGTTTTCCCAAGGTTTCGCAAACGGCGCTCAAAATGTGCTTTAGAGAAAGCGTATCGTTCGCCTCTCCTTTGGGTCTTCCCAAATGCGACATCAAAATGGCGATACCGCCGTCGTTTGTAATTTTATTCACCGTTTCCAACGTGCGTTTTATGCGCGTAACACTGGTGGGTTGTAGCTGTTCGTTTTGAGGCACGTTGTAATCTACGCGTACCAATACTTTTTTGCCGGCTAAAGGGGCTTGGTCGATGGATTTCATATTTTTAAATTTTAATCAAAAGTATATGTATTCTTTAAATTAAGGGCTCTCTTCCCCAGGGTATCCCACTGCGCAAACAATTTCATATTCGCATAGAGTCTTATTTCTGCCGTATCGCTATAACTAAGTCCTTCACCATTCTTTTGTGTGTTCCATTCCGTAAAAGTATGATTGGTGCGCTCAAAAGTATTAGCTGTTAATTTTTGCATAACGCCTTCGATAAATTCCTGTGACCCCATTGTTCCCTCTCCACCGTTGGCTTCAAAAATAACATAAAAGTTTTGTAACCCGGGAAGTGACCATTGCGCATATAAATTCAAATCGGAAGTTATTACAATAGGCTGCTGATTTTCAAAGCTTCTGCCGGTTCCGTTAGGAGAAGTATTCCAACCGGTAAATGAACGTTCTTTGTAATGGAAACGATTTGCGAATAGCTCTTGATTTATTCCTGCTTCAAACTTTTGCGGTTCCATATCGCCGGCGCCGCCATTAGCGTGAAAAGTTACGGTAAATTCACCGCTTACAGGCGTCCATTGCGCATACAACACCATGTGTCCCGATATTAAAATGGCTTCCTGATCTTTGTAGGTTGCGCCGGTTCCATCGGGCGCAGTATTCCAACCGGAAAAAACATATCCTCTATTCGTAAAGGGGTTTGCCATAAGAGGTTGGGTTACTTTTTGAGTAAAATTTTGTGTAACAACGGCGCCTTTGCCGCCATTGGGATTGAAAGTTACCACAAATTCATCTTTCTTACAACCTGTAAAAAAAAGTACGCATGCAAATAATGCGGTGAAAAGGAGATGTATTTTCTTCATAGAATGATGTTGTTTTTATTTGGCGACAAAAGTATAAAATTCCGTTATACTCTATTGTATTTCTTTTAGGTGTATATTTTACAAAATGTAAGGCAGCCACACTTGTTATGTGCAGGCTATTTACTTAGTTTTATGATTTTGTGCGATTATGGGTGTTGCAAATTATTTTTATGTTTACCCCGCTCTCGTAGAGAGCACATCTATCTAAGCAGTAGCCTAAGGCTACTGTACAGAGAACATCCACATGCGGCCATGCCTCTGTAGGAGGCAAAAAAACACTTCCCCTCTTGACAAACGCCCTTTCATGATGTATATTTGCTGCCGAAAAACATAAAACTAAATCCATTACTAAATCCAAATAACTATGGCTAATACTTACTCTCAACTGTATGTACAAATGGTATTTGCAGTTAAAAACAGAAAATCGCTAATCCTTTCTGAAAACAAAGATAAAGTTGAAAAACAGATATGGGGCATTGCTTCCAATATCAAATGTAACCCTATATCTATTTATTGTAATCCTGATCATACTCATTTTTTAGTGAGCATCAAACCTGTAGTTTGTATTGCCGATGCTATTAGAGACATCAAATCATTTTCCAGTAGATACATTAATGAAAATTGTTTACTAAGAGGTCGTTTTGAATGGCAAACCGGTTATGGGGTTTTTACTTACGGACAATCACAAATTGATCAAGTGAAAAAATATATCGAAAATCAAAGCGAACACCACAAAAAAAGATGTTTTAGAGATGAATATATCGCTTTGTTAAAAGCATTCCGGATTGAGTATAACGAAACTTATTTGTTTGATTGGATAGATTAGGGTTTGCCTCCTACGGAGGCGGGAGTTTGTGTAAGGCTATGTACAGTAGCCTTAGGCTACTGCTTAGATAGGTGTGCTCTCTACGAGAGCAGGTTGTTGGCAAACTTCTTGCGATCTTTAGGGTGCTGCAACGCTGAAAGTAGGAAATGTAAGACCGGTCACGCTTATTGCGCACAGGCTCTTTATTAGTTTTTAAAACAATAAAAACAGCGATTATTAGTATAGCTAAGAAAATACCAACTGCAAAAGGTTATGATTAATTGGTTATTCAACTGATACTAAGGTTTTTTAATTGTTGAAATAAGGTAAAAGCGAGGTTACGCAACCCATCACTCCTTTCTGCCTTCTCCCTTCTGCTTTCTTCCTTCCAAAAACAAAATTTAGCCAATTTTTATCACCTCTTGTTTATGTAGAAAATTATTCTATATTCGCGCCCCTTAAAACCGATTATTATCCTTTGACTTAGAAAAGGAATTATTAATTGAAAATCAGTCTTTTGTAGGTGAAAACAAAAGGCTACAAAACAAAACAAAAACGTAAAATGAACACATTAAGTTACAAAACCATCGCTGCAAACGAGAAAATCGTAAAGAAAGAGTGGGTTGTTATTGATGCTCAAAATGAAATCGTGGGTCGTTTAGCAACTGTTGCGGCTCGTATTTTAAGAGGAAAAACCAAAACCTATTTTTCTCCTCATTTTGATTGCGGTGACAACGTGATTATTATTAACGCCGATAAAATTAGATTTACCGGTAGTAAAATGGACGATAAAGTTTATGTGCGCCACACAGGATATCCCGGCGGACAACGCTTTGCTACTCCTAAAGAGTTATTGCAGAAAAATCCTATCGGAATTTTGGAGCACGCTATTAAAGGTATGTTACCGAAAAACAAATTGGGCGCGCAATTGTACCGCAATTTGTATGTGTATGCCGGACCAAGTCATCCACACGAAGGACAAACGCCAAAAACCATTAACATTAACGAAATCAAGTAAGCATCATGGAAATAACCAATACATTAGGAAGAAGAAAAACCGCTGTTGCCCGTATCTATATGAAAAAAGGAAGCGGTAATATTACGGTGAATGGCCGTGATTATAAAGAGTATTTTCCGTTGGCTACATTACAATATGTAGTAACTCAGCCCTTAATGTTAGCTGAAGTGGACGGCCAATACGATATTAAAGTGAACTTGGATGGCGGCGGCGTTGCCGGACAAGCCGAAGCATTGCGTTTGGCAATTTCAAGAGCATTGGTAGAAATCAATCCTGAATACCGCCCTGTGCTAAAAGTGAAAGGACTTCTTCGTCGTGACCCACGTATGGTAGAGCGTAAGAAACCCGGACAACCGAAAGCACGTAAACGCTTCCAGTTCTCTAAACGTTAAAATAGTTTTCAGTTTTCAGTTAATAGTTTTCAGTTGCTGCTTATATTCGTTAAGCCTTAAATCGAAAACAAAAAGCTGAAAACTGAAAACTGCTAACCGAAAACTATTAACCCTGTTTAGTATCGAAATTATTAAGACCAGAAAATGCTACTTAATAATTGCTTTAATGAACGTAAACAAAAAAAACATGTCAAAAGTAACCTTTGAAGAATTATTAGATGCCGGTTGTCATTTCGGCCATCTAAGAAGAAAGTGGAATCCTGCCATGGCGCAGTACATTTTCATGGAAAAGAATGGTATTCACATTCTTGACCTCAACAAAACATTAGTAAAATTAGACGAAGCTTGCGCCGCTGCGAAACAAATTGCAAAATCGGGACGCAAAATTTTGTTTGTAGCTACTAAAAAACAAGCGAAAGATACCATCGCGGAATTGGCAAAATCGGTAAATATGCCTTACGTAACCGAGCGTTGGCCCGGCGGTATGCTTACCAACTTCTTTACCATTCGTAAAGCGGTAAAGAAAATGAGCGATATTGACAAATTGATGGCAAGCGCTCAGTTTGATAATTTGGCGAAAAGAGAAAAGTTGCAAATTCAACGTGAACGCGCGAAATTGGAAAAGAACTTAGGTTCCATTTCTGACTTGTCTCGCCTTCCCGCCGCAGTTTTTATTGTGGATATTTTGAAAGAGCACATTGCTGTAGCTGAAGCTAGAAGATTAAACATCACTACGTTTGCTATCGTGGACACCAATTCAAATCCGAATTTGATTGATTTTCCGGTACCGGCTAACGACGATGCATCAAAATCTATCCATGTGATTGTAAAAGCCATTTGTGACGCCGTTGCCGAAGGTACCGCAGAACGCAAATTGGACAAAGAAGCACAAGATGATGACGCTAACGACGATATGTTGGATACGGACGTTGCAATTGATGAAGAAGAGCAAACTTCTGCAGATGTTGACGTGAAAGGCGTGAAAAAGGTAAAAGATGTAGCTCCTGATGAAGAAAATGCTGCTAAAAGAAAACGTATTCCGGCGAAAAAAACTCCGGCGAAAGCTCCAACGAGAAAATAATTAACCCAAAGTTTAACATTTTAAATATTAAAAATATGGCAATAACTGCTGCTGATGTAAACAAATTAAGACAAATGACCGGCTCGGGCATGATGGATTGCAAAAACGCTCTTGTTGAAGCTGAGGGCTGCTTTGATACAGCAATTGATATTCTCCGCAAAAAAGGTCAAAAAGTAGCTGCTAAACGTGCTGACCAAGCTTCAAATCAAGGTCGCGTAGTAGCTAAATTAAATGCTGAACACAACTTCGCCGCTATCGCGGTAGTAGCTTGTGAAACCGACTTCGTAGCGAAAAACAGTGATTTCGTTACTTTTGCAGATTCTATTATTGATCTTGCTATGGCAAACAAAATTAAAACGCGTGAAGAATTATTAGCACACAAAGTTGATGGTGTTACTGTTGAAGAAATGCTTATTGAAATGACAGGAAAAACCGGCGAAAAAGTGGAAGTTCCTGCTTATGAAGTAATTGAAGCGCCTTGCGTAGCTGCTTATAACCACAACGGAAATATGTTGGCAACCATTGCCGGATTTACCGTAGATGGAGAAAAAGTATATGAAGCAGCGCACAACGTAGCCATGCAAATTGCTGCTATGAACCCGCTTGCCGTAAATTCTAACCAAATACCGCAAGCTACCATTGACCACGAATTGGAATTGGCTCGCGAAATGACGCGCCAAGAAGGTAAACCGGAAAATATGATTGAAAAAATCGCAGAAGGTAAATTGAATAAGTTCTTCAAAGAAAACACTTTGTTGAGCCAAGAGTTCATCCGCGATAACAAAATTACAGTTGCCGAATACCTTAAACAAACGGATGCCGACCTAACATGTTGCTGCTTCTTTAGGCTGCAATTAGGAGCATAAGTTTGCTTTGTGTTTTCATAATTGAAAAAGGCTGTCTTTTTAAAGGCAGCCTTTTTTTGGTTAAAAAAGAGTACAACTTTTACATTTGCACCCTTTTTTATGGTTTAAATTTATTGTTTCACCACTTTTTTAACAATCTCGCCTTGATTTGTAGCCACTTTTATAAAGTAAATACCGGAGTTTAGGTGTGAGATGTCGACTTTTTGATTAGATGATGGGATGATGAGGTGATAAGATGATAAGATTCTTCCTGTAACATCGCGAATTTCTATACTCGTAATTTGTAACTCGTAACCGGTAACTTGTAACTTTCCTGTGGTGGGATTGGGATAAACGGTGATATTTTCATATAAACTACCCCGTTCGGCTGCGCCGTCCACCCCTTCAATATTTGAAGGGGATTTTATGCCTTCCACTTTCTGCTTTCCACCTTCATCAACACCGTTCACCGCATACCCTTTACCGCCTTCCGCTTCTTCATCCTCAATACAAATTTCATACAATTCACACAAGATAATTTTTGCAAATGTTCTACTGCGTCCGGTGTGGGTTTCAACGTAGTGTATTAAATAGCTAATCTCATTGTCGGATAAAGTGTAGATACTGTTTTCTTCTGCTTCCAATTGCAGTAACCAATGAATGTAAGTTCCCAAATCGTTTAACTCAAACGCCTGCTCTTCCGTAATCTCAAATCGTTCATACAT
>WQTS01000106.1 GCA_009786185.1 Bacteroidota bacterium
GCTTATAGTTTTGCCTCCTATAATCTTATTATTATTGAAGCAGGGCACGTTACCAAAGGATATGCCATGGCTTACATTGCGCCTTTGATTGGCGGAGTTATTTTAACTTATAAAAGGAAATATATTTTGGGCGGCTTGGTTACACTTTTATTTTTGGGCATTGAAATAGCTTGTAATCACCAACAAATTACCTATTATGCGGCTATTATGGTGGCAGGAATGGTTGGTGTTTACTTTATATATGCTATTATGCAGAAACAGTTGAAATCATTTTTCATTGCTTCAGTCATTTTAGTTGCTGCTGCTATTTTGGCGGCGCTGCCTAATTTAGCAAATAACATTACGGCATATCATTATAGTAAAGACACTATGCGTGGTGGCTCGGAACTTACTATTACGCCCGAATCGAAAAATAGAGGAGATGATGTTACGCCGCATAAAGACGGGTTGGAAATTGATTACGCTTTTGCATGGAGCTACGGAAAAATGGAAACGTTTACCCAGCTCGTTCCCGAAATGTATGGAGGCGGGCATGTTATATTGGATAAAAATTCGGAAACGGCTAAAGAGCTTCGTAAAATAGGCTATGGGGGACTCTACCTTCCTACTTACTGGGGAGACCAACCTTTTACATCAGGTCCGGTGTACGTGGGCGCCATTGTTTGTTTCTTATTCATTTTAGGACTCTTTATTGTGCGAGGGCCTGTGCGTTGGTGGGTAATTATCGTCTGCATTATTTCATTTGTGCTGGCTTGGGGAAGACATTTTGAAGTGGTTAATAACTTCCTATTTTATAATTTACCACTCTATAACAAGTTCAGAACTCCATCCATGGCGCTGATTATTGCCGGGGTTGCCATGCCTATGTTGGGAGCGCTTGCTCTGAAAACTATTTTTAATAATGAAATTAACAGAGAGAAAGCGTGGAAGTACACTAAAATTTCACTCTACGTTTCGCTTGGATTATGTGCCTTCATCGCATTTCTCGGCGCATTTTCATTTTCATTTGTCGGACGAGGCGATGCCGGATTTGCTGATCGCTTGCTCGGTGGAGGCTTCCCTCAAGCCAGTGTAGATAATATTATGGATCTTATGATAGACCATAGAAAATCAATGTTATATCATGACGTGCTACGCTCCATGATCTTTATTACTTTGGCATTTACCGTATTATGGTTATTCCTCAAATCAAAAATTAAAAATCAAAAACTGATTATCGGCATGCTTGCCATGTTAATACTGATTGATCTTTGGGGAGTAGGCAAACGCTATTTGAACAATGATAATTTTCAACCGAAGAAAAAAATGCAAAATACATACAAACCGTCCGATGCAGACCTGTTAATTTTACAGGATACGGATATTAATTATCGTGTTTTTAATTTACAAAGCAACACGTATAACGAATCAATTACTTCTTATTTTCATAAATCTATTGGCGGATATAGCCCTGCTAAGCTAAGAAGATATCAGGATATGATTGATTTTTATCTATTTCATCCTTTAGATATAAATGTATTGAATATGCTTAATGCAAAGTATATTATCATGCAAAATGGGCAGGTGTATCCTAACCGCGACGCATTTGGTAATGCGTGGTTTGCCCAACAAGTTATTTTTGTTGATACACCGGATGATGAGATTTTAATGTTGGCAGATATTGATTTGCGCGACACTATCGTTGTAGACAGGCGCTTTGCACATTTGATTGAAAAACAGCGCTTTGCCATCGATTCAACTGCGGAAATCGTAAACACCGTTGCGTTGCCCAATAGAATGGAATATCAGTTTAAATCGAATTATGACCAGTTGGTGGTATTTTCGGAAATATTTTATGACAAAGGCGGTTGGGTAGCTTATTTAAACGGAGAAGAAGTGCCTCATTTTAGAGCCAACTACATTTTGCGCGCTATGATAGTACCCGCAGGCGAGCACCACATTGTGTTCAAATATATTCCAAAATGGAGAATTATCGGCAATAGAATAGCCGGGATCTCATCTTGGATTGTGATCCTGCTCTTTGCCGCTGCTGCCATTGGGTGGGCGTTGCGCACAACGCCTCTACGGCGTAATAATGATTAATTTAATCCTCTATTTCTTAACAACGCATTCACATCCGGCTCTTTGCCGCGGAAATTCTTATACAAAACCATTGCATCCTCAGTTCCGCCGCGGGCAAAAATTTCGAAACGTAGTTTATGCGCTAAATCAGGATCAAAGATATTTCTTCTCTCTAAGAATGCTTCAAACGCATCGCTATCAAGTTGTTCTGCCCAAAGATACATGTAATAACCGGCTGTGTATCCACCTGAAAATGTGTGGGCAAAATAAGTGCTCCTGTGACGCGCCGGAATTTGCGGAATCAAACCGTATTTTTCAAGTGTTGTTTTTTCAAATTCTTCAGCGTCAAAATTTTGTGGAATCTCCGTTAATAAATGATATTCCATGTCTAAATAAGCGGAGGCTAAAAATTCAGTGGTGATAAAACCTTGACCATACATTTCATTTTGTTCAATTTTTTTTACTAAAGATGAAGGAATTGCTGCGCCTGTTTTATAATGTTTGGCGTATACTTTCAAGACCTCCGGTTCAAACGCCCAGTGCTCCATAATTTGTGCTGCAAATTCGCCGAAATCTCTTTGGTTTCTGCTTGTTCCGTAATATTTTGTTTCTCTGAACAAACCATCTAAGGCATGTCCGAATTCATGAAAGAATGTGTTGGCTTCGCTGGTAGTCAACAAAGCCGGTTGATCGCCGGAAGGACGTGTAAAATTACAAGCAATAGTAATAATCGGAAAAATGCGGTTTCCGTTTTCGTCATAAGTATGCGAACGGTAGTGCCCGCACCATGCGCCGCCGTTTTTCATGCCCGGACGCGGGTGCATGTCCAAGTACACGATGCCCAAAATGCTGCCGTCTTTATCGTTACACCTCCAAGCGGTAGCTTCCGGATGAGGAACAGGTATATCGTGCAATTCCTCAAAAGTGATACCCCAAAGGCGGTTACACACGTAAAAAATGCCATCACGCACATTTTCCATTTTAAAATATTGACGAATCACTTCTTGATCAATATTGTACTTTTGTTGTTTCGATTTATTGAAGAAATAACGCCAATCAGCCGGAGTAGAAGGCAATGTAACTTTTTCTTTTTTCATTATTTTTTCAATATCATTCCGTTCGTTTTTTGCCATTTTCAATGAAGGCGCCCATATTTTATCCAAAAATGCCATCACTGTTTCTGGATTTTTAGACATGCGGTCTTCGATAGCTAACTCAGCGAAATTTTCATAACCCATCAACTTAGCACGTTCCAAACGCAGAGTTACAATTCTTTCAATAATCTCTTTGTTATCTTTATCATTATTATTGTTGGCGCGATTAAGGTAAGCGGTCAATATTTCGGTACGAAGCTCGCGGTCATCGGCATTTTGCAAAAACGGCATGATGCTCGGATTGTCTAATCCAAAATGAAAAGCGTCAGCGTCATCTACTTTTTGCGCACGAGATTTAGCCTCAGCCATTTGTGCATCCGACAAACCGGAAAGTCGCGATTTATCGTTTACCTTTAAAGTAAAAGCAGCTGTTTCGGCAAGCAAATTCTGGCGGAATTTTAATTGTAAATCAGAGAGTTCACTGTTAATTTCGCGCATTCTCGCTTGTTCCTGCGGCGGCAAATCTGCGCCACTACGAACAAAGTTCCGGTAGGTATTTTCTAATAATCTCTTTTGCTCAACATTCAAATTCAGTTGGTCTTTTTGCTCATAAACAATTTTTACGCGCCTAAATAACTCAGGGTTCAGGCTAATATCATCGTAGTGTTTACTTAACATGGGCGAAAATTGACGTGCCAATGCTTGCAACTCAGGGTTGTTGTTCACGCTTGTAAGTCCGCTAAATACGGGGACTACTTTGCGCAACAATGTGCCCGATCTATCCATAGCCACAATCGTATTTTCAAACGTAGGCGTTTCCGGATTTCGGATGATTGCCCAAATCTGCGCCGTCTCTTCCGCCATTCCCGCTTGATAAGCAGGCATAAAATGTTCAACTTTAATTTTATCAAAAGGAGGAACGCCGTATGGCGTATTCCATTCTTCAAAGAATGGGTTGGTTTGCGAAAACGTTTGTAAACTCAAAAAAGCAACAAAAAGAAATGCGAAAAATGATCTCATAAAATATATTTTAAAATTGGGGCACGAAGATAAGAAAAAAAGAAAATGGAGAGCGAGAGGGGAATGCCAATATTTTAATGGGCAACAACGAGCAACAAATACTCATTTAGGGCGATTTGGTACACGTCATGCCGGTACAAATGCGTTATCCTCAACTATCGGTTATTTTTGATGTAGATACTGCACGCGCTATTGCTTCCCGTATGAAAGTGTTGGATTATGTTTCGAAAAATAATATTTTGATAGGCGGAATGCATATTGTATCTCCCGGAATGGGAAAATTAAAAGCAGATTCCGAAGGCGGCTATATATTCACTCCAAAATGCCATGAAAATTAAGAAGTTATGAAAAATGCTATTCAAAAAGCTTCTGAATCTCCATACTCATAAAACTTTTTACCACTTTTTTCCCTGATGGTGAAATGTGCGGAACTTGACATTGAAGCCACTGCTTAACAAACGCTTGCTGCTCAAGCTCCGATGCTATTTGCAATTTAGAACCACATTTTTGTCTCGCCAAACTTTTGGCAATGGCGCAATTTTTATCCGTTTTGTGCAAAAATTGGTGCGTTTTATACATCTCTACAAATTGTTCGATAATTTGTTGTACATTACAGCTTTCATCCTCTCCGGGAGTTCCGTTTACGGCAAATGAAGTTCGGTCCATTTGCTCTAAATCGTATCCCAAAGCGCGCAGTTCAGACAAAAGATCGTTTACTATTTCGGTAGCGCTCGCCGACAACGTGATGGTTTCCGGAAACATAGATTGCTGAATTACGATGGGTGCATTCTCCAAAGCATGCAAAAAATGTTCAAATAAAATACGCTCCCGCGCCGCTTTGACGTCTATAACATGTAAAGCATCATTCCAAAGAAATACCAAATAAGCATCAGAAAAAAGCAAACATTTTAATTGCGTTTCATCAATAATTTCCTCTTTTTCTTTAGGTTCATCTGTAAAAGCAAGTTTTTCAGGTTCCTCGCAATGACTTTTTACTGTTTCATTTTTTAACCCTGACAAAAATTGTTGCCATGAATCGGAAACGGTGTTTTTTTTCTCCGGCTTAGAAGTGTATGGAGTGTAATTCGGATTTAAGGTTAATGTGGGTGGTTTGATGTGCTCTCTTGATTTTATTGCCGAAAAGTCGTAATCCGGATTATAATTAAAATCAATTTGCGGTACCAACGAAAGTGCGCCCAGTGTTTTTTTTACCGCTGCATTTAAAAATGCGTATATCATTCTGTCATCTTGAAACTTAACATCAATTTTTGTTGGGCTAATGTTGACGTCAATGGTGGCAGGCGGAACGGTAATTTCTATAAAAAAGGCAGGTTTGTGCCCTTCGGGAATGAGCTCTTTGTAGGCAGTTTCAATGGCATGTGTCAACAAATAATGTTTTACAAATCTGTTATTTACAAATAGATATTGTTCATTTTTTTTCTTCTTGGCATTTTCCGGTTTTGCAATAAAACCTGTAATTTTTACTGCTTCCGTATTTAATTCCACCGGAAACAGTTTGTCTTTAAAATGTGTACCAAAGACATTGATGATACGTTGTTTTTGATTAGAAGGTTGCAGTTGTTGCATCAATTTCCCATTATGATAAAACGAAAATTCAATATCATAATGAATTAGTGACAAGCGATTTAATTCTTCTTCGATATGTCCTAATTCCACTGCATCCGATTTGAGGAAATTTCTTCGCGCCGGAACATTAAAAAATAGGTTTTTCACCGCAATAGAAGTGCCGTCTTGCGTTGCCGTAGGTGCATGCTCTTTAATTTGTGAACCTTCCACCAATATTCGTGTTCCGGTTTCTTCTTCGGCGCGTTTCGTATTTAATTCTATTTGAGCGATAGCGGCAATAGAAGCCAATGCTTCTCCTCGAAATCCTTTGGTCGTCAAATGAAAAAGGTCATCGGCAGTAGCGATTTTTGAAGTTGCGTGTCTTTCAAAACACATTCGTGCATCGGTAAAAGCCATCCCTTTGCCGTTATCCACTACTTGAATGAGCGTTCTACCGGCATCTTTTATAATGAGTTGAACTTTGGTAGCGCCGGCATCAATGGTATTCTCCAACAATTCTTTAACCGCTGAAGCAGGGCGCTGTATCACCTCACCGGCGGCGATTTGGTTGGCAACAATGTCGGGAAGCAGATGTATGGTGTTCAATAGTTCAATAATTTAAAGATTTAAAAATTTAATGGATTACAATTTGAAATTCGTTGTTTTAAATATTTAAATAATTAAATCTTTAAATAGCAATTAAAATTTCCTCCAAGCTTTTTTATCAACCACCACTCCATTTTTCAAAATCACCAACCCCGGATTAGAACGAACAGCGTCGCGTACCATGAATGGCCCTTTTATCGGATCAATCGGATTGTAATAAATGGGGAAAATGATGTTGTATTTTTCAATAAAAGCGGCGATTTCATCGGGAGAAGAGTTTGTAATTCCCACAAAATCAATATTATTTTCCTCGCTATAGACAATAAGGTTTTGCAGCGCTTCCGATTTCATGGCTTTGTCATTCACTTCATCCAAATCGTGCATAAAAAGTATATAAACATGCTCTCTGTTTTTGTTGAGATAGATGCTTGCCCAATCTCTTCCCTGTTCGTCTAACATGGAAAATCCTTGAATTTCAGCATGAACCGCTTCCGAAATCACAGAGTCAATGCGGTCTACATAAAAAAAATCGTTATAAAAATTAGGATGGGTTTCCGTGATGTTATCCATATCCTCCATGGATAATAATTTTTCTTCCCCTTTGTCATTTTTATACAAAAACAGCACGTTTATTTCTGCTGGTTTTTCTATAAAAAGTTCTGTTACATCTTTCCCTTTTTTCCAGTTGCTAAAATCAATAACAGGCAAATTGCGCAAGCAGTACATTTGTATCAATAAAGCAATAACAGCGCCCACAACAGCAAGCAGCCACTGCCCTAAGAGGGTTAGTTTGATATCCGGAATTGTTTTTCGTTTAGCAAAAACAATTAACGTAAGAATCATTAGCACGACATTTTTCAAAAAAGTTTCCAAATTGCTCATGGCAACGGCTTGCCCAAAGCAACCACAATCTCTTACTACGTTAAATTGGTATCCGTAATGTACTTCAAGATGCTCTGCTACAGCTAACCACGCTGTTAAAAAGAAGAAAAATCCCATAAACAGGAGGTATCCCAAAGCTGTGAGGTTTACTCTGATTTTGAAAAGGAGCATAAAGCCCAGTGTAAACTCCGCGATGTTCATTAAAATGCCCAACGTTAGCGAGAACGGGTGCATAAATTCCATCCCGAAAGAAATAAAATATTCGTACATTTTTATTCCGGAAGCTACGGGATCAACCATTTTTGTTAAACCGGAAAAAATAAACACGCACGCCAACACAATGCGTATGATCATAAGCCACATGGGTTCTTTTTGTTTTTTCATTCTTTTTGATTTTGATGAATTATACATGGCACAGACAGATTTAAGGGTTTAAGGTTTAAAAATTTAAAGATTTAAAGTTTAATAGATTATTAATGTGTTGGCTTGTATTGTTATGATGTAATTTTAAATTTTTAAATCATTAAATTTTTAAATTCATAATGTTAATTTTATCATCGCAAATATCGCATAATTAATAATATCATAATAATTGGCATCCAATCCTTCGGAAACGATAGTGTTGCCTTTATTATCTTCAATTTGTTTAATACGCAGCAATTTCATTAAAATAATGTCGGTTAGCGATTCCACGCGCATGTTGCGCCACGCTTCGCCATAGTCGTGGTTTTTATTGAGCATTAGCGCTTTAGCATTATGAATGTATTTCAGATACAACTTTGATGCCTCTTCGGCGGAAATCATGCCTTCTACAGCATCGGTTGCACCCATCTCTAATTGTATCAATGCCATTACGGAATAATTGATGATGCCGATAAATTCCGGAACAATGCCCTCATCTACTTTCGATACGCCTTTTTCTTGAATACTTCTGATTCTCTGCGCTTTAATATAGATTTGGTCGGTTAAGGAGGAAGTGCGCAAAATACGCCAAGCTGTTCCATAGTCCACAGCTTTTTTTGAAAAAAGGTCGAAGCAGGTTTTTTCTATTTGGTCGAATTGAGTGGAGGTGTTCATAATACGGTATGATGTTTAAGGTAGGGACATTGCATACAATGCCTTTTTTATTGTCATCAGTTTTAACTGACGGATTTAGGATTTAAAATCAGGCGCAAATATATATGAAATATTAAAATATTTTAAATACGAAAAATAAAAATAAATTTTTCTCAAATATTGTGAAAATCATTGTTTTACAAACTTCTGAACTGCACGTTTTTGTTTAATATCCACTACTTTCACAAAATAAACTCCCGCCGCCAACGAAGCAACATTTACCATTGCATTACTGCTGTTCACATTTTGTTCAGAAAAAATCATTTTTCCGTGCATGTCTGTAATTTCGTAAGAAGATATTTGGTTTTCAGTTTCAATCATCAGAGTAGTGTTCGCAGGATTGGGATAGATGAGGCAAGGCATTGTTGGGTCGTGATCGCAGCTATCTTGAGCACCTACGCAGATGGTTCTAAAATACTGAATGTATTTTTGCGCCCATGCAGCAAATTCGTACTCACCGGATTCTTCAAGTGGTTCAAAATGTAGGATAATTCTTCCGTTTGCGTCGGCAAAACCTGCGCTTACAAGTTCGCCTGCGTTATCGGTTAAAGCACAGTAAGAGTAGGGAGCGACCTTCGCATTTAGGGTACTTTCTCCTAAAAGTAACCTATTGGGTAATATCGTTTCCATTTGCGAAGGCTTTGTTAAATAAGTCATTACGGAAGGATCGCCCATGAGATGGTAAATTTCCCAGTAATATCTTTTCATAATTGCGGATGCGGTGGAAGATTGCACGGCTTCGTTTCCTGCCACAAACATGGAGCCGAAAGTAGTCATCCATTTATCGTAAGTCTCTCCATGTGTATGAAATAATCTGTCGTACGCGCCCAAACGTGTGGGGTTATACGTTGGAGTTGCCGTAATTGGACTTCTCACACCGATTGACCAATAGTAGTCTTCGTCCCAATAGGTATAATTTGAGCCGCCGATATACCCTACGGCGCCTTTTCCTGCTGCACGGAGCAAGCTCTCACCAAAACATTCATTCTCGTCAAATTTATTTGATTCACAGCAACTTCCGATTATCAAGCCATATTTATCCAAATTATTCATGGCAGAAATATGGTTTTTTGTGAAAGTAGGACTCTCCCAGCCATTTGGACTACAATGTGCGGTATAGTTGGCAATTCCTACTCCGGCGCCGATTTCTGCACGAATTTGAGCCTCTCGATTAGTACATGGATGATAATGTGCGTAAACATTTGTGTACCCATACTCTGTAGTTGCGTAATATTGTGTTATATAGCTTACAAATCCATTGCCATATCTGGAAGCATAAAAAGCATCATATCCCGCAATTAAAGCAATATTATTTAAATAGTTAGGATCGGGCATGGTAAATTGCTCATATTGTAGTGTTTTTTCAATTTGCGGAGTTAACTGCCTTAAGTTTTGAGCAGAAAAACGTCCGTAATAGCACCAGGGAATATTGCCGTTTGCTTCTGTAAAATAATATAAATCAGTAGGGTGTAATTTCCCGTTCATGGATCTTATAAATGTCGGAATTTGCTGCACATCACCCACTAACAACACAAAAGTAGGCGCCGGATTTTCCGGAGTCGCATCATTATAATGTGTTTTAATGAAATTCCCGATAGAAGTAGTGGTGGTACCCACATTTGCATCATCCGTATAACCAATTTCCACTAAAAAACCCTTTCTCTTTTTCCATGCCATAAATTCATCTAATTCGCCTCTGAACATGGCATGAGCAACAATTAGATATTTAATAGGAATGTTTGAAAACTCTGATTTGCTGCTTTTCGTCGGGTTAATAACGTTGGAAGGGCGGAACAATGGATTTTTATGCAAGTCTCTCATGATTTGCGTTTTAACAAATTCCGTTTCCCTAAAGAGAATTTCTACATCCATCGCTTTATAGAGCTTAATTTCGTTGGTTACCGGATTGTATTGCACAGGGTTTACATAAAGTGTTCCTAAATTTACATTACGCATGATGCCTACTTCTTCAAATTGCGCTAACAACGGCGCTGCGTAAAACGCATCGGTTTGATATGTGTTTTTGTTTTGAATAAACGCAACCGGACCTTCATAAGATTTCGATACAGAGGGTTGTGCTGGATAAACAGGATGGTTAATTCCCAGCTCTTTAGCATCATAAATCACATAATCTTTTCCATAAATATTCAACACATAATCTCCGAAAATTGGAATTTCAAGCATATTTACGGAAACCGGCAGCTCCGGCTCTCCCGGATTGTTGCTTTTGCCGCACCCATCCATATAAATGTGTGAAAAATACCCTGCATCTGTCTCAATATCCATAGATTTTAACGCCCCAAAGGTAAAAGAGATGCTTATTTTTTGATAGGTGTTTTCATTGATTGTATGGTTTACTTGTGCATATAATGAAAATGAAATGACGGTCATTACTGCAAAAAAAGAGAAAATGATTTTTTTCATTTAGTTTGATGATTAGCAAAGAAAAACGGATGCAAATATAGAAATATTATGATAAGCGGAAAATAGGAATGTACACAAAACAGAAAAAAGATTCCTTACTGCATTCAGAATAGTACTCTACCGTGTAAAAAAAGATGAAGTCAGAAGCTCTACACTACTTCTGTTTTTTCATGTTCGTTTTTTTAAAGACAGGTATCATTCCGAATTACAGGTTTGGAATCTTATTATTAGTGATATTTTTTGATAGTATCTTAAGCTATGCCATTACCTACTTACTATTTCTGCCTTCTTGAAATCAAAGCTAAAGTCCTATTTTTCGGCAAAAATGCGTCAAATATCAATCTGATATGTGACGTTTTGCGTCAATATCGAAGGAAACTTGTGGCATTTTTTGCATCAAAATCAAACAAATCTTATAAATTAACACTTTTTAGGATGTATTTCGTAAAAGATACTCTAAAAATGAATAAAAATATGCCCCCTGCACTTAAAAAGTGTTTTTACTAATATATTTTCATATTTTTGAAAATTCAAATAGTCCGCTCGGTAACTGAGCGCTATTTTGAATTTAACTATCTAATTGTCAATATATTTATTGTATGATAAACGAAGCATGGTATGATTATTTTATGGATATTCTTTTAGAAAAGTATCCTAAGAAAGCAGAATTAGTGGAAAATTTAATGGATTTGTTGAATATTGAGCGAGAGGCAACGTACAGAAGATTGCGTAAAGAAGTTATGTTCCCTATGTATGAAATTGTGAAAATTGCGGCTGCCTGGAATATTTCTATAGATGAAATTATTGGTGTTAGATCTCAAAAAGTATGCTTCCAAATGCAACCCATGAGCTACCTCGAACCTTCGAAAGAAGATGTCGATTTTGTACGTAAAAGAGTTCAAGCGCTCGAACTGCTCAGAGATTCTTTCGATTCAGAATACATGGTAGCCTGCAATAACCTGTCTCGATCTTTATCTGCAGGCTTTGAAATTTTATACAAATTCGTTGTATTCAAATGGTCGTATGAATACTGCAATAGTTGTAATGAAACATTTGCCAACATTCGTATTCCTGAAGTACTGCGCAAAGAAGTGGATAAATATCATCGAAACATGAAGTATGTGACGAATACAAGTTACATTTTGGATAACATGCTTTTTGAAAATTTGATACGTGAAATTCAGTTCTTTCATTCTATCCTTTTAATTACCGACGAAGAAAAAGAACTTATAAGAAAAGAGTTACATAAATTGCTGGATTATCTGTTGGAAATTGCAAATACAGGTTGCTTTCCGGAAACAAAAAATAAAGTACAGATTTATGTTTCCATGCTTAATATAAATACAAATTATAGCTATCTCTATACCGGAAAAACAGAAATGTTTCGTATTCACGCATTTAATATGTATGATCTGATTAATAATAATCCGGAAATGATAAAAAATTGCAAAGAATGGATGCAGAAAAAGAAAAGAACATCCATCCAAGTTTCAGAAGTGGATGAAAAAACACGTATTGAATTTTTTACAAGATTACGACAAGTAGTGGATAGTTTGCAACAATGTAATTAAAAAAACTTTAGTATGGCAACTCAAATTAAAGGGAAAATTTCTCAAATTATTGGAGCGGTAATTGATGTTCACTTTGACGAAAATGCACTGCCAAACATTTACGAAGCATTGGAAATCGTTAAGGATAACGGAGAAAAAGTTATTTTGGAATGCGAACAAGATATCGGAGAAAATACCATGCGTTGTATTGCGATGGAATCCACCGATGGATTGCGCCGCGGTATGGACGTAACGGCATTAGGGCACATGATCTCCATGCCCACAGGAAATATTAACGGGCGCCTACTCAATGTGATTGGGGACGCCATTGACGGAATCGGGGAAATTGAATCTAAAGTGCGTAAAGATATTCATCGCGCCCCGCCCACTTTTGAGAACTTATCTACTTCACAAGAAGTGCTGTACACCGGCATTAAAGTCATTGACCTGATTGAGCCTTACGCAAAAGGAGGAAAAATTGGACTGTTTGGCGGCGCCGGAGTAGGGAAAACCGTTTTAATTATGGAGATGATTAACAATATTGCGAAGAAATATTCCGGAATGTCTGTATTTGCCGGAGTGGGCGAACGTACCCGCGAAGGCAACGACTTGCTGCGAGAGATGATCGAGTCGGGTGTAATCCGTTATGGCGAAAAGTTTAAGGAAAGTATGAAAAAAGGAGGATGGGATTTGGAGTGTGTGGATAAAGAGGAGTTAGCTAAATCGCAATGCACTATGGTTTTCGGGCAAATGAATGAGCCGCCGGGCGCACGTGCCCGCGTGGCGCTTTCCGGACTTACCATTGCCGAATATTATCGCGACGGCGATGAGACCTCCGGAGGTCGTGACATTTTGTTTTTCGTAGATAACATTTTCCGTTTTACACAAGCCGGTTCGGAGGTTTCAGCATTATTAGGAAGAATGCCATCGGCGGTGGGCTACCAACCTACTTTAGCTACCGAAATGGGAATGTTGCAAGAACGGATTACTTCTACAAAAAAAGGGTCTATTACTTCTGTGCAAGCTATTTATGTTCCTGCGGATGACTTAACTGACCCTGCGCCCGCCACCACATTCTCGCACTTGGATGCCACCACTGTGTTAAGTCGTAAAATCTCAGAATTAGGTATTTACCCTGCCGTAGATCCGTTAGATTCTACTTCAAGAATTTTAACGCCGGAAATCGTAGGAGAGCTACATTATAACACAGCGCAACGTGTGATAGAAATTTTGCAACGTTATAAAGAGCTGCAGGATATTATTGTCATTTTGGGAATGGAGGAGCTTTCGGAAGAAGACCGGAAAGTGGTGCACCGTGCACGCCGTGTGCAACGATTTTTGTCGCAACCGTTCCATGTGGCAGAACAATTTACAGGAATGAAAGGGGTTTTCGTTCCTATCGAAGAAACCATAAAAGGCTTTAATATGATTATGGATGGCGAACTCGATTACTTGCCCGAATCGGCATTTAGTTTTGTAGGGACCGTGGAAGATGCCATTGAAAAAGGGAAAAAAGAGATAGAAACTGCAAATCGATAAATTATGATTGTAGAAATTCTCACTCCCAATAAAACAATATTTTCCGGAAACGCCTCATCTATAAAACTTCCGGGTATTGACGGTTCATTTGCCATTTTAGAAAACCATGCGCCTTTAGTAGCTGCACTGGCAAAAGGAAAGGTGCAAATTATTTCAGATGACGAAACGCTTTATTTTGAAATTGCCGGAGGAGTGGTTGAGGTATTGAAGAATAAAGTTGAGGTATTAGCGGGGTAATAACTATAATTTTCTTATTTTTTATATCTTCGCCCCAATTAAAAAACAAGTTACGTTTATGCAAACTTTCTTAAAATCAGTATTATAACATGGAGCTACTGATTTTCTTTTTATTATTTGCAGCCATATTTTCGTTTACCTGCTCTGTAGTGGAGGCTCTTTTGCTATCTACCCCTATCTCTTTTATCAATTTGAAATATGTGGAAGGAAATAAATCCGCACGTTATTTTAAACAATTTAAAGAAAATATCGACAGACCACTTTCTGCTATTTTAACTATTAATACTATTGCAAACACGGTGGGCGCTGCCGGCGTAGGAGCGCAAGCTACTGCACTTTGGGGGAATTATTATTTTGGATTTGTCTCTGCCGGTTTAACACTCTTCCTACTTTTCTTCTCCGAAATCATCCCAAAAACAATTGGAGCTACCTACTGGCGCAAATTAGCATTAAAATCGGTGCCGGTGATCCGAACGATGATTGTGATCGCTTACCCCTTTGTTTTTCTATCGGATTTCATTACACGAAAAATAAATAAAAAAAATCAGGAAGCTACGGTAAGTCGCGAAGAGGTCTCTGCTATGGTTGACATTGCCGCCGGAGAGGGAGAATTTGAAAAAGAGGAAAGTAAAATTATACAAAACTTAATGCGGCTTGAGACGGTAAAGGTAGATGATGTAATGACCCCGCAAATTGTGGTTTTCATGGCTCCTGAAGAAATGACCGTTGCCGAGTTTTACAAAAACAAGGATTTTTTACACCATGCCCGCATTCCCGTTTATGCGGACGGGAATGAAGACGATATTACCGGCTATGTGCTCCGGCAAACCGTGCTGGAACAAGTGGCAAACGACAGCTTTGATACAAAATTAGCCGATATCCGAAGAAATATTGTTGTGGCGGAAGAAGGTCAATCTATCACCACTTTATGGGAAACTTTGTTAAAGAAAAAAGAACATATTGCCATTATTGTTGACCAATACGGCACTTTTGAAGGCATTGTTACCCTCGAGGATATTATTGAATCTATTTTTGGATTGGAGATTGTGGATGAAACCGACAATATTGTTGACATGCAACAATATGCGCGCAATAAATGGAAAGAGCGCAAGGAAAAATATAAGCATATTATTTCGGCGGAGAGAGGGAAGTAGAACGGTTACTGCTTCACCACTTTTCTAACAATCTCGCCCTGATTTGTGCCTACTCTAACAAAATAGGTGCCGTTGTTTAGATGTGAGATGTCAACTGTATGATGAGCAGATAGAATATTGAAAGGATACGATGATACTATTTGACCTCTCATGTTAAGAACTTCAATTTTGCTAATGAACAAATCTCTGCTTTCAATGATCAATTCGCCTGTTGTGGGGTTTGGATAGAGATTAATCTTTGACAATTTTTGTGCGGGATCATCAATACCTAAAGGCTTTACTTCAATAGTAAAATCTTGCGTATAATCACCGGCAGGCGTAGCGTTTTTAAGGGTTGCCGTAACGATTATCGTTCCCGGCGCTTTGGTATTGAGTCTGCTACCGGTAATGGTGGCACCGGTTGTTCCTGTATCGGAAACACTCCATGTAATGGGTATGTATGGGGCATCGTATGGAAGAACAATAGGATTAAAGTCAAGCGGAATAGTGGCAATTGCCGTAGTAGGTATGTTCGTGATTTCTTCAACCGGTACTTTTACATGAATCGGTATTCCTGAAGAGATATGATAAAATGAAGGCATGGCGGCATTATTATCCATTAGTATACTGAATTGCCCTCCGGAGTGAAAGGAAAAGATCCAATCTTTAAAGGAGAAAACACTGTCTGGTGCAAGTACGCCACTATTCCAGTGCCCCTTTAATACAGCAAAATTAGTAGCAAAGCCGCCAAACTCTTTTTCCGACGATAAATCAATAGATTCGCCAACCCAAATTGTTTGCGCAACTTGGGTTTGTTTCCATAAAGTTACGCCATCGAAGACAGTTGGTTTTAAATATATAGGATAACATTGGGATAGGGGTAAACAATTATAACCAATATTTCCTGTTTCTAATGCTGTGTTGCTTACATCTAAATTGGATAAAAAATTTCTACTAATACCCAAGTCTTTTAACGATGTACAATCACTTAAATCTAAATCATATACGTTATTGCCATTACAGCTCAAAAGCTCTAATGCGGTACAGTTACTCAGGTTTAAAGTTAATGGAAAAGGACTTTCATGTTTCGAAGCAATATGTAATTCCTTTAATGATGGCGCTTCACTTGCGTCAAAGTGAACCGCCACACGCGAAGAGTAGAAGTAAGTAAATTTACAATCTTCCGTAGTTCCTGTAATAGTTATCGTCTTAAAATAAGTTCCGGGAATATACGTATAATTATGTTTCACATACTGCTGATCTCCTGTACCTGTAAATGTTTCAATAGCAGAGTCATCGCCCCAATCAACGGTAAACTGTTCACCGGAAGTGGCTATTATGACAAGAGTTGGATTCAAACCATTATAAATAAGTATCATTCTTTCATTTGCTATTCCGTTAAAACCTAATACCAAAAAACATAATAATAATAATAATAATAATAATAATAATAATAATAATAATAATAATAATAATAATAATAATAATAATAATAATAATAATAAACGATTAGATTTTATTCTATTTTTCATAACCATAATAGTTTTTTGATTGTCGTAATGAGTACAACTCAAAAAGTTGTACTCATTACGACAATCAGATTAGATTTTATTGTTTCACCACTTTCTTAACGATCTCGCCTTGCTTTGTAACTATTTTTACAAAATAGATACCATTATTGAGATGCGAAATATCAATTTTTTGATTAGATGATGAGGTGATTAGATGATGAGATAATAATTTTCTTCCGTAAACATCAAGAATTTCGATATTTTCAACTTTCAATCCTCCACTCACAATTACCAACTCACCGGTGGTGGGATTGGGGTGAATGGTGATATTCTCATATAAACTACCCCGTCCGGCTACGCCGTCTACCCCTACTAAGGTTGCCTTAGAAAATAAGGTTTCTCCTTTCTCCATGTTCCCTTCTCCTTTCTCTTTTCCACTTTCTGCTTCAATACAAATCTCATAAAAAAAACACAGCACTCCCCGTGCCATTACGGACGATAATCCGTGAGAGGCTTTGGCAAAGTAGCGCATTTGCTCAATTTCCGCATCATCTAACTCTGCTATGGTTTTGCCGCTTTCTTTTATTTTATGCCTAAAAGTGAATAAAGAAACATAATTATGATGCTCCCTCATTTCATCTTCATTCAAATCAAACATTTCAGGAATTAACGCTAAGATTTTTAAACCCTCTTCAAATTTTCCAAGTTGTTCGTATGTTTCTGCCAGTGAATACTTGGCGCTAACCGTATTCATTTCATCATACCAGTCTCTAATTTGAGCAAGGTCTATAACGGTATCCATTTTTAGATTAAACAATGCCCCGTGGCTCAGTTCAGCCATATATTCCGTAATAGCCGACAGGGCTTCAAGATAGGGCATTATTTCCTTTAATCCTTCCATTCCAATCTCTCCGGCAAAATAACCGGTTAATACTTTATCATAACCTTGAGCGTAAAAATGATGCATCATTTCCGCATATTGGTAATTTAACTCCCGGTATTCTTTTAATAGCGACTCCGCTTGTACATCACCCGATTTAGTATGTGGTGTGGTACTACACAAGGTGCTTCCACAGAGATTTTTCGTAGCAGTAAATAAATCAACGTTGGGCGTTATGTTAACAGGTTCCATACCCGGGGCATGGTAATAAATAATTGATGTATAATGCTGGGCATCCAAGTAGAAATTGTATGTTTTCGGTGGCTTCGTAAAATCATTATCGGCGCCGCTATTTAAAGCGCCTTGCAAATAACGTATTCGACCTCCCGAACCGACATAGATACCATTAGTATTGTTATGCCTTAAATCATTACATGTAAATTGTAGCCCTGTGAGCGGAGGATTGTTTGGAGGCCTGGTAAGTTGTAAACCGCTTACTCTTATCCCATATTGGGAATTCCGAATCTCGTTTTGGTATATCCTATTTTCATCCGTTCCTGCGTTGTTTATCCAAATACCGGAAGACGAATTAATAGCATTTGTATTGATTATATTGGCTTCCACTTTATAGTCCGTACACTGATCCAAGTAAATACCCGTAAGATGCCTACCTTGAATAGGGCTAAACAACATCTCTAAACGGGAAAGTTGAAAACTGTTTTTCCCATCTATACGTACTCCAATAATATTATTTTCAAACTTACTGCGATCTATAGTGAGCGCATACTGTTTTTGTGAGGTTGACGATTCAATTGCAGTTTCAAACCCCTCAAATTCTGAAAACTTAGAATCCAGACATGGTGGACATGGATATATATTACTATAAGCGTAACAATATTCATCTACGGTGTAACCGGCATCAATAGTATATATTGCCTTAGCGCGATCCGGTGTAATTGTTATATTGTTTTTAAACTCACAGCCTTTTATTCGCACTCCAGAAACGCTCCACATGGAAATATGATATAGAAAATTGGCGTTACCAACGGCAAAAAAATTGTTGTTGTCCACTATAAAGGTACAGTTATTAAAACGGCTTACATTTTGGCGAGAGGTATTATTAGAAGGGTAAGCCAAAAATTCTACGGATCTCCTGTTATTTTTAAAGATAGCATTATCTGCATAGATAATACCCCCGGTGGTAGCATAATCAACTCTTCCATTTGAACCATATTCATAAGTAGCCACGGCATTCCGGGCATTTTCAATTACCGCATTATTCTTTAATTCCAGGGTGCCCTGGTTTTGTGCGGTTTGAAGCAAAGTTCCGTTTCCGGAAACTAAAATACCTTCCCAAAGTTTATTGGGGCATGCGTTTGAAATTACCCCACCATCAACCACTAATTTAGCACCGGGTTTAATGAGAATGGTACGATTGTGTCCCATCTTTACCGTTCCTTTTACGGTTAAAGTTACTCCACCCGGAATAATGATATTTGAAGCAATAGATTTAAAAGAGTTTTCATTCCATGTTTGAGAGGTTGAGATAGTGATCGTATTATTTATTGGAGGCAACGGAGCTTCCCAAATACCATGCCCCCAAGTAGAAGCCACAATTTTGTTTTTACAATTATTAATCTCAAGTTTAGTTACAAAAACGGGAGGGAATCCATTATTAAAACATTCCCATATTTGCAATGCCTTATTCCAACGATAGACTCCACCTTCCGTAGCGGCATAAATTTCATCATCAGAGCCATCTCTATAAGCTAAATAAGATACAGGAAACGGAGGCAAACCATCTGAAATGTCAGCCCAAGTTATTCCGCCGTCTTCTGAATATATAACTCTATATTCCCCTTGTGAAGGAAAATTATCTTTCGGATAATACATTGCGCAACCTGCCCATATTCTATCGGAGTTATAGGGATCAATACAAAAATCGTTGATGTATGCCCAATCGTAAGCAAGGCAGCCACTTGAAATATCCGTAAATGTATCTCCTCCATTCGTTGATTTAAATAATTTATTCTGAAGAGGATCGCCCCATGTAGGAAATTCCATAGCTACATATATAATGTCGCCATTTGATGGAGCAACATGAATGGCTGAGATTCTTTGTCCGGTTGCAGCAAATGAGTATTTGGTTGTCCAGGTACTTGAGTTATACATTCTCAATACATTGGTACCCGCCCATAGTTTGGTATGGTCCGAGGGGTCTAAGTGAAAGCGATCCCAAAGACTACCCAACCGATAACCTGTAGATACAAAGCTATTCCCTCCATTTGTAGATCTCATAATTGTGCCATTGCTCATTCCATAAACAATATTGTCATTTGCGTAATTTACCTCCGTCCATCCGCCATCGCCATATGCACTTGATATAGTCAACCAACTATCCTCGTTGGAATTATACAATTTTGTGCCATTATCCATTAAACCTACCACTAAATTATCGTTATTATTGAAAGTACCCACTGCAAAACACTCAGAAATTGTCAAACCATTCCCATTCAAATTCCACCACGTAGAACCGCCATTCATAGTTTTTGCAATTCCTCCATCATTGGCCATTATTAAATAATCTCCTGAAATGGAGGGAAGTTGAATTAAACCACGAATATCGGCATGAGTTGAATGTATAGGGGGGGTATTATGGTTTGGCCAATATTCCGAAAACACTCCCCAAGTGGCTCCACCATTTACGCTTTTATGCATAACCCCACCTCCTGCATAGAATGTATTTAGGTTACTGTTTGAAACCTCAAATTCAAACTTATTCCAGCTACCCCATTTTACATCATTATATGTTACGGCACTGTGACGAAATTGTGCAATTTTCGTCCAATTTATTCCATTTGTTGATTTTCTTATGCACATCATTCCCAAATAATAATTAGGGAAATATTGAGGATTAGGGTAGTATACAGAATCTTGATACATCATATAAAAATTGTTTGGGTCTGCCGGAGTAACATCTATGGCAATAGCTGTAGCTCCCCACATTCCCAATACATAAGCATTAGAAGGCGTTACGTCTGTCCAGGTACTTCCTGCATTAGTAGATCTAAAAAGCAATGCGTGATTTAAGGTGTCATTTTTGTCATCTCCTCTAAAATCTGTTGATGCCAATACTATATTCGGGTTGCTTGGGAGAAATTCAATATCTATAAAACCCGGACCATTACCATCCACTCTTGGGTGAGGACTTTCGCAAACAATACTCCATGTTGTTCCTGCGTCTGTAGATTTATAGATAAATTTATTTCCTGCTGCAAGTACTACATTCGGATTCGTTGGATGGAAACGAATTACGTTTATGTTTTTTTCTCTTGCCGGAAAGGTAGCTATATTTGTGGTTTGCCAAGTATTCCCTCCATCTACCGATTTTAGTACTCCAATTCCCTGCTCATAATAAGTCCAGCCATAGGCTCGTGTCTTTGTTCCCGCCAAGATAATATTTTGGTTATTGGGATGGATCGCAATTGCCGAAATACCCAAGGTAGCTATTCCCAATCTATTGGTTTTGTTTGCCCAGTTGGCACCTCCGTCTGTGGTTTTCCATAAGCCACCAAAACGCCCTCCTCCTGCATAAATAATTTGTGGGTTATCAGGATGAGCCGCTACACTTTGAACAATGCCAATAGTCTAACGATCTGCAGGTGTCGGATTCTGCCCTAAGCATGTCCAGGGAGATGCTGCAAATCCGCTACTACAAAAATGGTAGCTACTTATTTGAGCATTTAAACTCGAGACATATCCTGTAAAAAATAGAACACTCAGAAAGAGAGTGTTTTTTTTGGATAAAAAGTAAATAATTTTTCTCATAACATTTTGGTTTTAAGTTTTACATTTTAATTATTTTTGTTGTATAGATATTTCCTTGTGTGTCTTTAACTTTTAACAGGTAAACACCCGCTTGCAATGTAGTAATGTTTATTTTCTGAGATTTACATTGTAGCTTTATATGGCTTACACATTGCCCCTGAATGGTATAGATGAAAACCTCATCTAAATTAGATAAATCGCTTTGTATTTGAAATTCATGAGATACAGGATTGGGATAAACAGTAATCATAGTTTTATTCTGATAATAATCCTCAATAGTATTAAGCGGTGTGCAATCTCCCCACCCCGTGGGTTCGATATAAATGGGGTCTTCATTAACAGTAAAACACCTCAACATAGCATAAAAAGGACTATAAATAGGACTCTCCTTTTCATACAAGAAAGAAAATAAACCCATTGTGCTTCCAATTCCCTCAATAATGTAAGAATATTCATATGGATAATCATGTGGGCGTCTTTCCCAAAAAACCGTAAATCTTTTATGGGAGTCATCAGCTAATAGTAAAGTATCAATATTCGAAATGATCCCTATATAATCACCGTAAAAGTCATCTTCTATAATCAAGGAATCTCCCAACTGTAAATTAAAGTCATAAAGCAATCGTTCAGAAAGATTAAAATTACCGGTATGCCATACTTTTTTTTCAAGCGAATCGTTCCTAAAGTATCCCATGCAAAAATCAATGGGTGTAACCTGTGAACCCGAGGGAGTAACTATCCTACTATATCCTTTTTGTGTTAAATGATGATACGTTATGCCATTTACTACAGTATCTCCAGTTATTAAGTATTGATACTCCGCATATGTATAGTCTTTAAAATCGTACCTGCATATTCTCGCCACATGGCATTAGAAGTAGGGAAAGGCTTATAATTCTGAGCATTTGTTGTTTGTCCACAAAATAAAAAGAAGCACAAAAATACAAATGTGCCAAAGTAAGAAAAGATTGTAGTATTATTTTTCATAGTAGCTTGTTTTTTTAGAAATTTGAAATAAAATAAAGAATTAATCAACTACGATTAATTTTCGTTTTTTTATTTTGCTTCGCAGCAGAAAATAAATTGACATTCTTCTTAGAACTAACAAGTACATATATTTCATTGTTTAACTTTATGCAAAAACTGGCTGTTAGCTGTGTACAAATAAGGCAAGGAAAACTAAATGTTCCTGTCTTTATGCGCTTTTTCTTCTTGTCATATTATTTTTTACAAGTTGGGTAAGTCAAGAAAAATATAAACATCGGTGCAAAGATAAAAATAAGTTAATATAAATATATATAAAATGATAATTTTGCAGCCATGCTTTAATCAAGAATATACTTTATGAATGTATCAAAATATGTTTGGTTATTTTTTGTTCTCTTTTTTTGCACCACTTTACAAGCACAAAATGATACCGTTTCTTCTATTATTCACTTACAAGAAATAAAAGTATATTCCGCCAATAAATTTGAAGAAAATCTTAGAGATTTGAATTATAAGGTAGAAATTATTACCGAAAAAGAGATTAACTTTAGAATGCCGCAAACCTCCGGAGAGCTTTTGGCGCAAAGCGGCGCAGTGTTTATGCAAAACAGTCAATTGGGCGGTGGCAGTCCCGTAATTCGCGGTTTTGAAGCCAATCGTGTGCTTTTAGTGATTGACGGTGTGCGTTTAAACAACACCATTTATCGCAGTGGGCATTTGCAAAATGTAATTACCATTGACCCGAGTATGTTAGAACGGGTAGAAGTTCTGTATGGTCCCGGATCCGTCATCTATGGCAGTGATGCCTTGGGTGGTGTCATGGCATTTTTTACCAAATGCCCCACATTTGCCTCCGGCGATAAAAAGTTCATTGCTTCCGGTTCTGCACAAGCGTTGTTTCAATCGGCAACATTAAGCCCATCAGGAAATCTTATGCTAAATTTAGCAGGCAAAAAATGGGCTTCATTAACTTCTGCTTCTTATAAAATGATTAATGACTTACGTGTAGGGCGTAATATGAATCCCTTATATGGAGATTGGGGTTTATGTAACTATTATGCTGAACGTACTGATGGAAAAGATTCTACGGTTAAAAACTCCAAACCTTGGATCATGAAAAACTCAGGATACCACCAATGGGATGTGTTGCAAAAATTATTTTATAAACCTTCCGAAAATGTACTGCTGCAAGTTAATTTTCAATATTCAAATTCTACCGATATTCCGCGCTACGACAGGATGTTATCCATGATTGGAAACAACATGGAGTATGCTGAATTTTATTACGGGCCACAAACACGTTATTTCAGTTATTTTAGTGCTGAAGTTGCCAATCAAAGGCATTTCGATAACATGCGGATTACTTTAGGCGGACAATATATTGAAGAATCGCGGATGCAAAGAAGATTTAACAATAACGATAAACGCTACCAGAAAGAAGTGGTTGGAGTGAGTTGCCTCAATGCCGATTGGCAAAAAAGTATCGGGAAAGATAAAAATTTTGAACTTCGCTGGGGCATGGAAGCTGTGTATAATAACGTTACTTCTAAAGCATATAACGAAAATATTTTAACAGAAAAAATTGCCTACAATGCTGTAACCCGTTATCCTGATTCATTAAATCATGTATTTAATACATCTGCTTATATAACTCATTCTTGGGAAATTAACGAACAGTGGATTTTTAGGCAAGGTTTTCGTGTAACGTATCAATATCTACATTCTGCTTACACAGATTCAATGATGCGATTGACGAAATTTCCATTTGATAACACTATTTTAAACCAAACAGCGGCGCCGACGGGATTTTTGGGTGTCGTTTTTATGCCTAAAGACCATTGGCGACTGGTGCTGAATCTTGCTACCGGTTTTAAATCGCCCAATGTGGATGATATTGGAAAAGTGAATGATTCTAAAGCCAATACACGCCAGTTGATTATTCCCAATCCAAACTTAAAACCGGAATATGTGTATAATGTAGATTTAAGTATTGAAAAAACATTTTGCAACCGCTTGCATTTCGGAATTTTAGGATTTTTACACTGAATCAAAACGTGGTCAATATAGGAAGAACAACTTTAAACGGGCAAGATTCCGTAATGTTTGATGACAAAATGTGTGATGTGTATAGTTTGCAAAATTTTGGTTTAGGATATATCACCGGAATACAGGGTTTTATAAATTTGCAAATCACCAAATCCTTTAACATAAACGGCAATATTTCTTACACCTACGGGCGTATTTTAGATGCTGCCAAAACGCCGTTAAGTCATATTCCGCCGGTGTATGGTATCATATCCTTTATGTTTAAACATAAAGGGTTTACGGGCGATTTTTACATTCGTTACAATGGATGGAAGCATGTCAAAGATACTAATATTGACGGTGAAGACAATTATACTATGGGATTACCACTCGGCAATGGTCAATATGCAGGATTTCCGGCTTGGTTTACATTAAATTTCAAATTGGCTTATCAATTTAATAAGCATGTAACTTTACATGCCGGCGTTGAAAATCTGTTAGATACCTATTATCGCTTAAACGCATCGGGCATTTCAGCTTCGGGAATTAATGGTATGATAGGGTTGAAGTGCAGGTTTTAATAATACGTTTTCTACAATTCCTTCGCCACATTTGAAGCTAACCTTTTCCAGTACGCCATTCTCTCTTATAAAATTTTATATTATTTCGCCCCATGAATTTCAAACTCCACTCCCAGTTTTCTCCTGCCGGCGACCAGCCCGAAGCGATTCGCGAGTTGGTGGAAGGCTTGAATCGTGGCGATGCAGCACAAACTTTGCTGGGCGTTACCGGCTCCGGAAAAACATTTACCGTTGCCAATGTGTTGCAGGAAGTGCAACGTCCGGCGTTGGTACTCAGCCACAACAAAACTTTGGCAGCGCAGCTCTACAGCGAATTTAAACAGTTTTTTCCCGAAAATGCGGTGGAATATTTTGTTTCTTATTACGACTATTATCAACCGGAAGCTTATATTCCAACTACAAATACTTATATTGAAAAAGATTTGAACATTAATGAAGAGATTGAAAAGATGCGTTTGAAAACGACCTCTTCATTATTATCCGGAAGGCGTGATATAATTGTAGTAGCTTCTGTATCTTGCATTTATGGTATTGGAAATCCTGACGATTTTGCTAAAAATGTGATTCATTTAAAGCAAGGGCAAATTATAAGTCGTGAGCAATTTTTGTATGCGTTGGTCAGTAGTCTGTATTCTCGCACGGAACTGATGCTTGAACCAGCAAAATTTAGAATAAAAGGAGATACGGTGGATGTTTACCCGCCTTATTACGATGGCGCCTATCGTATCGTTTTCTTTGATAACGAGATAGAGAAAATTTTAGAAATTGATCCTGTAAGTGGGGCAACAATAAATGCGCAAACGCATTTGACTTTGTATCCTGCCAATCTTTTTGTAACCTCGCCCGATGCGATGAACGACGCTCTTTGGCAAATAAAATTGGATTTGGGAAATCAACTCGAATATTTAAAATCTATCGGCAAGCATTTAGAAGCCAAAAGATTAGAAGACAGAGTGAACTACGACGTGGAGATGATGAAAGAAGTAGGCTACTGTTCCGGAATTGAAAACTATTCACGATATTTTGACAAACGCAAACCCGGTGAACGTCCATTTTGCATTTTGGATTTTTTTCCTGATGATTTTATCATGGTGATAGATGAAAGTCATGTTACCGTACCTCAAATTGGTGCTATGTATGGCGGCGACCGCTCCCGCAAAGCAAATTTGGTAGATTACGGCTTTCGATTGCCTGCCGCCATGGATAACCGTCCGTTAAAATTTCATGAATTTGAACAATTAATCGGGCAGGCTGTTTATGTGAGCGCTACGCCGGCAAATTACGAGTTAGAAAAATCGAATGGAGTAGTAGTGGAGCAAATTGTGCGCCCTACCGGCTTGTT
>WQTS01000107.1 GCA_009786185.1 Bacteroidota bacterium
TTGAAGAGAAAAAGGGGGGGGGGGACATCCTACAAGAAAAAAGAGAAAAAGCAGTAATACCGGCAGAATAGATTGCCTCATGATTTAACAGAGAAATCGATCTTCCATTTTCCATTATGTTTTATTGTAGTAATGGTTTCTTCTTCTTCTTTGCCGTCTTTGTAATAAAGCTTAACAACTACCTTAGCTTTATCAATACCGCCTTCTTCTTCCGCTTTTTTAATCTCTTCCGAAATAATTTCATATTTCACTAATCCGCCATTTTGGCCGTATCCTTCTTCTAATTTTGCCGCAAGACCTTTCAATTCGGCTTGTGATGTTTCTTCTTTAAAATAAAATAGATTAACGGCTTTGTCGAATTTTCCTGCTTTAATGTAATCAAGGTATTCTTTAACAACACCTTTTGAAGAATCTGATGATGAGCCTGAAGATGAACAAGCTGCAAAAGCTGCGAAAGCCACAACGCAAATGGCTACTAAAAAAAGTTGTAATTTTTTCATTTTTTTGGAATTTAAGTTAATAATTATTGAAGGTGCGAAAATAGAAAAAAATATCTTTGCCGCCATTTTTTACATAATTATTTTGTTAGAACATTATGGTAAAATTTATCACAAAAACAGTTTGCATAGCACTTGCAATAATATTGATTACAGGTATTTTAAATGCTCAAAAGGAGGTTTCGCCATACGTCACACCAAATACAGGCAAGGCGTATACTTTTGAGGATTTTGTGATCCATTCATCGGGAGCAGTGATTAAAGAAGGAGAGGTTTATGTAATGAAAGAGAATGTTACCATTAGCGAGTTTGACTCTTTAATTGTAACTGATGACATTACTGTTAAAATATTTGAAGATAAGGTTCTTACTATTAATTCTGCTTATTGGAAAATTACTCCGCCTACGCAGGCAATTTTTACAAACTATGCAACCGGTACATATTACGCAACCATTTATGTTGAAGAAAACTCTTTTGTGCGTTTGCATAAAACAACTTTCACTTACGGAAGCGGTATGCGCATAATTGATTCCGATTTTGAAATGGACAGTTGTACCATGAGCAATCATAATTTTTCTTCAACAGCAAGTGGCGCTATTGCTACCACAAGAGGAAAAGTGATTGTTAAAAATTCTACTTTTAAAAATAATATGCGCTCGGCATTTAACTCTGCAGCAAACATCGGATGTACTTTCGAAATTACAAATTGTTATTTAGAAAACAACGTAATGGAAAACTCAAATCGCCCTCAAATTAGTATAGGTCCTTGCCGCGAAGGTGAAGTTACAAAGATTATTAACAATGCCATTATAGGAAATCGTGAACTTACCATGGTAGGCGGTATCAGCACCTCGTCTTTATTAGCTATTCCTGCAAGCTATTTAATTGAAGACAATACGGTGAAAGACAATCGTTATGGTATCACATTAACAGGTATGAATATTGCGGGTACAATTAAAGGAAATAGATTGACAAATAATAACACACAAAACAACCCTAATTTAGGCGGTAGTGGTATCAATATCACGGCACCGGCAGGAAATGTTCACGTTATTATTACGGAAAACACAATCTCCGGAAATCTTTGGGGCATAACGCTTGTGGGCAACACATCAGATTTCTCAACCGGGCCCACTGCAAATGTGGGCAACATTTCAGTTCCGGAAAACGATCCTGAGTACAATATTGGTAAAAATATCTTCTTCGACAATGGAAACAACGGAGAATTGTTTGATTTATACAACAATAATCCCAATAATGTAATGGCGCAAAACAATAATTGGGGTGTTTCGGAGCAAACCGAAGAATTAATAAGAACGGTAATTAGAGATAAAACCAACGATTCGCGTTATGGAACCGTTACCTTCATGCCTCCACATATAATTACGGGCGTTAATGAACTGAAAAACAATATTTCAATATTTCCCAACCCGGCTTCAAGCACAGTAACAATAGAGACTCAAAACTTTGCGAAAGTTGAAATATATAAAATTTCCGGACAATTTATAGAAGCAAAAACCACTAACATTATTGATGTTTCTACCTACAATACAGGCATTTACTTCTTCAAGATATTTAATACTCACAATTATATTGCGCACAAAAAGGTGGTAGTGGTGCAATAGGAAGTTTTTCCTGCAATTTTGTTATACTGCCGATGCAAATCATTAAAGTTTTTACCCTGGCTACTCCTTAACTTGTACGAATTGGAAAAAAATTACGTTTATTTGCAGGTTTACATAAATACTATATATAATGGCAAATTTTCTTACAAAACTATTTGGTTCAAAAGCAGATAAGGATTTAAAAGGATTAAAACCTTATCTCGAAAAAACGTTAGAAGCTGAAAAAACAATTATAACACTTACTAATGATGAACTGCGAGCGAAAACAATTGAGTTTCGCGAAAGAATAAATGAGCAAGTGCGCACCGAAGAGGAACGTATCGCTGAAATAAAACTCTATTTAGACGCAAATTATGATTTGGATATTGAAGAAAAACAAGAGTTATACAGGGAAGTTGAAACATTAGAGAAAAAATCGTACGAAAAAACACAAGAGGTGTTAAATGAGATTCTCCCGGAAGCGTTTGCCGTAATGAAAGAGACCGGAAATCGCTTTAAAGAGAACGAGTTTGTAGAGGTTACCGCCACCGAAATGGACAGAAATATTGCTGCCTATAGAGAATGTGTGGAGATTACCGGAGGCAAAGCCAAGTTTGCCAGCACATGGTCTGCCGGCGGTAATTTGATAAAGTGGGATATGCGTCATTATGATGTGCAAATTATCGGCGGAACGGTGCTGCATCAAGGAAAAATTGCTGAGATGGGCACGGGTGAAGGGAAAACATTGGTGGCAACATTAGCCGTTTACTTAAACGCATTGCCGGGCAAAGGAGTGCATGTGGTTACCGTAAACGACTATTTGGCAAAACGTGACTCCGAATGGATGGGACTTTTGTACGAATTTCATGGGTTAACCGTGGATTGTATTGACAAGCATGAACCCAACTCCGAAGAGCGCCGCCAAGCCTATTTGGCTGATATTACGTATGGTACCAACAACGAGTTTGGTTTCGACTACTTACGTGATAATATGGCGCGAAATGTGGGAGAACTTGTGCAACGTCCTCACAATTATGCTATTGTAGATGAGGTAGATTCCGTTTTAATTGACGATGCACGAACACCGTTAATTATTTCCGGACCAACGCCGCGTGGCGACCAGCAAGAGTTCGACATTTATAAACCAATGATTGAACGTTTGTATAATGCACAAAAAGTGTTAATAAATGAGATCTTAAGTAAAGCCAGAAATCTGTTGGCAGAAAATCCCGATCCCAAACCGGAAGATGAAGCTGCTATTTTATTGCTGCGCGCACACCGTGGTTTACCAAAAAATAAAGCATTGATCAAATTTTTGAGTGAGCAAGGAATGAAACAGCTGTTGCTGCGTACCGAAGCGTTTTACATGCAGCAACAAAATAGAAACATGCCGATTATTGATCAGGAACTCTATTTTGTGATTGAAGAAAAACAAAATACAGTAGATATTCAGGAAAAAGGTATTGAGCTGGTTTCGCGAACTGCCGAAGAAGCCAAATTGTTTTTAATTCCTGATGTGGGTGCCGAAATTGCCGAACTCGAAAAGCAAAACATTGACCCACAGGAAAAAGTAAAAATAAAAAACGAAATCTATCGCAATTTTTCCATCGCTTCCGAGCGTATTCACACCATTCATCAATTGTTAAAAGCCTATACTATGTTTGAAAAAGACGTAGAATATGTAATTATTGACAACAAAGTTAAGATTGTTGATGAGCAAACGGGACGTATTATGGAGGGGCGCCGTTATTCGGACGGATTGCACCAAGCCATTGAAGCTAAGGAAAATGTGAAAATTGAAGCTGCCACACAAACGTATGCTACCATTACCTTGCAAAACTATTTCCGTATGTACAAAAAACTTGCCGGTATGACCGGCACGGCGGAAACCGAAGCCGGTGAGCTTTGGAACATCTACAAATTAGACGTGGTCAGCATTCCAACCAACAGACCGATTGCGCGTATAGATTCTAATGATCTTGTTTTCAAAACAAAACGAGAAAAATACACTGCCGTTGTAGATGAAATTTTACGTTTAAATGAAGAAGGACGCCCCGTTTTGGTAGGTACTACTTCTGTAGAAATCTCCGAATTGCTTGCGAAAATTTTGTCTGCCCGGAAAATTAAACACAACATATTGAACGCAAAGCTGCACAAAAAAGAGGCAGACATTGTGGCAGAAGCCGGCCAGGCAGGAACGGTAACTATTTCTACCAACATGGCGGGTCGTGGTACCGACATTAAGTTGGGCGCCGGTATTAAAGATAAAGGAGGTCTTGCCATTATTGGTACGGAAAGACACGATTCGCGCCGTGTGGACAGGCAGTTGCGTGGTCGTGCGGGACGTCAGGGAGACCCGGGAAGTTCGCAATTCTTTGTTTCATTAGAAGATGACCTGATGCGCTTGTTCGGCTCCGAACGTATTTCAAGAATTATGGATCGCATCGGATTGAAAGAAGGCGAAGTGATTCAGCATAGCATGATTTCCAAATCTATTGAGCGCGCCCAAAAGAAAGTGGAAGAGAACAACTTCGGCGTTCGTAAACGCTTGTTGGAGTACGACGACGTGATGAACAAACAGCGTGAAACCATTTATCGCAAAAGAAAAAATGCGCTCTTCGGAGATAGATTGGCCATTGATATTTCCGATATGTTTTACGATGTTTGTGTAAAAGTAATAGAGCGGAATTACGAATCGAAAGATTATGAAGGCTTTGTGCAAGATGTGATTACTACTTTCGGTTGTGAAGTGCCTTTTACTTCAGCACAATTTTTTCAAGAAAGAACCGACAATTTGGTTATTGAATTGTTTGAGAAAGTATTTGAAAACTACAAAATTCGTCAGCAAATGCTTTGCAAACAAGCATTTCCGGTAATTGAACGCGTGTATTTGGAAAACGGCGAACGTTTTGCCAACATCGCCATCCCAATTACCGATGGCGTAAAAACGCTAAACGTGGTTGCTCCGCTGAAAAAATGCTTCGAAACCGAAGGACGTGAAATTGGACTTTCTATCGAAAAAGGGATTACATTAGCCGTAATTGACAACGCATGGAAAGAGCATTTGCGTGAAATGGACGATTTGAAACAGTCGGTGCAAAATGCTTCATACGAGCAAAAAGATCCACTATTGATCTATAAATTAGAATCTTTCAGTCTTTTCGACAGATTGTTGGAAAAAATTAATGAAGAGATTGTTTCTTTCTTGAACAAAGGTGGTTTGCCGGTAGAGCAACATTCGCAAGTTCGCGAAGCACAGTTGCCACAATCGGAAGCACGGAAGTTGCAAACCGGAAGAAGCGAAGTAGGCGGAAGACCGGTAATTGGCGGCAGAGGCAGTGCGCCGGTACGCGTAGAGAAAAAAGTGGGGAGAAATGAGCCTTGCCCTTGCGGAAGCGGCAAGAAGTATAAAAGTTGTCATGGACGGGAGGCGTAATTTGTAATGATGATTGTAGAGACGTTGCGCGCAACGTCTCTACCTCAAAATACCTTTACGCTTTCATCGTACACTACCATTTTCTTGCCCACTTGCTTTATAGTGGCAATGCCGGCTTGGTGCAACTCTGATTCCAAACCTTCTTTGAACGACATGGCTGCAACGCCTAAATAAATATTGTGGTTTTCACATTCCGGATACAATGTTTTAAAAATTTCTACTCGAGAAATAATTTTTTCTACTGAAATGTTATCCGGTTTGGCATTGTATTTAACCTCAATAAGAGCAGCGCTTTTTCCATTGAATAAAACGATATCAAATTCTGCCCTTGTTTTGTCATCTTTTTTATAAGCCAAGCTCCTTCCAATCTTGTCAAACTTCTCATTAGCAAAAGTTTTGTCGGTTTTAAAAGCACTGTAAAAATATTCTTCCGCCATTTCTCCGTTGCTGTGGGAAATACCCCCCAAATAACGACCAAGTTTTTTCATTTCTCGCTGAGTTTCTCTGATTTCTTGTTGGGTTTCTCGAATTTGTTGATTGGTTTCGGCTTGCATTGCTTCAATGTTGTTCCAAATAAGGTTTTGTTTTTTGTTCATGTGAATTAGCAATTCATGGTTAATAATTAGTGGTTAATTGTTGTGACAAATATAATATTAAATTCCTTCATTCAGAATGTTGAAAATGTAAGGAAGGGGTTGAGTTGGATAGAAAACGTTAAACCAAAAATGTTAATCATAGTCAAAAAGCAGTCTGTTTTCGTAACTTAATTTTAAAACATATCTTTATGAAGTCATTTTTTACATTCATCACTGTTGCCTTTTTGTGCATGCAAAGTTTTTCACAAGACAATCCGTTTTTCAAGGCAGAATATGTCGAAGCCAAGGATATTATTGAACAACTTGAAATTTACATAGGAAAAACTATTGAAACCGAAGGGAAAATCGTTCATGTGTGCGGTGTGGATAAAAAGAAGATGAAACTTTTTGTTGAAGATGTCGGCTCTATCAATATTATTCCCGAAGATGCGGAGACTGCTTTTGACTATAATTTTAATCAAAAAGAGATTAGAGTTGTGGGCGTAGTCAAAGAAATTCGCATATCCAAAGAACGAGTTGGCGAGATGGAAGAAAATTTTGACATACCTTGTAGCATCGATAAAGAGCCGTGCATAGATCATGTATACAAAGAGAACAAACGGAACAATGGAACTTTAGTAGAATCGTCCAAAAAAGGTATTAATGCAATGAAAGAAACAATGGAAAAAACGCAAAAAGACTACATTTCCATTGCTACAATTGTGGCAAAAACAGTAGGATTAAAATAATTAAGGTTTCTTCTTTTCATCTCGCAAACAATGCGGCAAACCACCCGCATTTGCATGATATTCTACACAAGCACAGCATTTACTGTGGTTTTTGCATGTCTTTGTAGGACATGAACAGTTTTTTACACTTTCACAAGCCATATTTTGGATTTTAAATTTCAATTTTGCGAATTAACATAAATTTTCTCAAATATTAATATACTTTTGGCAACATTAATTTAATCCATTTATTTATTCATTCAACAAAATTTAATAATATGAAAACCAATGCCTTATCATTTTTAGTTATTGCAATTTGTTTAAGCTTATTTTCTTGCAATTCCGGTGAAAAAAAGAATCATTTAGTATTAACCATGGCTGATAACAGTCGAGTATCTGTTGACTGGGAAGGTACATACAGCGGAACCATTCCATGCGCGGATTGCGAAGGGATATTCATCGTTATTACCCTCAATAATAATGCTACTTATGAAATGACAATGAATTACTTGGGAAAAGATTTTGAAGTAACTTCAGAAGGAAATTTCTCTTGGAACGAACAGGGAAGCATCATTACATTAGATATAGAGGGAGAGGGGATGAAGATGTTTAAAGTGGGTGAGAATAGAATTTTTATGCTTGATATTCATGGAAATGAAATAACAGGAGAATTAGCAGATAACTACATTTTAGAAAAAGTAGATTAGGATATTTATGAAAAATAATTTTAATAACTAATAAAATAGGGAATTATGGCTCAAGAAAAAACAATCAAAATCATTGAAAACGGTCCTTACTTAGTAAGCGCCGATATTCTTTTAAAGAAAGTGAAAATAGCGCCATTGCAACCAGTTCATATTAAAGATTATGACACTGCGCCGTATGTTCATGATGGCTTTTATGCCTTATGTCGTTGCGGGCACAGCCATAATGCGCCTTTCTGCGATGGAACCCATGCGCAGATTCATTTCGACGGCACAGAAACCGCTGACAAAACGCCTTATATGAAGCGTGTTGGCGTTGCTGAAGGAGAGCACATGCTTGTTTTAGATGATAACCGATGTGCTTATGCACGTTTCTGCCACCGCCAGCACGGAAGTGTTTGGGAATTAGTGGATAAAGACGATGAGCTTTACAAGCAGGAAATTATTGAAGGCGCATGCGCATGTCCTGCAGGACGACTTACCGCTGCAGATAAAGAGCACGGACTTTACGAAAATGAATATGAACCTCAGATTCTTGTTGTTGAAGATCCGGTACAAGGAGTAAGTGCAGGATTGTTTGTAAAAGGCAATATTACCATTATTGGCGCCGACGGCATGGCATACGAAGTGAGAAACCGTGAAGCTTTATGCCGTTGCGGAAATTCTTATAATAAGCCGTTTTGCGATGCGAACCATGTATCAAGCGGATACAGGGCGCACGAAAGTGCTGGGTGATGTAGGAAGTTATGAAAAAGGGAGTTGTTTTTTGTTTTTTTCTAATTTGCATTACAACACTATCCGCACAAGATTTAATAGTGCTAAAAGACGGAAGAACTATTAAAGCAAAGATACTGATGGTAGAAGATGATGGAATAGTGTATAAGAAATATAAAAACCAAGCAGGTATTTCTCAAAAAATGCCAATGGATTATATCTTATCATTGCAATACGAAGATGGAACTACCGAAAATTTATCTGTCTTCCAAATACAAGCAGAGGAGGCAAATTTGGCTGATAATTCAAAATCCGATGTAAATCATAGCAATTTATCCGTAAGAAATGGACATATTTATAATTCCAATGGAGAGGAATTGAGTTCTAATGAGATAGAAATGCTATTCAAAACAAATTCAAAAACATATATTGCTTGGGAGAAAAGTAATGCGCAACGAAGAAAAAATGTTGCAATGAGAATCTCAACTCCTGTTTTTATAGGAAGTTCTGTTCCCTTGATTGTAACAGGATTATTATTTCTTTCCGGCTCTAACATTCATGGCGGTTCGGATCATTATTATTGGTATGCTAAGAGGGAGCGAAATAAAAAGATCGGGATAGGTTTAACCGTTACGGGCGGCGTTTTTTTAACTACCGGAATAGTTACATTAGTTCATATTACGATAACTCGCAGCAAACAAAACATGTACATGGAAGAAGCTGTGAATTTTTATAATGCAAGCCTGCGTTCAAAAAATAATGTATCACTGAACTTTGGCTTAACTCATTCGGGTAATGTAGGTTTTGTGCTGAATTTTTAGTACACGAGACGCCAATTTCACTAAATTACTCTTCGCACAATTCAGTGAGCACACTTCCTGTAGATTTCGGATGTAAAAACGCAATATTAAGCCCTTCCGCACCTTTGCGAGGGGCTTTATCAATAAGCTGCACGCCTTTGCTTTCGCATTCTGCCAGCGCATCAACAAGATTATCCACGCGAAATGCGATATGATGAACGCCTTCGCCTTTTTTCTCAATAAATTTGGCAACGGCGCTTTCTTCTGAGGTGGGTTCTAAAAGTTCTATTTTAACTTCACCTACTTTAAAAAAGGCGGTTTTCACTTTTTGATCCGCAACTTCTTCAATATTATAACATTTTAATCCCAAAACATCTTCGTAATAAGGGATAGCGGTTTTTAAATCTTTTACGGCAATGCCAATGTGTTCAATTTGAGAAATGTTCATGATAAAATATTTATAAAAAAAGCGGCGATTGCCGCTTTTCGTGATTATGCTTTGTTCATTCTACGTTCTTTAATACGCGCTTTTTTGCCGGTGAGCGCACGGAGGTAGTAAATACGTGCACGACGTACCACACCTCTTTTATTGATAACGATATCGGAAACAAACGGAGACGCAAACGGAAATACTCTTTCCACACCGATTCCACCTGAAATTTTGCGAACAGTAAACGTTTTCGACGTTCCATGGCCGCCTACTTGCAATACCACGCCTTGAAATTGCTGAATACGTTCTTTCGCTCCTTCCACAATACGATACGCAACAGTAACAGTGTCGCCCGCTTTAAATTGAGGGAATTGTTTTACTTCTACAAAGTTATCTTCCACATACTGAATTAAATCCTTTTTCATCTTCGTCTATTTTATTCGTTAAAAAACATTTTTTGTTTGAGGGGTGCAAAAATATACTTTTTTTGATATGAATGGGTTTGAATTTATTTTTTATATAAACTACCCCGTCCGACTTCGTTGGACACCCCTTCAAAAATTTGAAGGGGAATGTAGGCTACCGTTTCCCAGGGGCGCTTAACATATTCATCAATCCTTTTGCCTTTCCGCCGGATACCATGCGCATCATTTTACGCATATCGTCAAACTGTTTCATGAGTTTATTTACTTCTTGAATATCGGTGCCACTTCCATTGGCAATCCGTTTTTTGCGGGTTCCGTTCAGTGCATCGGGATTGGAGCGTTCGTAGGGTGTCATAGATAAAATAATGGCTTCCACGCTTTTAAACGCGTTGTCGTCAATATCCATGTCTTTTACAGTCTTTCCTACACCCGGAATCATGCTCATCATATCTTTGAGATTTCCCATCTTTTTAATTTGGGAAATTTGTGCTAGAAAGTCATTAAAATCGAATTGGTTTTTTGCTAATTTGCGTTGTAACTTTATCGCTTCTTCTTCATCGAATTGTTCTTGTGCCTTTTCCACAAATGAGCGAATATCGCCCATGCCAAGAATACGTTCTGCCAAGCGATCAGGGTGAAACACGTCCAAAGCGTCCATCTTCTCCCCTACTCCAATAAATTTAACAGGTTTGTTAACCACCGATTTAATGGTTAATGCTGCTCCGCCTCTTGTGTCGCCGTCCATTTTGGTAAGGATCACACCATCAAAATTGAGCTTGTCATTGAACGCTTTCGCCGTATTTACAGCATCCTGACCGGTCATGGCATCTACCACAAATAAGATTTCATGCGGATTTACGGCATTTTTAATATTGCCGATTTCATCCATCATTTCCTGGTCAATGGCAAGACGTCCTGCAGTGTCGATAATCACCACATTGTGCCCCCAATCTTTGGCGTGTTGCACTGCGCGCCTGGCAATATCCACCGGTTTTTTAGAATTTTCATCTGTAAAAACCTCCACCTCAATCTGTTCACCGAGCACTTTTAATTGATCAATTGCAGCGGGACGATAGACATCGCAAGCCACCAGCAACGGTTTTTTTCCGCGTTTGGTTTTCAGCATTTTGGCTAACTTCGCCGAATGAGTAGTTTTACCGGAGCCTTGCAACCCTGCCATTAAAATAATGGAGGGGTTCGATTTCACGTTAATATCAACGGCACCGCGCCCCATAAGCTCAATAAGTTCATCATACGTGATTTTCACCATGAGCTGGCTGGGAGATACCGCTTTTAAAACGTTTTGTCCCAGCGCTTTTTTCTTAACCTCATCGGTAAACTCTTTAGCTATTTTGTAGTTTACGTCCGCATCCAACAAGGCTTTCCGAACTTCTTTCATCGTTTCCGCCACATTAATTTCGGTAATGTAGCCGTGCCCTTTTAATACTTTAAACGCGCGATCTAATTTGGAGCTTAAACTTTCGAACATGATTATAATAATTTAAGGTTCAAAGATTTAAAGATTTAAAATTTGTGGTTAATCGAATTTAATTTTAAATTTTTAAATCATTAAATTTTTAAATTTTTCGGAGCGCGAAAATAGGTTTTTTTGCTGAATTGTAATTTATTACCAGAATTTCTTTAAACGCTTGGTAATATCGGTTAGTAACAGTCTCTAAGTTAATTTCATTTTCAATAATTTGTTTGGATTTTTCACCCATTTGTTTGCATAATTCAGGAGACCGCAGCAATTGATCTAATACTTGTACCAGGCTATTCACATCGTTTTCTTTAAAGAAGAAACCGTTTTCGCCATGCCTTACAAGATCTCGTTCTGTACTATCACACACAGAGCAAACAACAGGCAGCCCATAGGTCATGGCATCATTGATAGATAATCCTCCCATTCCTGCAAGTACATATATGGTTGCTTCGTTCATGTATTTTCCCAACATTTTTGGGTCATGCACACCTCCTGCAAACAAAATGTGGCTATCTATCCCATTATCAATAGCTTGTTGTATTAGATTTTCTTTTTCAGGTCCATCGCCAATAATAACAAGCTGTAGCGTTGGAAAAGAGTTTACGAGTTTTTTTACAGCCTGAATCAACAAATCTACTCTTTTCCACTTCACTAATCTGCCTACGTGAAGTAGGCGATAGTTATTGGGAGGTAAAATTTTAGGTTCCGTCTGTATAAAACTTCTCTCTTTTATAAGCGCTTCGGTATCTGTTGTGTTGTAAGTTACATGAATATTCTTTTCATCCACTCCGTACGAAGGAAGGATATCGTAAGCTGCCGTGGAATAATTCATTGTAGCAGCCGCTTTTGAATAAACATATTTGCGGATATGCATTAAACCCCATTGTTTTATAAAAAAAAGTATGCCACTACTCTTACTCTCCATATTTTCATTATATAGAGGACGTTGCGAAAAATATGATTTTATTTTTCCAAAAGGTGGCACTTGAAAAGGTATTTCGCGAATAACCAATCGAATATTATTTCGGTTTAATAGTTTTATAATACTCCGGTCAAAAAACAAGTGCAAAAAATAAGGGTAAGTTATCAGCAAAATATCAGGTTGTTCTTGCTCTATGATATGTTTTAAATCAATTAAAGCATGTTTGCCATACCACATTTTTTTAGAACGACTGTAGCGGATCTTGTATGAAATATTCTGAACATCAGACAATTTAACTCCTTCACCAATATTATTGTCATCATTTCCGGGAAGAAGCATCACAATTTCACATCCTTTCGCTACAAGTCTTTCTAATAGAGGATGTAAATATGCCGGAAGACAGTAATTTACGAATAAAACTCTCATAATATCCATTGTCTTAGTTGTGCTATTATACGCCGGCTTGCTTTACCGTCGCCGTATGGATTTGTAGCATGGCTCATTATTTTATATTTACCGGCATCATCTAAAAGTAAAGACACTTCCGATATAATTTTGTTGTAATCCGTTCCCACAAGTTTTACTGTTCCTGCCTCCAATGCTTCCGGGCGTTCCGTAGTGTCGCGCATAACCAAAACCGGTTTCCCTAATCCGGGCGCTTCTTCTTGAATACCTCCGCTGTCAGTTAAAATCAAATAGCTTTTTTCCATCAAGAAAACAAAAGAAAAATACTCTAACGGTTCAATAAAGAAGACGTTTTGTTGTTGCGTATTTTCAAAAATGGCTTGTATAGGTTTTCTTACATTCGGATTTAAGTGCATGGGATATACAAAATCAACATTCGGATATTTCGATGATAAATGTTTGATAGCTTTGCATATATTTTCAAACCCTTCTCCAAAATTTTCGCGCCGATGCCCAGTAATGAGCACCAAACGGCGGTTGTTTTTACAAGAAAGCCTATCTATATCGTATCCTGTTGTTTTTAATATATTGGTTAAATCCGTTTTTACAGATGAGTTTGTTTGTATTTTATTTATCACCATGTATAACGCATCAATTACGGTGTTGCCTGTTACAACGATATGTGCTTCATCAACACCTTCACTCATGAGATTTTGTTTGCTTAAAGCAGTAGGTGCAAAGTGGTACGTTGTGAGCCGTCCGGTGATTTGCCGGTTCATTTCTTCGGGCCACGGACTGTATATGTTATGTGTTCTGAGTCCGGCTTCGATATGTCCTACCGGTATTTGCTGATAAAATGCTGATAACGCAGCAGCTACCGACGTAGTTGTGTCACCATGAACGAGTACAACATCCGGTTTTACCTGCTGAAAAACATCCCTCATACCGAGCAGTATTTTTGTTGTAATATCATACAAATCCTGTCCCTGTTGCATGATATTAAGATTGTAGTCGGGTATTATTTCAAACAAGGTCAATACCTGATCAAGCATTTCTTTGTGTTGCCCTGTAACACAAACAGTCACCTCAAAAAGATTTGGGTGTTTTTGAAGTTCTTTTATCAGGGGGGCTACTTTAATGGCTTCCGGTCTTGTTCCAAAAACCACCATTATTTTTTTTGCGTGCTTCATCTCTTAAAAATACCGCAAAAGTCGAGGATTATTTTGTCATCGTCCCATTGCAAAGTTTTAAATTCATTATGCGCCACTAAAAATGCGGCTATGTTGGCTTGCTTATAAGCCTTGTTGTAGTCTGTTAGCTTGAATATTGGGTGTGTGCTTATATTAGGTTCCACCACTAATAGATTTTCCGGTTCCGATTGCATTACGTTTTGAACAATTTGCTTTGCCGGACTTTCGCGCAAATCGTCAATATTTGGTTTAAAAGCAAGCCCCAGAAGCGCAACAACAGGTTTTTTCGCATGCTTCAACTCATACTCCAGCATGGCATTTTTGATTTTTTCTGCACACCACAGCGGTTTATAGTTGTTTATTTCTCTTGATTTGGCAATCAACTGTGATTCTACAGGGAAAGCAGCAGTAAGAAAGTAAGGATCAACAGCAATGCAGTGCCCGCCTACTCCACAACCCGGTTGCAGGATATTGACACGCGGATGCTTATTGGCAAGCTCTATCAACTCCCATACATTGATTTCTGCTTTAGCGCATATTAAAGATAACTCATTGGCAAATGCTATTTGCACGTCTCTGGATGAGTTTTCCGTGAGTTTGCACATTTCCGCAGTGCGGGCATTGGTTTTATGTAAGGTTCCCATTACGAATTTGGAATAAAACGCTACTGCTTTTTCAGCAGAATCCTTATTTACTCCGCCAATGATCCGGTCATTATGCTCTAATTCGTATAGTACATTACCGGGAAGCACTCTTTCAGGACAATATGCAATATAAATTTTCCCTTTTAATTCCGGCTGTTCGTTATAAATTAAATGTTCTATTTTTTCTGTGGTGCCAATTGGACACGTTGACTCAATAATGAACAAATTACCTTCCCTGAGTAGAGGTAAAATCAAACGTGTTGCAGCCTCTACGTATGTAATGTCAGGTTCGTGATTGCCTTTAAATGGCGTAGGTACAACAATAAAAAACACATCAGCCGGCACGGGCGCAGTAGCCGCACGTAGCATACCCTTGTCAACAACCTCTTTTACCAGCTTATCCAAATCAGGCTCTACAATGTGGATTTTTCCTTGATTGATGGTATCTACCACATTGGGATTTATATCAACTCCTACCGTTTCAATTCCTTTGCTTGCTACTATTGCCGCCGTTGGCAGTCCAATGTAGCCAAGTCCCATAAAAACTGCTTTCGTCATTTTATTTTGGATTAATTTTATTGTTTCCATTTTTTCAACATGAGTTTTAGTCCTCTTGGTAGCAACTTCCCGACTTTTCTTTTGAAAGACACTGTAACGGAAGAATCTATTGTTTTGACCAATTTTAAACAATATTTTTTGGGAATATTCGACAATGGTTTATTTTTTGGTTGAAAATCTTTGAACGGTGTCATTTTCAGATATTTCCACCAAAGTTTAGTTTTTGGATGGTAAGATAAGTAATTCCAAGGTTTTATAGGTCCGATATAATGAATAATTGCGGGCTGCCGCTTGGCTTCGTTCAACTCGGCTTTCGTGTATAAGGCACGTGTTACATCCGGTTCTAACATATAGTTTCGGTTATATTTTGGAGGCATGTATTTTACTTTTCTCCATAATACTCCATTCAATATGCCTTGGTCATTATCAATTAATATATCAGCATTTGTTTTGAGATAATCAAAAAATTGTGCGGTCATTTGTTCTTTGCGCATCAAATCCAAATTCATAAACACAACCCCTGCGTTGAAATAGAAAGCATCATCAGTCAGTCCCAATTTTTGACAATATTCTTTCATGTGAAAATTGGTTGACTCTTTTACGCCTGCAATATAATAATTGCTCATATCTAACGAACAAAAATAGCTGATAGAACCGGGAATAATTATATCTCCATCTAAATAAAGAATATAGGGTATTTCCGATAATATTTCAGGGAGCAGCAATCTCAAAAATGTACTTTTAGAGTGTCTGCATTCAGGAACAACACCCAATTGCTCGTCAGAAATTCCAACTTTTCGGCATAGATGCCCGTGTTCAACAACATAGTTATACAAAAAATCCACATCTTGTTCTTTTGTTGCTGAAAACAGATATAAAAGATTAACTGTTACCAAGATGTCTTGATTATTTTCAAACAACGACTTCAATAATACCGTTGTTGGTATTAAATAGTTGGAATCTGTTGCTATTGCAATTTCTAATGCAGGTTTCGTTTTCATATAAAAGATTAACTTACTTTCACAGCCATTCTACCTGTATAATCGATGCGATTCAGAAGCAGTTGCAGGTTATTTTCTTTAATGTATTGGTCAATAGCATCTCTCGCTCCCTGCCAATGTCCGTAATCGTCTATAATAAGAACACCATTTATTGTCAGTGCCGGATATAAACATGTCATTTCATGGTAGGTGGATTCGTACCAATCTGTATCCAAGCGCAAAAGTGCAATGTTGTCATGTTGGTTTTTTACAATGGTATCTTCTACCTTGCCTTTTACAAAATAAATATTTTCAGTTGGGTAATTAATTAAAGTAAAATTTTTCTTCACTTCTTCTAATGGAGAATAAGCCCATATGCTTGCTGTTTCTTTTTTTTCAATATTATCATTCAGCATGTTTGCAGCTAAATCCCCATCATATTTTACATCGTGTTGTGTCGGCTCACTCATTCCCTCAAATGTATCATACAGATAGATTTTTCGTGTATAACACTTAAAATGGTTTAGTGTGGCTGCCATCAACATAGAGCTGCCACCTTTCCAAACGCCACATTCCACGAAATCGCCTTCAATATTATTTTTAACTACATGTTTTACTGCTTGGTATAAGGCATACATACGTTCTATAGATGTCATCGTGTAAGGTTTACATAATTCATATAAAGGAAAAAAATCCTTATCCATGTCCGTTAAGATTTGTTTTTTGTCAGATCGTTTTTTAAAGATAATTCTTTTTAAGATATTCATACTCGTATTAATGTTTTAATGTTATTTATTAAGATTATTTGCAAGACTTTTGGAATTATTGTTTTTGTAAAATCATCATATAAACCAACGGGAATGCTGTATTTAAGTTATTTGTTTTTGAGCTGTGCCTAAAAAAGTAATACGTTGTTTTTTGCAAAATCTTCGCAAAACCTTTTCCAATAAACGGTACAGTAAGTGCTGCACATTTACCTACAACATCAGCAAAGCAAACAGCAATGCCTCCTCGTGCAGATAGCTCTATGATGTTGAAATTTGTATCCTCTGCAAACTTTCGTAAAGCAAATTGCGTATAGCGATAGTAATCGTGAGGCGCTTCGTGCACCCAGTAAAAGAAAGGCACATTTAATAGGATTTTTCCATTTGGACGTAAAATTCGAAACATTTCTGCAAATAGCTGTTTTGGTTCGACAATATGCTCTAACACATCAGACAAAATAATGGTATCAAACGAAGCATTAGCAAATGGTAACGGTTCATTTAGGTTACAACTAACATCAAGATATGATGTCCCGTGCAATGAGTTTTCCCAGTCGGCACAGCAAATGCTATCTGTAAATTGAGAATACATACCATACAATGGCGCTTTTCCACAGCCCAAATCAAGTAAATCACCTTTTACATAAATAGGCATGCGTTTTTCGTACCATTCGGCTATTAAAGTTGCCATTAGCCACGATGAATTCGTATTTTTTGCACCTCGCCAATGTCCGGATTTGTTTTTTACAAATTTACTTTCCTGCCAAATATTTATATTTTTCATTAGTTTTGATTTTAAAACTATTTTTTATAAACGCTGCAAAAATAGATTTTTATTCTTTGTGAATTTAGTTTATGTAACAACCATTGCAAGTAATTTATGGCGAAGATGTACAATCTTATAGTTTAGATTTGCTTCCATGGCTTTTGATAAAAAAAGGCATGAGAATTTCTCACGCCTTTTTTAGTATTAGCTAAGAGGCATTTGCCATGCCGCTTGACAAATTAGTACATTCCCGGCATTCCGCCCGGCATACCACCGCCCATAGGAGCAGCAGGAGTTTCTTCTTTAATTTCGGAAAGAACACACTCGGTAGTTAGCAACATTCCGGCAATAGAAGCCGCGTTTTCCAAAGCAACGCGCGCTACTTTGGTTGGGTCAATTACACCGGCTTTAATCATATCTTCATACACATCGGTGCGGGCGTTGTAACCCACTTTGCCTTTTCCGGCTTTCACGGCGTTCACGATAACGGAGCCTTCTTTTCCGGCATTTTCTACAATTTGACGGAGTGGCTCTTCCAAAGCGCGTTTTACAATTTCTATACCAATTTGTTGATCTTCATTTTCGGTTTTTACTTTTTCAAGTGCATCAATGGCACACAAGTAGCCAACGCCGCCGCCCGGAATAATTCCCTCTTCAATAGCAGCGCGAGTTGCATGCAATGCATCATCGAAACGGTCTTTCTTTTCTTTCATTTCCACTTCAGAAGCGGCGCCCACGTAAATTACAGCTACGCCACCGGCTAATTTAGCCAAGCGTTCCTGCAATTTTTCACGATCGTAATCCGATTTTGTTTTCTCGATTTGCGCTTTAATTTGTGCAACTCTGTCGGTAATATCTTTTTTCTTACCCTTTCCGCTTACGATGGTGGTGTTTTCTTTATCCACTGTGATTTTCTCAGCAGAACCGAGCATGTCTAACTGAGCGTCTTCCAATTTGAAGCCTTTTTCTTCGGTAATTACCAAGCCGCCGGTTAAGATCGCGATGTCTTCCAACATCTCTTTTCTGCGGTCGCCAAATCCCGGAGCTTTCACGGCTACAATCTTCAAGCCGGCACGAAGCCTGTTTACTACCAAAGTAGCCAACGCTTCGCTTTCCAAGTCTTCTGCAATAATTAATAACGGACGTCCGGTTTGCACCACTTTCTCCAAAATAGGCAAAAACTCTTTCATATTGCTGATTTTTTTATCATAAATCATAATGAAAGGATTTTCATACACGGCTTCCATTTTTTCCGCATCGGTAATAAAATAAGGAGAGATGTAACCTCTATCGAATTGCATACCTTCCACCACTTTCACTTCGGTTTCGGTGCCTTTCGCTTCTTCGATGGTTATAACGCCTTCTTTTTTAACTTTTTGCATTGCTTCGGCAATCATTTTTCCTACGGAGGAATCGTTATTTGCAGAAATAGAGGCAACTTGCTCAATTTTCTCGTGGTTATCGCCAATAGATTTCGATTGTTTTTTCAAATTTTCTACTACGGCGTGCACCGCGATGTCAATACCGCGTTTCAAATCCATAGGATTGGCGCCGGCAGTAACATTTTTTAAACCGGTATTAAAAATAGCTTGTGCCAAAACAGTTGCGGTAGTGGTACCATCACCGGCTTGGTCGTTGGTTTTAGAAGCCACTTCTTTCACCATTTGTGCGCCCATATTTTCAATAGGCTCGCTCAATTCTATCTCTTTCGCTACGGTAACGCCATCTTTTGTAATTTGCGGCGCTCCGAATTTTTTGTCAATAATTACATTTCTACCTTTGGGGCCTAAGGTAACTTTCACCGCATTAGCTAATGCATCCACGCCTTTTTTCAAGCCTTCGCGTGCTTCCCATTCATATACAATTTTCTTTGCCATGTTTTTTTATTTTAAAGATTGTTTTTAAATTTTGAATTATGAGTTTTGAATTATGAATTTTGGGGTTTGAACTTAATACTTTCTGTATAATTCAAAATTTAAAATTCATAATCCATAATTTTAAATAATTGCGTAAATATCGCTCTCCTTCATAATAAGGTAGGTTTCTCCATCCAACTGAAGCTCTGTGCCGGAGTATTTTCCGTATAATACGGAATCGCCTGCTTTCACGGTCATAGGTTCATCTTTCTTTCCGGGACCTGCGGCTATTACTGTACCTTTTTGCGGTTTCTCTTTCGCAGTATCGGGGATAATGATACCGCCTGCTGTTTTTTGTTCAGCTTCGGCAGGAGAAATTAAAACTCTGTCTGCTAATGGTTTAATTTTTACTTTCATAAGGTTTTATTTTAAAAAATGATTTTATTAAAAAGCTATTAAACTTATTTTTGATGCAAATATTGTGCAAATATCGTGCCAAGAAAATAAAAAAAATTAATACGTTGACTCTGTATGATATGCGAAGAATATTCCTATTTTTACCGATCATTACAAAAGATATAACTATTTGATATTATGAACGAAATTATTGGCAACGAAGTAAATTTTATTCCACTTTTCTCATTAGAAGATGAAGAAAAACTACAAAAAGAACAGGTGAATGAGATTATCCCCATTCTTCCTTTAATGAATACGGTACTTTTTCCCGGCATGGTAATTCCGATTACGGTGGGAAGAAATAAATCTATAAAATTAGCGCAAGAATACTCACGAAGCAATCACCTTATCGGGGTTATTACTCATAAAGACAATGAATTGGAAGAACCTGCCCAAAAGGATTTATATGCAATAGGCACATTAGCGCGCATCATCAAGTTTTTGACGATGCCCGATGGGAGCGTTACCATTATTGTACAGGGAATTAAGCGTTTTGAATTATTGGAAATTGTTGAAACAGAGCCTTATTATAAAGCCCATGTAGCCGAATATGTTACAAAAGAATTTACGCCTGAATTGAAAAATAATCAAGATTTTCAAGCACTCATTGGCTCTATTCGCGATACGGCGGTTTCTATGCTTAAAATATCGCCCAATATGCCGCGCGAGGCTACTTACATGCTTCAAAATATTGAAAGTCCATCGTTTTTAATGAATTTTATTGCTTCCAATTTGCAGGTTACCGTAGCAGAAAAGCAATCTATTTTAGAGATTCGGGATATTGAGGAACGTGGCAAAGTGGTACTCAAATTCTTGAATAAGGACTTGCAAATGTTGGAGTTGAAAAATCAAATTCAGAATAAGTCGCGCGAAGAGATAGACAAACAATCGCGTGAGTATATGTTGCAACAGCAAATGAAAACGATTCAACAAGAATTGGGTGGCTCGCCGGCGGAAAAAGATACCAACCAATTGACAGAGCGTGCTAAAGATAAAAAATGGAACGAAGAAACTAAAGCGCTTTTTGAACGTGAGTTAAAGAAATTGCAACGCACTAATCCCATGTCGCCCGATTACTCGGTCACACTCAACTATTTGGAATTAATGGTGGATTTACCATGGAATGAGTTTGACGACGATAATTTTGATTTGAAAAAGGCGGCTGAGGTTTTAGACAGGGATCATTTCGGCTTGGAAAAAGTAAAAGAGCGTATTCTAGAATATTTGGCGGTGTTAAAGCTGAAAGGCGACATGAAATCACCGATTTTGTGCTTGGCAGGCCCTCCGGGTGTAGGCAAAACTTCGCTCGGAAAATCAATCGCTGAGGCAATAGGTAGGAAATATATCCGCATGTCGTTGGGTGGCTTACGCGATGAATCTGAAATCCGCGGACATCGCAAAACGTACATCGGCGCCATGCCCGGACGCATTATTCAAAGTATGCGTAAGGCAGGGCAAGCCAACCCCGTGTTTGTATTGGACGAAATTGACAAAATACTCGGTATGAACGTGCAAGGTGATCCATCAGCCGCACTATTAGAAGTACTTGACCCTGAACAGAATGCTACATTCTACGATAACTATTTAGAAACTTCTTTCGATTTGTCGAAAGTGCTTTTTATTGCTACGGCAAATAATTTGGGCAATATTCATCCCGCGCTGTTAGACAGAATGGAAGTGATTGATATTGCGGGTTATTTGATAGAAGAAAAACTGAACATTGCGCAAAAACATTTGGTGCCGCGCCAACTAAAGGAACACGGCATGGATGATAAGTTGCATTTTTCAAATGAGGTATTAGAACGCATCATCTTAGACTACACACGCGAATCAGGCGTAAGAAATTTAGAAAAATTGATTGCCAAAATGATACGCAAACGCGCTTCACAATTTGTGCAGGACGGAAAATTGGAAAAAGAGATTAAAATTTCCGATTTGCAAAAAGCATACGGTGCGCCCATCTTTCAAAAAGAACGCTCGTTGGATAACAGTGTGCCCGGTGTGGCTACCGGCTTGGCATGGACGCAAGCGGGCGGCGAGATCCTCTTTGTAGAATCCGTTATTAATCAAGGAAAGAACGGTTTAACGATGACCGGAAACTTAGGCGAAATAATGAAGGAGTCGGCGACCATTGCCTACGAATATTTGAAAACTTACGCCAAGACTTTTAGCATTGAAGAGAATATTTTTGAAAATACGCACATTCATCTACATGTTCCTGAGGGAGCCACGCCCAAAGATGGTCCCTCTGCCGGTATTACCATTTTAATATCCATGATTTCGGCGTTTACGAAAAAAACGGTGCGCCCGAAAATTGCCATGACGGCAGAGATTACCCTTCGCGGAAAACTGTTGCCGGTGGGCGGCATCAAAGAGAAAATATTGGCTGCTAAACGTTCCGGCATTTACAACATTATTTTATCTTCTGAAAATAAGAAAGATGTAGAAGACATTAAAGAGCATTTTATTGAAGACATGAAGTTTCATTATTTTAGTGAGATGAAAGAGGCGGTAAGATTTGCGGAGGTAGTCTGAATCCGGAAAAAGAGTATTTATAGTCCATCATCCATGCCTTGCGCAATTTCTTTAATAATTCCCTTTTCCACGTAAGTAGAATGTGCATGCATGCGCACCAGCGGGCGGTATTTCTCAAATGCAAACGCCGTAAGCAAGCAAATAGAGCTGCAAATCATCATAGCCCAAGGTAATGTTATTGTTTTAGCAATATAGCTCCAAAATAAAGAACCTACAGCGCTGCTGCCTACAAAGCACATGGAATAATACGCCATTACGCGTCCACGCATCGTGTTGGAAGTTAAGGTTTGCAGCAATGTATTTATGGAAGCTAATGAACAAGTAATGCCAAAACCAGCGCAAATGGCTAACGGCAGAATTAACCACAAGGATTTAATAAAAAATGCTGGCATTAAAGCAATGGATGCCAGTGTAATAGTAATAACCACTACTTTTCCTAACCCCAAAACCGATTTTCGCGCAGCTAAGTAAAAAGTGGAGGATATCGCACCGATTCCTACCGCAGACATAATAATGCCCAACGTGCCGCTATCTCGCATTAAAGTATCTTTCACATACGCCGGCATAAAAGTGGCATAAGCGAAAATACAAAAACAAAACAAGCTGGTTGTTAACAAAATAATACGAATAGGAATATGATTGCTTACGTAATGAAAACCTTCCCTCACTTCTAAAAGAGGATGCTTTTTTTGCTTATTCTTCGGTTCGGAATAGACTATTTTTGTTAATGCGCCCAATACAAACAAGAAACTCACGGCATTAATGGTAAAACATCCGCCCTCTCCAATTAATTCAATTAAAAAGCCACCAATGGCAGGACCAATTAATCGCGAACCGTTCATAATGGTTGAATTTAGCGCTATCGCATTGGTCAACAATTCGGGAGGCACCAATGCCGTATAAAATGATTGACGTACAGGCATATCCAACGCATTGATGAAGCCTGCGAATAAGCTTAGCGTCAAAATATGCCAGGGTTGTATGTGGTGTGTTAATGTTAAGATTGCCAATAAAGCAGCCTGAATCATATATAATGATTGCGTTAGCATCAACAGTTTACGTTTATCGTATCTGTCGGCAATGGCGCCCGAAAAAGGCGTGAAGAAAAGGGTAGGAATTTGGGTTAAAAAAGCCACCGTGCCCAATAAAATTACCGATTCTGTTAAACGATAGATCAGCCAGCTCATGGCAACAGCTTGCATCCATGTGCCAATCAACGAAGCGGTTTGTCCCCAAAAATAGAGACGATAGTTTTTGTGTTTTAACGATTCAAAAATGCGGGAAAATGCAGAAAGATTATTAGGCAATAACTCTTTCAATGTAAATTTCGATTTCCATCTTATGCCACCAATTCGTTGCTGCATTGCGAGGTATAAAAAAGAAGCCCTACTAAGGGAGGGCTTCGAAGTTTAGTTTAGTTTATTCTTTCCGTTTCCTCAAGAGGTGGTTCTTCCACTTTGAATTCGGGAACAATGCCGCCTTCGATTTCGGTTACTACGTTGCCGGTGTGCTGTTTGTCGTGCGGCTGTTCTGTTTTTACTTTACTGCGACTACGTCTTGTTTTTGTAGTTTTCTTCTTCTCTTCGTTTGCAGTATAGGTTTCGTTGTAGTCCACCAGTTCGATAATGCACATTTCGGCGTTATCGCCTTTACGAAAGCCGGTTTTTAAGATGCGCGTATAGCCGCCCGGTCTGTCGCCTACTTTTTGCGAAATCTCGCGAAACAGTTCACTTACAGCAAATTTATTTTGAAGATAAGAGAACACAACACGTCTGGAGTGAGTAGTATCTTCTTTACCACGTGTAATAAGCGGCTCAATATATTTGCGTAATTCTTTGGCTTTGGCTAATGTAGTGGAAATGCGTTTGTGCATTAATAATGAAGCTGCCATATTCGACAACATCGCGTCGCGGTGCGAGGCAGTTCTTCCTAAATGATTGTTTTTCTTAGCGTGTCTCATTGTTCTTAATCCTTATCTAATTTATACTTTGTTACATTCATTCCAAATTCCAATCCTTTCGATTTTACCAAATCTTCTAATTCTGCTAAAGATTTTTTACCGAAATTACGGAATTTCAACAGGTCACTTTTGTGAATAGATACCAAATCGCCTAATGTTTCCAACTCAGCTGATTTCAAACAGTTTAATGCGCGAACAGAAAGTTCCATATCAGCTAATCTTGATTTTAATATCTGACGTGTAACCATCAACGCATCGTCAAGTTCTTCTGTGAATACTTGTTGTTTTACAGGTTCATCCAATTGAATTTTCTCATCAGAAAACAACATAAAATGCTGAATTAAAATCTTTGCCGCCTCCTTTAGAGCTTCTTTCGGATGAATAGAACCGTCGGTGTCAATCTCCATGATCAATTTTTCAAAGTCGGTTTTTTGTTCTACGCGGAAGTTCTCTATTATATACTTCACATTTTTTATAGGCGTATGAATTGAATCAATGGTAATTACATTAATCCCTTCGTGAAGCGATTTGTTTTCTTCAGCCGGCACATAGCCACGTCCTTTGTCAATAGTAATTTCCATTACTAATTTCACATTCTTTTCCATGTGGCAAATCACGTGTTCCGGATTCAACACTTGGAAAGAATTAAGGAAATTGTTCATATCTTGTGCGGTAAATTTTTCTTGTCCGCTAATTACTAAAGTAACTTTTTCTGCATGTACATCCGGAAGTTTCGCTTTGAAACGTACTTGTTTCAAATTCAAAACGATATCGGTAACATCTTCAATAATCCCCGGAATTGTAGAAAACTCTTGGGCTACGCCATCTATTTTAATGGAAGTGATGGCATACCCTTCCAATGAATTAACAAGTACGCGACGCAACGCATTGCCGATGGTTACGCCATACCCTTGCTGCAACGGACGAAATTCAAAAATTCCATGAGAATCATCCGCTTCAAGCATAATCACTTTGTCGGGCTGTTGAAATGATAATATTGCCATATTTTTTTGTTTATTGGTTTAACGTTTAATTGTCTTGAACCTTGATTTTTACAAGATTAGTAAGATTTGCAGAATTAGTTTAAAGAATCTTGGTTATCTTGTTCATCTTGTCAAAATCATGGTTCAGATTTTATTTGGAATATAATTCCACAATTGCCTGTTCATTAATATTTTCCGGAATTTCGCTGCGTTCCGGGTAGTTCATGAATTTTCCGGTCATCAATCCGCCGTCCCACTCTAACCATGAATAAGCGTTTCCTCTTCCGTTTAATGAATTGGCAACCACTTCTAAAGATTTAGAGCGTTCGCGAACTGCGATTATATCACCGGGAACTAATAATGTGGAAGGGATGTTACAAATTTTACCGTTTAGAGAAATGTGTCTGTGATTTACCAATTGACGCGCTGCGGCACGTGTAGGCGCTATACCCAAACGATATACCACATTGTCTAAGCGAGACTCAATGAATTTCATCAAGTTATCACCGGTAATTCCTTTTTTACTTGCAGCTTTTAGGAACAATTTTTTAAATTGGCGCTCCAACATGCCGTAAGTATATTTTGCTTTTTGTTTTTCTTGTAATTGCTCGCCGTATTGCGACATTTTACCGCGTTTTTTGGCTTGTCCGTGCTGTCCCGGAGGATAATTCTTCTTATCTAAATATTTATCCGGTCCGAAAATAGGCTCTCTAAATTTTCTTGCAATTTTGGTTTGTGGTCCTGTGTATCTTGCCATTTTTTTTGATTATAGATTTTTGATAAATAACTTCGTTTAAATGATATTATTGTTTTATAATTTTTTTAACTATTTCATCTGCTTCTGTGGTTACTCTTACAAAGTAAATACCGAAATTTAGATATGAAATGTCAACTTTGTGACGAGATGATGGGGTGATGGGATAGTAAGATGATAGTTTTTTGCCATAAACATTATATATTTCGATATTTGATATGTGATATCCAGCAGTTGTAATTGTTAATTCGCCAGTGGTAGGATTAGGATGGATGGTAATATTTTCATATAAATTACGCCATTTGGTATCGCCGTTCAGTTCTTCAATATTTGAAGAGGATTTTGTGCTTTCCGTTTTCTGCTTTTCACTTTCATCAGCACCGCTCCCCGCAGCATACCCCTTACCGCCTTCCGCTTCCTCATCTTCAATACAAATCTCATACAACTCACACAAGATAATTTTTGCAAACGTTCTACTGCGTCCGGTGTGAGTTTCAACGCAATATATTAAATAGTTAATCTCATTTTCGGATAAAGTGTAGATGCTGTTTTCTTCTGCTTCCAATTGCAGTAACCAATGAATGTAAGTTCCCAAATCGTTTAACTCAAACGCCTGCTCTTCCGTAATCTCAAATCGTTCATACAT